>JASLEM010000201.1 GCA_030151165.1 Burkholderiaceae bacterium
CAGTGCGCGGTGTGCCACGGCGGCGAAGGCAAGGGCCAGCCGCCGGCCTATCCGCCGCTCGCGGGCAACCAGTCGATCACGATGCTGTCGCCGGTCAACTCGATCCGCATGGTGCTCAACGGCGGCTACGCGCCGGGCACCTCCAAGAACCCGCGGCCCTACGGCATGCCGCCGTTCAACCACATCCTGAGCGACGACCAGGTTGCGGCGGTGGTGACCTACGTGCGCGTCGCGTGGGGCAACAACGGCACGCCCGTCACCGCGGCCCAGGCCAACGACCTGCGCAAGCTGCTGCCCGAATGAGGAGCGAGATGACCGACGAACACAGCAACCCGGGCGACGACCAGGCGCGCGTCGACGAGGTCGTCGCGAAGGGCCCGGCTGGCGCGTTCGCGGTCGCGGGCGTCGCGACGGCCGTCGTCGTCGCGATCTGGTTCGCGTTCTACTTCTTCGCGTACCTGCCGCGCGGAGTGATGCAATGAGCGCGGTCCCGCACGACCACGCCGCCGAGGCCGTCGCCGAGCACGCGGAGCGGCGCTGGGCGATCATCGTCGGCGCGATCCTGCTGCTGCTGGTCGCGATGATGGTCGTCACGGGCGTGCACTGGGCCGCGATGCCGCCGTCGCGCGTCGAGACCGTCGACGTCAGGACGCTGCACCTCTCGGGCGAGTTCGTCGAGAGCAACCTCGGCACCGCGGTCGACGCCGACGGCAAGGTCACCGTCCGCCTGATCGCGCAGCAGTACTCGTTCCAGCCGCAGTGCCTCGTCGTGCCGGTCGATACCCCCGTCACGTTCCGCGCGACGAGCACCGACGCGATCCACGGCTTCGTCATCGGCACCACCAACGCGAACACGATGCTGGTGCCGGGCTTCGTGTCGACGTTCACGACGAGCTTCAGGCAGACCGGCGAGGCGTTGATGCCGTGCCACGAATACTGCGGCACCGGCCACGAGGCGATGTGGGCGCACGTGCTGGTGGTGTCGCAGGACGACTTCCGCGCCCGGGCGCGCGGCGTGGAAAGGCTCAGCTGTGTCCAGCGCTGAACTCGCGAGTCCGGCCGGCGGCGGACATCGTGCCGACCGGCTCGTCCTCGCGCATCTCTGGCTCGCGTTCATCGCGTTCCTCGCGGCGATCTGCCTCGGCGAGTGGCAGATGTTCATCCGCTCGCCGCTCAGCACGTGGATCAACAACCCCGAGCACTACTACCGCTCCGTCACCGCGCACGGGACGGTGATGGGCTACGTGATGCCGACGCTCGTCGCGATGGGTTTCGGCTACGCGGTCTGCGAGCGTGCGTTGAAGATGTCGCTGGTCGGCCTGCGCTGGGCGTGGACGGGCTTCTGGCTCGTCGTCGTCGGCACGGTGATGGCCGCGACGACCGTCGGGCTCGGCAAGGCCTCGGTGCTGTACACGTTCTATCCGCCGATGATCGCGAGCCCGTTCTACTACCTCGGCGTCGTGCTGGTGGTGGTCGGCTCGTGGGTGTGGGTCGCTCTGATGGCCGTGAACCTGCGCGCGTGGCGGCGCGCGAACCCGGGCGCGACGGTGCCGCTCGCGATGTACGGCAACTGCGCCGGCGCGTTCCTGTGGGCGTGGACCTCGCTCGGCGCGGCGCTCGAGATCCTGCTGCTGATCCTGCCCGCGTCGCTCGGCTGGACGGACACGATCAACGCCGGCCTGGCGCGCGTCTTCTTCTCGTGGACGCTGCACGCCATCGTCTACTTCTGGCTGATGCCGGCCTACATCGCGTTCTACACGATCGTGCCGCGCGCGATCGGCTCGCGGCTGTACAGCGACGCGATGGGCCGTGTCGCGTTCGCGCTGTTCCTCGTGTTCTCGATGCCGATCGGCATCCACCACCTGTTCGCCGATCCGCAGGTCGGCGCCGGCTTCAAGTTCGTGCATGCAGCGATGACGGCGATGGTGTCGTTGCCGACGCTGCTGACCGTCTTCACGATCGTCGCGTCGGTGGAGATCGTCGCCCGGCTGCGCGGCGGGCGTGGCGCGTTCGGCTGGGTCAGGGCGCTGCCGTGGGGCAACCCGATGATGCTGGCGCTCGCGTTCTCGTTCGTGATGCTGGGCCTGGGCGGCGCCGGCGGGCTCATCAACATGAGCTACCAGATGAACGAGACGGTGCACAACACGCAGTGGGTCACCGGCCACTTCCACCTCATCTTCGCGGGCGCGATCGTCATCATGTACTTCATGATCGCGTACGACCTGTGGCCGTCGCTGACGCGCTGCGCGCCGCTGCCCGCGGGCGCGATCAAGGCGCAACTGTGGCTGTGGTTCGTCGGCATGCTGGTGCTCACGCTGCCGTGGCACTGGGTCGGGCTGCTGGGCATGCCGCGGCGCATGGCGTACTACGACTTCAGCGACCCCGCGCTCGCGTCGCAGGCGTGGACGGTCACCGCGTCGACGATCGGCGGCGCGCTGGTCGTCGTGTCCGCGGCGCTATTCGTGTGGATCCTCGCGCGCGCCAGCCTGTCCGCGCATCGCGAGGTGCCCGCGCCGTACACCTTCAGCCGCGCCGTGCACGAAGGCGCGCGCGTGCCGCTCGCGCTGAACCGCCTCGGGCTGTGGGTCGCGATGATGATCGCGCTGACCGTCGTCAACTACGGCTATCCGATCGCGCAGCTCGCGTCGCTGAAGCAGGCGTCGGTGCCCGTCATCCCGATCGGGACGCGGTGATGAGCGACACGTCTCTTTATTCGTGGAGCAACGCGGTGTTCCGGCGCTGCGTGATCGCGCTCGTCGCGTTGACGGCGATCTCGCTCGCGGTCGGCTTCGTGTGGCTGCCGTCGGTCTCGAGCGACTTCGGCGCGCAGGGCCTGTGGGCCAGCATCTGCCGCGCGGCGGGCGTGCCGACGGCGTGGAGCGCGGGCCAGCCCGTGCGCGCGAGCGCGCCGGCGACGCGCGTCGTCCTCGAGCGCTCGATGGCGGCGCCGGGCGCGAGCGACGCCGTCGGCCGCGGCGCGACGCTCGCGCTGAACTGCACGATGTGCCACGGCGCGCTGGGCCTGAGCGCATCCGACGCGCCGAACCTCGCCGGCCAGTACCCGGAGGTGATGGTCAAGCAGTTGCACGACTTCCAAGGCGGCCAGCGCTCGAGCGCGATCATGGAAGGCCTCGCGAAGCGGCTTACCGATCGCGACATCGCCGACCTCGCCGCCTACTACGCTTACCTGCCGAAGGCGCGCAACGCGCCGACCACGTACGCCGACTCGCTGCCCGCGCTCGTGCGCACCGGCGCGCCGCTGCGCAACATCGCGCCGTGCATCTCGTGCCACGGCAGCGTCGACCAGAAGCTCGGCGCGCCGTGGCTCGAAGGCATGCCGAAGGACTATCTCGTCGCGCAGCTGGTCGCGTTCCAGTCGGGCACGCGCCGCAACGACAGCCACGCGCAGATGCGCAATATGGCGCGCGCGATGACGGCCGACGAGATCTCCCAGGTCGCCGGCTTCTACGCGCGACGCGTGCCCGGCGCCGCGCCCTAGCATCGCGCCACGCGCGCCGCATCGCCTGCGCGCGGCCTCGCGCCGCCCGAGGCACAACCCCCCTGCTCAAGTTCGCCGGAAAAGCGCCGACATTCCGGGTCAGTTCCCGTTTTTCCGAACATGTCGAGGATGTTCGGATGATGTCGGCTTTGACAAAAATCTACAGGTTTTCCTAACGCCGCCGATACACAAGGGCAGGAGACGCAGATGAACACCATCCAGACCCCCCTTTCTGCCGAGACATCCACCGAAGAAAACGCGCAGGCGAGCGTCCGCGCCGCCTCTCGCGGCCTCCGGTCGCTGCTCGCGCTGGGTCTGGTCGCGCTGCTGGCCGCGTGCACGACGACTCAGGGCAACGCGCCGACGTACGTCGAGCCGGCGGTGACCGAAGCGTCGGCCAAGGTGCGCGTCGTCAACGTGCGCCCCTATGCGTACTACGCCGACATGGCGATCTTCGATTCGACGGCCTGCTTCGAGCGTGCCGTGATCGGCACGACCGGCGGCGGCTCGAAGGACGAGGTGCGCATCGGCATGCTGGGCGAAGCGCCGCCGTCGTCGGCCTCGCTCGAGCGCCACGTGCGCGCCGGCGAACCGCTGGTGATCGGGCCGCGCGCCGTCTACCCGACCGCGACCGTCGCCGACATCATGAATGCGATGGCCCCTGCCGTCCGAGAGGCCACGCGCGCGAAGCAGGCCGGCGTCTGCAAGATCCCGTCGTTCACGCCGAAGGCCGGCGAGCAGTACGAGGTTCTGGTCGACCTGTCGCCGGCGCACTGCTCGATCACGCCGTACCGCCTCAGCGAGTCGAACGGCACGGTGCAGCGCGAGCTCGTCAAGTCGGAGATGTCGCAGATCTCCACCTACGAGTTCGACATGAAGTGCTTCAAGTGAGCCGCTGATCCGGCGCGGCCCGCGGGCCGTTCAATCGAGGACGCGCGCGTAGACCAGCGACGAGATCGGATGCCCGTCCATCTCGTCGTCGTCCCTGCGGCCGGCGAGATGCCAGCCGCGCGCCTCGTAGAAGCCGGCCGCGGCCACGTTGCCCTCGAGCACCAGCAGGTGCATGCGCCGCGCGCCGCGTCCGCGCGCCCACTGCGTCGCGGCGTCCAGCATCAGCGTGCCCAGCCCGCCGCCCTTGCGGTCGGGGCGGGCGTGCAGGTTGTCGAGGTAGCTGCTGCCGTCGGCGTCCGGCGCGGAGACGCACGTGAAGCCCACCGCCTCGCCGCCCGACTCGGCGACCAGCACCTCGCGCGCATCGCCGACGCCGCTCGCCAGCTTGGCGCGCCATTCGGCCAGGCACAGGCCGGGCAGCACGCGGTCGAGGTAGTCGTCCGGCAGCATGCCGCGGTAGGTCGTGGCGCGGCTGGCGGTGTGCATCGCGGCGATCGACGGTGCGTCGGCGGAGGTCGCGCGGCGCAGCGTCGGCGGGGCGGAGATCGAGCGGTCGGAAGGCGTCACGGTTCGGCGGCGAAACGGCGGGGACGCCGGTTATACCGCGCCGGACGGCTCACTGCGGCGTGGCGGGCCCGGGTGCGCCGGAGGCGAGCCACTCGACGATCGTCTTGAGGTCGAGGTCGTCGATGCCCTCGGTCGGCGGCATGGCCGCGGCGCCCCAGGTGTTGCTGCTGCCCTTGCGGATCTTGTCGCTCAGGTAGGAGCGCTCGTCCGGCTTGTTGACGTAGCGCGAGGCGATGTCGCGGAACGACGGCCCGTTGACCTGCTCCGCGAGCCCGTGGCAACTCTGGCAGCCGTTCTTCGCGAGCGCCGGCTGCACCTGGGCGAAGTCGACGGCCCGCGCGGGCCCGGACGCCGCCGCGAGAGCCGAGGCGACAACGACAGCGACGACGAGCAGCGAACCCTTCATGACGGTCTCCGCGCAGTGAGAGTGGAACCCCGACTGGGCAAGCCGGATGCCAGCTCATGAATGCCGGCGGTCCTCGCCGCCGGTCACAGCAGGCTCGCCTGCGTGGCGTGGCGCGCGTCGGCGGGCAGCACCACGCCTTCGAGATCGAGCAGGAACCGCTTGCGCGGCAGGCCGCCGGCGTAGCCCGTCAGCGTGCCGTTCTCGCCGACGACGCGGTGGCACGGCACGATGATCGTCAGCGGATTGCGCCCGACCGCCGCGCCCACCGCGCGCGACGCCGACGGTTTGCCGACCTCGCGCGCGATCCGGCCGTAGCTGACGGTGTCGCCGAGCGCGATCTCGCGCAGCCGCAGCCACACCGCTTCCTGGAACGGCGTGCCCTGTGGCGCGAGCGGCACGCGGAACTCGCGCAGCCGGCCGGCGAAGTAGGCGTCCAGCTCGTCGCGCGCCTGCGCGATCCAGCGCTGGCCGGGGTCGAGCTCGGCGCGCAGGTCGCCGGGCCAGTGCTGCTGGTGGTCGAACCAGAGGCCCATCAGGCCGGCCTCGCTGGCGAGCGCCGTGAGCGGGCCGAGCGGCGTCTCGATGACGGCTTGCGCGAGCGCGGCGCCCGTCGTGCGGCGCGCGGGCAGCACGCTCGATGCGGTGTGGGTGGCGGTGGCGTTCATGGCGTGTCCTTCGATGGGAGGGATCGGCGTGTCGTCGCGGCGGCACGCGCGGGTTTCGCGGCGGGCGTCGTGGGCTTCGGCCTTCGCTTCGGCTCGTTCGTCGACGTCGGTGGGGTCGGTGGCGTCGGCGTCGGCGACGACGGGGTCGGGGCCGACGCCGCCGGCCCCGATTCCAGGGCCCGCCACAGCGCGATCACCGCGTACGAGCGCCACGGACGCCACGGCTCGGCGAGCGCGAGGGCGTGCGGCGCGTCGCGCGCGGCGGCGAATCCGAGCGCCTTCAGCAGGCCGATGTCGGTGGCGGGAAAGGCGTCGGGCCAGCCGAGCACGCGCAGCGCCAGCAGCTCGGCCGTCCAGTCGCCGATGCCGGGCAGGGCGCGCAGGGCGTCGAGCGTCGTGGCCAGCGGCGCGCCGCGGTGCAGCGGCAGGCCGCCGGCGACCGCGCGCGCGAGCGCCTGCAGCGCGCCCACGCGCTGGCGCACGATGCCGAGCTCGCCGATCGAGTCGGGCGTGGCGGCGGCGATGGTCGCCGCGTCGGGGAAGCAGCGGCGCAGCGCGGGCCATGGCGTCTCGACCTCGGCGCCGAAGCGCTCGACCAGCCGCAGCGTCAGCGTGCGCGCGGCGGCGACCGTCACCTGCTGGCCCAGCACGATGCGCGCCGCGCTCTCGAAGCCGTCGAAGCTGCCCGGCATGCGCAGGCCGGCGGCCATCGCCGAGGCCGGATGCAGGCCGGCGAGCGCCTCGAGCACCGGCGCCATGTGCGCGGGGTCGGCGTCGAGGTCGAGCGCGTGGCGCGTGGCCTCGACCAGCTGGCCGCCGTGCGCCGCGAGCCGGGTGGAGGCGCGCAGCTCGACCTCGTTGCGCTCCGGCAGGAACTCGATCTCGATCCAGCCGCGTGCCGGCGGCGTGGCGGGCGCGGCGCGCTCGGCGTCGTCCGACGCGGGCGGCGGTGCCGACCACGTCCGCCGTATCACGCGGCCGTCCACCTGCTCGACGCCCGCCAGCGCGCGCTGGCCCCAGAAGGCGAGCATGCTGTCGACGTCATACGGCGGGCGGTATCCCAGGCGCACGCGCGTGTGGTCGCGGGTGCGGTCGGCGGGTTCGCGCGCGGCCGCGCCGGCGCGCCGCAGCTCGGTCGGCTTGAGCCGCACCTGCTCGGCGAAGACGGCGTTGAAGCGGCGCAGGCTCTCGAAGCCGCAGGCGAGCGCCACTTCGGTGACGGGCAGGTCGGTGTCGGTGAGCAGCTGCTTGGCCTGCAGCAGGCGCTGCGTCGTCAGGTAGTCGATCGGGCTGACGCCGTGGGCCTGGGCGAAGACGCGCCGCAGGTGGCGCTCCGTCACGCCGAGCCGGGCCGCGAGCGCGGGCATGCGCACGGCGGCGCCGGCGCGCACGGCGTGGTCGATCATCCGCGCCGCGTGCTGCGCGAGCACCTGCGACGAATCCATCAGGCTCAGGCCCGGCGCGAGCTCGGGCCGGCAGCGCAGGCAGGGGCGGAAGCCGGCCTGTTCGGCGGTCGCGGCGTTCGCGTAGAAGCGGCAGTTCTCGCGCCGCGGCGTGCGCACGCGGCACACCGGGCGGCAGTAGATGCGGGTCGACGTCACGCCGACGAAGAAGCGGCCGTCGTAGCGCGCATCGTGCGCCGCGAGCGCGTTCCAGGCGGTGTCGGGATCGAGTTCCATGCCGTCATCATAGGGATCCGGGCGGCCCGGACTCGCCATTTTCGGACACATGGATGGCGACCCGTTCCGGGCCTGCGCCTGCATGCATCGTGTGACATCCCGAAGTCGCCCGGACAAACCCTTTGAGGGTTGTTGCGGAGTCCGCTGCGCGCCGTGTTTTCCGCGCGCCAAATCCCCCCGCTGGGGGAGTGCAGAACTCGACCGGTTGGGTACCATCCGTGTCGATCATCGCGAGGAAAACTCGGTGTGACCGGTGGTAACTCTCGGTTAACATCTCCGGCGTTCCACGACGTCGCCCGGGCTTCTTCCGTGATGAGCGCCCTCGGCAATCCCGTCATTTCTTGAATCGGCCGTCGCCGCGCCTCAGGCAGCGGCGGCCGGCGATGCCCGGCCCGCGTGCGGAAGCGGGGCATCGTCGCCCTAACCTGCCAGCCCTTTGAGCGACGTACCCGTACAACTGGGGAAGTACCAGATCCGCCGAGCGATCGGCAAGGGTGCGATGGGCATCGTCTATGAAGGGTTCGACCCGATCATCGACCGGATCGTCGCCATCAAGACGATCAAGAAGGACGAGCTCGACCAGGAAGAAGCCGAGGAGCATTCGCGCCGCTTCCTGATCGAGGCGAAGGCGGCCGGGCGGCTGAACCACAAGAACATCGTCGGCATCTACGACTACGGCGAGGAGAAGGGCCTGTCCTTCATCGTCATGGAGTTCGTGCAGGGCAAGGAGCTGAAGTCCTTCTTCGCGGCGCGGCACCCGTTCTCGATGTCGCAGATCGCGCGCCTGATGGGCGAGCTGCTGGACGCCCTCGGCTACTCGCACAGCCGCGGCGTGGTGCATCGCGACGTCAAGCCCGACAACATCTTCGTGACCGACGACGGCTCGGTGAAGCTCGGCGACTTCGGCATCGCGCGCATCGACTCGACCTCGAAGACGCACGCCGGCACCGTGCTGGGCACGCCCAGCTACATGTCGCCCGAGCAGATCCGCGGCGAGACCGCCGATGCGCGCTCGGACCTCTACGCCGCGGGCGTCATCCTGTACCAGTTCCTGGTCGGCGAACGGCCGTTCTCGGGCGGCATGGTCGCGGTGATGCAGAAGGTGCTGATGGAGATGCCGCGGGCGCCGTCGGAGCACAACCCGTCGATCCCCGAGGCGATCGACGCGGTGGTGCTCAAGGCGCTGGCCAAGCAGCAGGACCAGCGTTACCAGAGCGCTTCCGAGTTCAGCCGCGAGCTGACGGCGGCGGTCGGGTTGTCGAACGACGAGGACGAGTCCGAGTCGACGATGATCATGACGACCGAGACGCTGAAGGCGCTGCAGGACGGCGAGCGCGAGCGCACGAGCACGGGTTCGACCGGCTCGGTGATGAGCCGCACCGGCGGCACGCACACGGGTACCGGTACCGGTGTCAGCGCGACCGGATCGCACAGCGCCGCCGGCTCGCCGATCGCGCCCGGCCGCGCCGGCGCGCTGGAAGAGGCGCGCCGCCGCGCGGACGAAGCCAAGCGCCGCGCCGAGGAGGAGATGCGGCGCGCGGAGGTCGAGCTCCAGGAGGCCGAGGAAGAACAGCGCCGCGCCGAGGCCGAGGCGCAGTCGCAGGCCGACGAGTGGCTCAAGACCTCGCAAGGCCAGCTCGACGAAGCCGCCGCGCATCTCGCCGCGGCGCAGGCGCTGTTCACGCAGCACACGCTGCTGATCGGCGGCCCGGACGCATCGGTCGCGGGCAAGGCCCACGCACGCAAGCTGCGCGAGAGCGTGGCCGCGATCGGCGCGTTCACGTCGGCGTCCTACGCGCTGAGCCCGGCCGCGCAGGGCGACCTAGAAGCCCGCCAGGCGCGCCTGACCGAGGCCGCCGCCGCGCAGGACGCGATCGCCGAGAAGATCGACCACGACGCGGCCGCCGCGCACGCGAGCCTCAACCAGAAGCTCGAGGTGCTCGAGAAGCGGCTCGCCGGCCAGGACGGCGCATGGGGCACCGAGTCGCGCGCGCTCGAGGCGCTGGACCCGGCACAGGGCGAGCAGGTCGTCGACCCGATCCAGGGCCGTCTCGAGAAGCTCGCGACGAGCGTCGAGCAGGTCGCCAAGGGCTTCGGCTCGCTGCAGCAGCAGACTCTCAAGCTGCCGCCGCCGCAACTCGAGCGCATGGCCGTCATCGAGGCGCAGATCCAGGCGCAGGCCGGCTTCGTCACGCGCCTGCGGATGGAGGCCGACGCCGCGCGCGTCCGGGCGCGCGAGGCGCTGGAAGCGAAGCGCAAGGCCGAGGAAGCGGCGCGCATCGCGGCCGAGAAGGCGGCGGCGGAGGCGAAGCGTCTCGCCGAAGAGGCCGCGCGCAAGAAAGCCGAGGAAGAGGCGCGCCTGAAGGCGGAGGCCGAGGCGAAGCGCCTGGCCGAGCTGGAGGCCAAGCGCCAGGCCGAGGAAGCGGCGCGCATCGCGGCCGAGAAGGCGGCGGCGGAGGCGAAGCGTCTCGCCGAAGAGGCCGCGCGCAAGAAAGCCGAGGAAGAGGCGCGCCTGAAGGCGGAGGCCGAGGCGAAGCGCGTGGCCGAGCTGGAGGCGAAGCGCCAGGCCGAGGAAGCCGCCCGCATCGCGGCCGAGAAGGCGGCGGCGGAGGCGAAGCGTCTCGCCGAAGAGGCCGCGCGCAAGAAAGCCGAGGAAGAGGCGCGGCTGAAGGCGGAGGCCGAGGCGAAGCGCCTGGCCGAGCTGGAAGCGAAGCGCAAGGCCGAGGAGGCGGCCGAAGCCGCGCGCAAGGCGGCCGAGGCCGAGAAGAAGCGCTTGGCCGAAGAGGCCGAGGCCCGCCGCGTCGCCGAGGAAAAGGCGAAGCGCGAGGCCGCCGAACTGGAAGCCCGGCGCAAGGCCGAGGAGGACGCGCGCAGGAAGGCCGAAGCCGACGCGAAGCGCGCCGCCGAAGCCGAGGCGAAGCGCAAGGCCGACGAGCTCGCGAAGCAGAAGGCCGACGAGGAAGCGCGCAGGAAGGCCGAGGCCGAGGCGAAACGCAAGGCGGAAGCCGATGCGAAGGCCAAGGCGGACGCCGATGCGAAGGCCAAGGCGGACGCCGCGGCCAAGGCCGCCAGGGCGGAAGCCGAGCGCAAGTCCGCCGAGGCTGCCGAGGCCGCGCGCCGCGCCGCGGCGTCCGACGTCGACCTGCCGCTGGACGATGCCGACGCCACGATGGTCCATCCGGCCGCCGTCGAGCGCGACGCGGACGATGCCGAGGCGACCATGGTGCGCCCGGTCGACAAGCCCGCCGAGAAGGCGGTCGAGCTCGACGTCGACAAGCTGCTGGCGACGCCGCCCGCGCCGAAGCCGTCGACGGACCAGGCCGATGCCGGCATCCCGCCGAAGCCCGCGCCCAAGCCGAAGCCGGGCGGCATGAGGCTGCCGGTCATCGGCGTGGCGGTGATCGTGGTCGCGGCCGGCGCCTGGTTCGCGCTGCGCCCGTCGCAGCCGGCCGGGGACGAGGTCGCGTCCGCGGG
>JASLEM010000203.1 GCA_030151165.1 Burkholderiaceae bacterium
AGCACCCGC
The DNA here is from genome assembly GCA_030151165.1 of Burkholderiaceae bacterium. The sequence goes on from JASLEM010000203.1 coordinate 10, forward strand.
CAGGCCGCCGATGCGTGGCAGGCCGCGCTCGCCCGCCACGAACAGGCCAGCCAAGGCCTCGCCGTCGATCTACGCGCCTCGCATGACCGCTTCGCCGACGGCTTCGAGCAGCGCGCCGCGGCGTTGCTGGACGACGTCGCCCGCCGGCACGCCGAGCTGCAACGGTCGACGGCGTCCGCGATGTCGGGGCTGGCCGCCGAGACCGCCGCGCTGCACGCGCGCATCGCCGAGCACGTGTCGACGCAACTCGATGGCGTCGCTGCGCGGCTCGGCGAGACGGCGAGCCGGGTAACGTCCGGCTGGAGCGACGCGCTGGCCCAGCACGAGCGCGCGAACGATCGCATGACCACCCGCACGCACGACGCGCTGGCCGCCGCGGCCTCGGGCTTCGAGCAGCACTCGGCCGCGCTGCTGCGCGGCGTCGGACAAGCGCATGCCGATCTGGAAACCGCTGCCGCGCAGCGCGAGCAGCAACGCACCGCCGCGTTCACGCAGGCGATCGAGGCGATGGCGTCGTCGCTGCAGCGCGAATGGCGGCAGGCCGGCGAACAGGCGCTGGCGCGCCAGTCGGCCGCCGACGAGCGCGAGGCGCAACGCAGCGCGGCATTCACGCAGGCGATCGAGGCGATGGCCGCGTCGCTGCAGCGCGAATGGCAGGCGGCCGGCGCGCAGACGCTCGCCCAGCACGAGCGCATCAACGAGACGATGGCGCGCACCGCGCGCGACATCGCCACGCAGGCCGAGGCCCACGCGAAGAGCACGACCGCCGAGATCGCTCAGCTGCTGCAGGCCGCGTCCGAAGCGCCGCGCGCGGCGGCCGACGTCATCTCCGAGCTGCGCGACAAGCTCTCCGACAGCATGGCGCGCGACAACGCGCTGCTCGACGAGCGCGCCCGCATGCTCGAGACGCTCGGCACGCTGTCGACGCCGTGAACCAGGCCGCGACCGCGCAGCGCGGCGCGATCGACGCGCTGGTCGACTCGTCGGCGACCCTGCTCGACCGCGTCGGCGCGCGCTTTGCCGAGCAGGTCGACGCCGAGACCGGCAAGCTGGCCGAGGTGGCTGCTCAGGTCACGGGCAGCGCAGTCGAGGTCGCGAGCCTCGGCGAGTCGTTCGGCTTCGCCGTGCAGCTGTTCACGCAGTCCAACGACAAGCTCGCCGCGCAGTTGCAGCGCATCGACGGCGCGCTCGGCAAGTCCCTGGCGCGCAGCGACGAGCAGCTCGCCTACTACGTGGCCCAGGCGCGCGAGGTGATCGACCTGAGCGTGATGTCGCAGAAGCAGATCATCGAGGACCTGCAGCGCCTGTCCGGCCGCGCGATCGCGGAAGGCGCGGCGTCGTGACGGCGGACGAGGTCGAGGCCGACGCTGGCCTGGAATCGTCGACCCCGGTCTGGGCGGTCTTCGGCGACCTGATGGCCGGACTGGTGGGCGCGTTCGCGCTGATCCTGCTGTGCGCGCTGGCGTCGCAGATGGAGCTGCAGACGCGGCTCGATGCGGAGATCAGGCAGCATCAGCTGGAGGATCAACGCCGCCAGGCCCTCGAGCGCGCGCTGGCCGTCCCGCTCGCGGCCGGCCGCCTGACGCTCGACCACGGCCGCATCGGCATCAACGGCAGCGTGCTGTTCGCGTTCAATTCGGCCGACCTGCAGCCCGACGGCCTGCAGCTGCTGCGCAGCCTCGCGGCGCCGCTCACCACCTACCTGAAATCGCGCGACGAGATCCTGATGGTCAGCGGCTTCACCGACGACCGCCAGGTGCGCGGCGGCAATCGCCAGTTCGCCGACAACTGGGAGCTCTCGGCGCAGCGCGCGTTGACGGTCACGCGTGCGCTGATCGAGGCCGGCGTGCCCTCGTCGGAGATCTTCGCCGCAGCGTTCGGCGCCGAGCAGCCGGTCGCGCCGAACGCCGACGCCGACGGCCGCTCGCGCAATCGCCGCGTCGAGATGGCGCCCACGCCGCGCCCCCCGCGCGGCGCAGCGTCGCAGCCCCATGCCTGAGCTCGCGGCCGACGCGGTGGGCCATGCGCTGGACGCGCTGCGTTCGCGCGGCGCGGATCGCTTCGACCCGGTCCGCTTCCGTTTCATCGAGGCGTTCGCGCGACGCGCCGCGGGCCACGCCGGCCCGGCGCGGCGCGTGCTCGATGAGAAGTTGGCCGGGCTGGTCGCGGCCTACGAGTCCGACGCCGCGTCGGCCGAGGCGCCCGTGGCCGATACGGGGTGCCGTATCGACGCCGAGCCGCCGCGACGCGGGCCGCTGGCCGACCTCGTCGACCATGTCGCACGCCGGTCGCCGGCCTCCTCCGAGGGCCGTGCGACGTCGACACCAACGTCGACGTCGACGTCGTCCGCCCTGCCCGTCCGCGCCGCGCCCGCGGAACTGGAGGCGTTGCAGTTCTTCCGCCAGACCTGGGCGAAGCTCAGCGTCGAGCAGCGGCTGGCGCAGTCGCTGTCGGCGCTGGCCGCGTTGCCCGGGAACGCAGGCCCGCTCAACTCGCATCGGCTGGTGCATCGCTCGCTGACGCTGATGCGCGAGCTGTCGCCCGCGTACCTCGAAAGCTTCGTCGCCTACACCGACGCGTTGCTGTGGATCGAGGAGACGCAGGACGCCGGCACGAAGCCGCCGGCGACCACGCCGCGCGCCGTGGCCGAGCGACGGGTCACGCGCGGCCGCTAGCGCCAGGGCGGCGGGGACTCAGTCCGGGTCGCGATCGAAGGCCTCGACGCCGTCCGGCAGGCGCACCCACGGGTGGCGCCGGCAGTCGTAGACGGACACCTGCGGCGGCGGGAAGCCCGGGTCGGCGAACGCGCCCACCGCGACGCCGACCGAGCCGTCGATCCCTTCCTCGGTGTGGAAGACCGTGGTGCCGCAGGCCGGGCAGAACCGGAAGCGGAACCGTGCGCCCTGGTCGCCGGCGCGGACGTATTCCGTCGCCTGGCCCGATACCCGGTACGGTGTCGCGAAGCTCGCGAGCGCCGCGAAGACGCTCCCGGTGCGCCGCTGGCACGCCAGGCAGTGGCAGAGGCCGACCCCGAGCGGGTCGCCTCGCACTTCGATGCTCAGCTGGCCGCAGCTGCAGGCGGCCGTGCGGGTGGCGGGTGCGTCCGGCATGCCAGCCCTTCGCGACCTCGCGGGATCAGGCGTCGGCGCCCGCGGGCTTGGCGACGTGGCTCATCGCGTGCCCCGCCCGCTCGTACTCGCGCCAGCGCAGCCGGCCGGCCTCGCGGTGCTCGGGCGACACGCCCACGATCGCGATCAGGCGGTCGTAGGCCGCGACGTCCTCGACCGGATGCGCGGCCAGCGTCACCGCGACGCGGCACTCCGCCGGCGCGCTCGCCCCGGCCTTCACCAGCACGACCGGGGTGTTCGCGACGCGCGCGGCGTCCGCGCCGTCGCGCGGCAGCACGATGTGCGGCACGAACTCGAGCGGCTCGAAGGTCCACAGCGCCTGGTCGAGCCGGTCGATCGTTGCCGGCTCGCCGTGCACCGCCACGCGCGCGCCCGACCGATAGGCCTTGCGCAGCAGCCGGCACGCGTAATCCAGCGGATTCGCGATGCCGGTATGGAACGCGACGTCGGTCAAGACGCCTCGCTTACTTGCCGGCCTTCGACATCACGAAGTGCGTCAGCAGCGGCACCGGACGGCCCGTGGCGCCCTTCGCGGCGCCGGAGCGGTGCGCGGTGCCGGCGATGTCCAGGTGCGCCCACGGGAACTTGCCCGTGTAGCGCTGCAGGAACTTCGCGGCGGTGATCGAGCCGCCGGCGCGGCCGCCGATGTTGGCCATGTCGGCGAAGTTGCTCTTGAGCAGGTCGTCGTACTCGTCGTCGAGCGGCATGCGCCAGGCCGGATCCAGGCCGGCCGCGGAGGCGGCGAGCAGGTCGGCGGCGAGCGTGTCGTCGGGCGAGAACAGGCCGCTGTTGTGATGGCCGAGGGCGATCACGATCGCGCCGGTCAGCGTGGCGATGTCGACCACGGCCTGCGGCTTGAAGCGCTCGGCGTAGGTCAGCGCGTCGCACAGGATCAGGCGGCCTTCGGCGTCCGTGTTCAGGATCTCGATGGTCTGGCCCGACATCGACGTCACGACGTCGCCCGGCTTGGTCGCCTTGCCCGAGGGCATGTTGTCGCAGGTCGGGATCAGGCCGACGAGGTTGACCTTGAGCTTGAGCTCGGCCACCGCGCGCAGCGTGCCGAGCACGCTCGCGGCGCCGCACATGTCGAACTTCATCTCGTCCATCTCCGGGCCGGGCTTGAGCGAGATGCCGCCGGTGTCGAACGTGATGCCCTTGCCGACGAGCACGACCGGCGCGTCCTTCCTGGCGCCGCCCTTCCACTGCATGACGATGAACTTCGGCGGTTCCTCGGAGCCGCGCGCCACCGACAGGAACGAGCCCATGCCCAGCTTCTCGCACTGCTTGCGATCCAGCACCTCGACCTCGAGGCCGTGCGTCTTGGCCATCGCCAGCGCCTGCTCGCCGAGGAAGGTCGGCGTCGCGTAGTTGGCCGGCAGGTTCGCGCACTCGCGCGCCAGGTCCATGCCCGACACGATCGCCGCGCCGACGCCCAGGCCCGTCTTCGCGACGGTGACCGAGGCCTTCGGCACGACATACGTCAGCTTGGCCAGCGCGGGCGCGGGCGCGGCGCTCGGCTTGGTGTGCGTGTAGTGGTACGTGGCGTCGCCCGCGGCGATCGCCAGCGCTTCGGCATGCGAGGCCGTGGCGCCGCCGCCGACGACGGCGACATGCTTGGCCGGGCCGGCCTTGACGATGCCGAGCGCGCTCGCGACGGCCGCCTTGAAGGCCTTGGCCGAGGCGTCGCGCGCGACGGCCAGCACCACGCGGCCGGCCTTCACGCCGGCGACGCGCGGCAGGTAGACCGACTTGCCGGCCTTGCGTTCGAGGTCGCCGCCCTTGATGGCGTCCGCCAGCGCGGCGTCGACCACGCTGCCGAACGACGGCAGGTCGCCCGTGGCGGGAACGATCACGATCAGGGCATCGGCGTTGATGGCCGCGACGCCCGCGTCGGGCAGGGCCAGGGTTTGAAAGTCCATAGTAGGCTCGTTGGCTCGATTGGAGATAATCGGTCGATGTTATTCGATTCGACCGTCCGCAAGGAGTTGGCGCGCAGCTTCGGCGCGACGCTGATGGT
>JASLEM010000256.1 GCA_030151165.1 Burkholderiaceae bacterium
CGCGCGTGCCGACGCGCTCGGACGAGGCCGCGGCCTCGATGCCGTCGCCGGCGCCGGCCATCGCGCCGGCACGCAAGACACCGCACACGAGCAGCGCCGCGAAGACCTTGCACTCGAAGCCCACGACGAAAGCCGGTGCCAAGACGAAGGCGGACAGGAAAAAGAAGACCGCGGCCGCGGTGCGCGACGACAGCGCCCCCGACAGCGTGCTCTACGGCCGGCGCGACGACGTGCTCGCCTTCGCCGCGCAGGTCGCTGCCGACCGCGGGCTCGACCGCACGTGGGTCGAGGCGCAGCTCGCCGGCGCGCGCTACCAGCCGAGCGTCGCCCGGGCCATCATGCCGGCCCCGGCCGGCACCGCGAAGAACTGGGCCGCGTACCGCGCCCGCTTCCTCGAGCCGAAGCGCCTCGCCGCCGGCGTGCAGTGGTGGCAGGCGCACGCGCAGGCGCTGGCCGACGCGCAGGCGCGCTACGGCGTGCCGCCCGAGCTCGTGGCGGGCATCGTGGGCGTCGAGACCTTCTACGGCCGCATGATGGGCCGCTACCGCGTGCTGGACTCGCTCGCGACGCTGTCGTTCGACTTCCCCACCGGCCGCTCCGACCGCAGCGCGTTCTACCGCAACGAGCTGGCGACCTACCTGGTCTGGTGCGCGCTCGAGAACCGCGACGCCGACAGCGTGCTCGGCTCGTTCGCGGGCGCGGTCGGCTGGCCGCAGTTCATGCCCGGCAGCCTGATGAAGTACGCGGTCGACTTCGACCACGACGGCCACGTCGACCTGTCCTCCGGCGGCGACGACGTCATCGGCAGCGTCGCCAACTACCTCGCGATCTTCGGCTGGCAGCGCGACGTGCCCGCGACCTTCGCGGTCATGCCGCCGCTCGACCCGGTCGCGCTCGCGAAGCTGCGCGCGCCCGACATCGTGCCCACCTTCACCGCCGCCGAGATGACCGCGGCCGGCGCCGTGCTGCCGGACGCCGCGCTCGCCTACCCCGGCAAGCTCGCGCTGGTCGAACTGCAGAACGGCGACGGCCCGCCGACCTACGTCGCCGGCACGCAGAACTTCTACGTCGTGACGCGCTACAACTGGTCGAGCTACTACGCGATGGCGGTGCTCGATCTCGGCGCGGCGCTCAAGCGCGAGATGGCGTTCTCGCCGGCGGCGCGCACGGCCGCGCCTTGACGCGCGCCCGGCCCGCCGCCCGGATCACTTGAGCAGGCGGTCGCAGTGCTCGCCGATGGATTCGGCGGTCATCGGGTTCGCCTGCCCGCGCGTGGCCTGCATGCACATCGCGAACGCCTCTTCCTTCGACTTGGGCTTCGCCGCGAGCGCGGCCTCGAGACGCGCGATGTCCTCGCCGTGCCGTCGATCCTGCTCGACGAGGAAGGCGATGCGTTCGCTGTCGGTGGCCGGCGCGGTCGAGGGCGCGGTCTGCGCCGAGGCGATCGAGACGGCGCCGAGGGACAGCGCGAGAACGGTGCAGGCGAGTTTCATGGACATGGCTCCAGGCAAGAGGCCGCGACGAGCGGCATGGACGGCGGGGATCGCCGACGGATCGACGCGCGCGCTCAGGCCGCGCGGCGCGAGGGCGTCGCGTGCATGGCGGCGCCGGACGATGTCCACGGCGCGCCGGCTTGGCGGACGTAGTGGCGCAGCACGTAGCCCCAGGGCATGACGATCGGCACCAGCACGACGAGCGTGCATGCGTAGAAGTTCGCCTCGGTGTCGGCGTCCAGGTCGCCGGACAGCCATTTCGGCAGCGCGACGATCCCGATCCACAGCGCCTTCCACGCGAGCTCCCACAAAAGCACCGGGATCATCTGCAACGGATAGCGCAGCCCGAGCAGGCACAGCGCCCAGAACGCGGCCAGCATGCACTTGACGATGGCGGCGTCGAAGCCCAGCTTCCAGGCGCCCGGCAGCTGCGGCAGCACCATCAGGCCGAGACCGACGACGACGAGCAGGTACATCGCGCGGAGCATGTAGAGACGGGGCAGCGAGACGGCGTGCATGGCGGAAGCTCCAGGGGGGTGGATACGGCAAGAGGTATGAGCGGACGGCGCCGCCGGGCGCTCAATCGATCTGCTTGAGGATCTGCTCGACGCGTCCGAGCCGCTCGTCGAGCTCGGCGACCGTGGCCTGCATCGACGCGAGCAGCCGCGCGGTGTCGGCCTGCGCCTGCGTGGAAGCCGCGGCGAGCTGGCGGTACTGCTCGCCGTCGGCCAGGCTCGCCCGCGCCTGGCGCGTGGCGGCGAGGTACTTCATGCCGAAGACCAGCAGGATGGTCGCGCACGGCAGGAAGAGGGTCGTGAGGTAGATGGCTTCGGACACGATGGGGTTCCTCTCAGGGTTCGATGTTCTGGCTCAGCGAGCGCACGGCGTCGGCGATGGCGGCGGGCGTGAGCGCGACGGCGAACGGCGCGGTCTCGAAGAAGTTGAGCGCCTTGCCGTCCGGCGACAGCTCCAGCCGGCTCGTGACCAGGCCGGCGGCCTCGAGCTTCTGCAGGTGCAGGTGCAGCAAGGGCCGGCTGATCCCGATCTCGCGCGCGAGCTGGCTCACGTAGTGGCGACCCTTCGTCGCCAGCACTGCGACGATGCGCAGCCGGTGCGGATTCGCCAGTGCCGACAACATCGCGAGGAGCTGGTCTCCGGTGGGATGCGTTGTTGGATCTGGCATGTGTCAATAATATCTGACACGTGTCTCAAAAGTCAAACGCAATCGTTCGTCGACACCGCGACAGGCTTGAACGGCGGCGCGCGCTTCGACGCGCGCGGGTCGTCAGAGCGCCAGCCAGGCCCCGTCGACCGCGCGCCACGGGCAGCCGTAGGTGCGCTCGAGCACGGCGGCGTCGAGCATCTCGCCGACCGTGCCGGCCTGCCAGCGGCCGTCGCCGAACAGCGCCAGCACGTGCGTGGCCACGCGCGCGATCCAGCTTGGGTCGTGCGCGCTCGCGATCCACGCCCGCTCGCCCGCCGACTGCGCCAGCCAGCGGCCGACGACCTGCTGGTGCGCGGGGTCCTGGAACGACACCGGCTCGTCGAGCAGCATCAACGCCGCGCCCTGCATCGCGCACTGCGCGAGCGCGACGCGCTGGCGTTCGCCGCCGGACAGCTGGTCGACACGGCGCGTGCCGAGGGCGGCGATGTCCAACGCAGCCATCAGTTCGCCCGTCGGGCCGTCGACGGACCGCACGACCGTGCTGAGCGCGAGCGAACGGTCGACGGTCAGCGCGAACTTGTCCTGCGCCTGCTGCGGCATCAGCGCGCGAAGGGCCGCGGCGGCGCCGACCGGCCACGCCTGCTGCGGCCGGCCCTGCCACAGCACCTCGCCCGAGCGCTCGGGCACGCCCAGGCCCGCGAGCGCGCGCAGCACGAGGCTCTTGCCGGTACCGTTGCGGCCGATGACGCACCAGCGCTCGCCGGGGCGCACGGCCCAGGCCAGGCCGTCGACCAGCGTGCGACCCGCGGCGCGCACGGTGAGCGCGCGGGTCTCGAGCAGCGGCGCGGACGGCGTCGGCGTCACTTGACGCCCCGCGCCAGGAAGAAGATGAAGCACGGCGCGCCGATCAGCGCCATCACCGCGCCGACGGGCAGCTCGAGCGGCGCGGCGACGATGCGCGCGAGCAGGTCGGCCGCCATCAACAGCGCCGCGCCGGACAGCGCCGACAGGATCGCGAGCTCGCGCGTGCGCAGCACGCCCGCGAGGCGCCAACCCTGCGCGACGACCAGCCCGACGAAGCCGATCGCGCCCGACGACGACACCGCCAGGCCCACGGCCAGCGACGCGAGCACCAGCAGCTCGACCCGCAAGCGCTTCACCGGCTCGCCCAACAGCCATGCGGCATCGGCACCGAGCATCAGGCGGTCGACCGAGCGGCCGCGGATCCACAACACGCCGACGAACACGAGGGCCGCCGCGAGGTTCCACAGGCTCGCGTCGGCGCCCGAGAGATCGCCGACGAGCCAGAAGATCGCGCCGCGCAGCCGCTGGTCGGGTACCAGCGCGAGCAGCAGCGTGGAGACGGCGCCGAAGATCGACGCAAGCATCGCACCGAGCAGGATCAGCCGCGGCGACGCGTCGTCCGCCACCGCGAGCGCCGGCCGCGCGAGCCACAGCAGCAGCAGGCCGGCGACGAGCGCGCCCGCGGCCGCGCCCATCCACAACGCGACGCCGCACAGCAGCGCGATCAACGCGCCGACCGCCGCGCCGCCGGAGTGCCCGAGCACGTACGGATCGGCGAGCGGATTGCGCAGCAGCACCTGCAGCGTCAGGCCCGACAGCGCGAGCAGGCTGCCGACGCCGGCCGCCGCCGCCACGCGCGGGGCGCGCAGCGTGACGACCAGCTGCCAGTCCCACCCGCCCGCGCCGAGGCCCAGCGCGCACGCGGCCACCAACGCCGTCGCGAGCGCGAGGGCCGCGATGCGCAAGGTGGCGGGGTCGCGTGCGGGCATGCGGCGAGTGTCGCCCAGGCGGCTTATTGCCAGTTCCCGCGCAAGGTGAACAGCACCGTGCGCTTCGGCGCCGTGTAGCCGAGCACTTCCGGCGCGTGCGCGTTGGTGACGTTGTCCATCTTCGCGCCGATGCTCCAGTTCGGCGACAGCGCGTGCTGCGTCGACAGGCCCAGCGTCGTGCGCGAGCTGGCGTTGACTGTCGCGAAGGTCACGGGGTCGACGTCCGCGCGCTTGCCGTTGTAGCGCAGGTACGCGCCGGTCTCCCAGCCGAACACCGGCACGCGGTAGTCGGCGGTGACGATGGTGCGGGCGCGGCGCGTGAGCTCGCTGCCGTCGGCGTCGTTGCGCGGATCCTGGAAGGTCGCGTCGAGGCCGACCTTGCCGTAGCCGCGCAGGTCGCCGTCGACCGCCAGCTCGACGCCGCGGTTGTGCGCCTTGTCGATGTTGACGGTGTTGAAGTTGGCGTCGAAGCCGATCAGGTCGCGCTGGTGCTGCGAGAACCAGGTCGCGCGGGCGAGCCAGCCGGCGGCCGACCAGTGCACGCCGAACTCGAGGTCGCGCGCGCGTTCGGCCTTGAGCGCGTCGGGCGACTTCGCGAACTCGAGGTCGCTGAAGCTCGGCGCGGAGAACGCGTTCGAGAACTGGCCGACCACCTTCCACGACGGCGAGATGCGCCAGCCGAGCGCCAGCAGGCCGGTGTTGGCGGTGCCGTAGTCGTCGGCGTCGTCGTGGCGGATGTTGGCCTGCACGTCGACCGCGTCGAGGAAGCTGCCGACGTAGCCGAGGCGTTCGGACTTCGTCTGGCGGTCGTGCTGCGGATCCAGCTGCTCGCCGAAGCGCTCGTTGCGATCCTCGAACTGGAACTGCACGTTGTGGTCGGGCAGCAGTTGCCAGCCGAGCTGCGCGCCGAGCAGGCGCGTGCGGCCCGAGCCGTAGGTGCTGCTGGGGCCGAATGCGCCGTCGGCCTCGGTCGGGTCGCTGAAGTGCTCCAGCGTCTCGCCGGCGCTCAGGTCGAGCTTCACCGTGGGCGCGAGCTGGTGGTGCGAGCGCAGCGAGAACTCGTCCAGCTCGGTGGTCAGCGTGTCCTGCTCCACGTGGGCGGTGAAGCCGTCGTAGTCGCTGTGCGTGCTGCTGTGCATGAAGCTGAACTCGGTGCGCTGGCCGGGCACCCAGGTCTTGCCGACGCTCACCGTCGCGCCGCTCTGGTAGGCGGGGTCGCGATCGGGGTTGGCGCTCGGGTCGGCCTTGGCGTCGCGCGCGCTGTAGCCGTCGGTGGTCTGGCCGGAGATGCTCGCGCTGACGTCCAGCGGCGTCGCGGCGTCGCCGTAGCGGTGGCCGATCGAGGCGCTCGTGTTGAACGTGCCGTAGCTGCCGCCGCTCAGCGCGACGCTCGCGCCCGCGCCGTGCTTCGTGAAGATCTGGACGACGCCGCCGACCGCCGACGCGCCGTACAGGCTGGACAGGTTGCCGCGCACGATCTCGACGTGGTCGATCTGGTCGAGCGGCACGAGCTCCCACGGCGCGGAGCCGAAGTCGGCGCGCGACAGCGGTGCGCCGTCGATCAGCACGAGCACCTGGTTGGAGTTCGAGCCGCGCACGAAGACGCTGGTCTGCGAGCCGAGCGGGCCGGTCTGCGCGACGCTGAAGCTGGTGAACGTGCGCAGCAGGTCGGGCAGGTCGGTGACGGGCGAGACCTCGATGTCCTGGCGCGTGATGACGGTGGTGCTGGGCAGGGTGTCGGGCAGCTTCTGCTCGACGCGCGCGGCCGTCACGACGACGACCTGGGCCGGGTCGCTGCCGGCGGCCTGCGCGGACGCGGTGCCCGCGGCGAGCGCCGGCGCGGCGGCCAGCACGGCGCGTGCGACGCGCGACAGGGTGAAGGACGACGTGGCGGACGACGCCGCGACGCGACTGTTCACGGGCGCGGTCGACCCGATGTGGCGAGAGTTCATGGGAGCAATTCGAATCAGCAAACGTGGCGGCCAGCGTCCCCGCAGGTGCCACAGAACGGCCGGCCCGCACCCTTCGCGGACGCGGGCAGGCCCCGAGCAATTGGCCGGTATCCGGGCTGGCGGAGGGGCAGCGTTGTCGAGGGCCTTCCCATGCGCGTTCAGGCGCGCACAGTGACCACGAGTTTCGAAAGCCGATGCCGCGCGATGTCGGGTCGACATCGCCGGCATCCTCCGCGACCGTTGCGGGGGCAGCTCAGGTGGGGTCGGCACTTCGAGTCGAAGGCGACCGTCCTGATTCCCGTTTGACTCGGGTGGCGACGAAGCGTCACCCGGAGCACCAACTGAAGAGCGGATCGTACCATTCGACACCATTTCCCGAGGTCGCCGGACACGCGGTCGCGCAGCGTGCGCGCAACGCTTTCCCCGGGGGATGGCGCGATCGGTGCGAGGCCTCGTTCGAGGGCAAGCGAGCCCCCGCGCCCGCTCGCGCCGCCCCTACAATGGCCTCGTCGCACACTGAAAGCTCTCGCCCCCATGTCACGACTGCCGGACCTTGCCGATCGCATCGAGCGACTGCTGCTGCGCCACGACGAGCAGAAGCGCACGAACATGCTGCTGGAGCAGCAACTGCGCAACGTCACCGACGAGCGCGACAACCTGCGCTCGCGGCTGGCCGCGGCGCGCGCGCGCATCGACGCGCTGATCGATCGCCTGCCCGAATCCGAAGCCACCGAAGCCGGGCATGGCGCGGGGGCGACCCACGGCGCCGACGATCACGTCAGGGCCGACGCCGTCGAGGCCGATGGCGCCACGCCCGGGAGCCTGCCGTCATGAAGCAAGTCGAAGTCACGATCCTGGGCCAGAGCTACCTGCTGGCCTGCCCCGAAGGCGGCGAGACGCTGCTGCAGCAGGCCGTCGCGTCGGTCGACCGCGAGATGAGCGGCATCCGCGACGCCGGCAAGGTGAAGGCGCGCGAGCGCATCGCCGTGCTCGCGGCGCTGAACCTCGCCTACCGCCTCGCCGAAGCCCCGCGCGGCGTGCCCGCGCCGGCCATGCCGCCCGCGGCGATGCCGGCCGAGAGCGCCGACGCCGCCCCGCACGTCGAGCACCACGAGGCGAGCGCCGCGCGCCGCGCCGCGGCGGCGCAGGTGGAGATGCTGATCGCGCGCCTGGACACCGCGTTGAACGAGGACGGCCGGCTGCTCTGAGCGAAGACGGGGGCCTGCTCCAAGCACCTTTTCGCTTGCCGTGCGCAAGCGGAATTTGTAGGCCCTCTTTACGTCTTTGTTGATCGCATCGAAGCGCACGGCGGGCATAGAATGGACTCGTCCGTCGCGTTCGCGAGGGTTTTATATTTCCTTGAACCGATGCTCTTTGAGCAAGGGCTTGGAACATCGTCTGGTTGGTGTGATCGTCTCGCGTCAGATGAACCCGATTCCAGACTGACCTCGCCCACCTGAACACCCCTGGGTTCAGGAATGCGGCCTGAGGTTCGCGGCGGACACCCTACACCCTACACTCAACGCGCGCCCGCGACGGCGCGCGTTTTTCTTTGTCGATTCCCTTCTCACGTCGCCCCCACCCGACAAGCCGCCCATGCCTTCGTACTGGCTGATGAAGAGCGAGCCCGACGAGTGCTCGATCACCGACCTCGAGCACGCCCCCGGCGCGTGCGTGCCGTGGATCGGCGTGCGCAACTACCAGGCGCGCAACTTCATGCGCGACGCGATGCGGGTCGACGACGGCGTGCTGTTCTACCACTCGTCCTGCCCCGAGCCGGGCGTCGCCGGCCTCGCGCGCGTGGCCAGCGCCGCGTACCCCGACGCCTCGCAGTTCGACGCGAAGAGCCCCTACTTCGACGCCAAGTCCGACGCCGCGGCGCCGCGCTGGGTGCATGTCGACGTCACGCATGTCGCGACCACGCCGCTGCTGGCGCTGAAGGCGATGCGCGCGCGGCCCCAGCTCGCGACGATGCAGTTGCTCAAGCCGGGCAGCCGGCTGTCGATCACGCCGGTGACGGCCGACGAATGGCACGCGGTGGTTGACGCGCTGGTCGAGGCCGGCGCCGCGCCGTCGCTGCGCCGGCTGGCCGACACGTTGCCCGCACCGGGCGCCGCGTCTTGAAGCGCGCGGACGTCGTCGTCATCGGCGCGGGCGCCGCGGGCCTGTTCTGCGCGGCGCAGGCCGGGCAGCGCGGGCTGCGCGTGCTGCTGGTCGACCATGCGGACAAGGTCGCCGAGAAGATCCGCATCTCGGGCGGCGGCCGCTGCAACTTCACGAACCGCGACGCGACGCCGGCGCAGTTCCATTCGCAGAACCCGCACTTCGCGCGCTCGGCGCTGGCCCGCTACACGCCGCAGGACTTCATCGGCCTCGTGCAGCGCCATCGCATCGCGTTCCACGAGAAGCACCGCGGCCAGCTGTTCTGCGACGACTCCAGCCAGCAGATCATCGACCTGCTGCTGCGCGAGTGCGAGGCCGGCGACGTCGAGCGCTGGCAGCCGTGCAGCGTTGCCGCCGTGCGCCAGCGCGCCGGCGCGGCCGACGGTGCGCCGCGCTGGGAGCTCGACACCGCGCGCGGCCCGGTCGAGGCGCGCAGCGTCGTCGTCGCCACCGGCGGCCTGCCGGTGCCCAAGATCGGCGCGACCGACTTCGGCCTGCGGCTCGCGAAGCAGTTCGGCCACGCGATCGTCGAGCCGCGGCCGGCGCTGGTGCCGCTGGTGTTCGACGCCGACGAGTGGGCGCCGTTCGTGGCGTTGTCGGGGGTGTCGCTGGAGGTCGAGATCGCGTCGGGGTCGGGCAAGCGCAAGGCGCGCTTCGTCGAGGACCTGCTGTTCACGCACCGCGGCCTGAGCGGGCCGGCGGTGCTGCAGGCGTCGAGCTACTGGCAGCCGGGCGAGCCGCTGGAGATCGCGTTCGCGCCAGGCACGGACTGGCAGCAGGTGCTCGCGCAGGCGAAGGCCGCGTCGCGCCGCCAGCTCGGCAACGAACTCGCGCAGCACCTGCCGCAGCGGCTCGCGCAGGCGTGGCTCGAGCGCGGCGGCCTCGCCGCCGACCGGCCGATGCCCGAGGTCGCCGACAAACCGCTGCGCCAGCTCGCCGAATCGCTGTCGGGCTGGCGCATCCGGCCGAGCGGCACCGAGGGCTGGAAGAAGGCCGAGGTGATGGCCGGCGGCGTCGACACCCGCGAAGTCGATTCGAAATCGCTCGAGAGCAAACGCGCGCCGGGGCTGCATTTCATCGGCGAGGTGCTCGACGTCACCGGCTGGCTGGGCGGCTACAACTTCCAATGGGCGTGGGCCAGCGCCGTGGCCTGTGCGGAGGCCCTGGCAATCAAATTGGCACAATCTGCAATTTGAGGATAGAATCCTAGGCTTTGCTGGCAAACCGCGTGTCGATCTTTGTCCAACTTCTAGAAGCCGAGGTGCTCATGACGAGTGCAGCGGGTCTGGACAAGGACTCCGAGCGCAATATCTCTCCCGAAGGATTCTTCGAAAAATGACGACCATCCGTGTCAAGGAAAACGAGCCGTTCGACGTGGCCCTGCGCCGCTTCAAGCGCACCATCGAAAAGCTG
>JASLEM010000280.1 GCA_030151165.1 Burkholderiaceae bacterium
GCCCCGGCCGATGCGGCCAGCGTGCCCTCGGCGGCCGCGAGCGCCCCGGACGCCGCGGCGAGCGCGCCGGTGGGCAGCCTCGACGACCGCATCCAGGCCGCCAAGGCCGACGTGATCGCGCTCAACCGCGACCTGCTGGTGCTGGAGGAAGAACTGCTGTTCCCGGCGAACACGCAGGTGGCGGTGTTCGTGTCGATGGACGTCGGCCTGCTGTTCGACCTCGACTCCGTGCAGATCAAGCTCGACGACAAGGTCGTGTCGACCTACCTCTACACGCCGCTCGAGGTGCAGGCGCTGCACCGCGGCGGCGTCCAGCGCGTGTACCTGGGCGACCTGCGCGCCGGCGGCCACGAGATCGTCGCGTACTTCACCGGCAAGGGCCCGCACGACCGCGACTACAAGCGCGCGACGACCATCAAGTTCGACAAGTCGACCGAGCCGAAATACCTCGAGCTGCAGATCAAGGACGTGCAGCAGAAGCTGCAGCCGGAATTCGTCGTCAAAGAGTGGCAGTGACGATGCGCCAGCGCTCGCGCTCCTTCCGAGACGTCGCGCGTCCCGCGCGCGGGCGCGTGCGCCTGCTCGCCGCGGCAATCGCGGTCGGCTTCGGGCTCGGCCTCGCCGGCGCCGCGCTCGCGGCCGACGACACGGTGCCGCCCGACCCGCCGCTGCACCCGATCGTCGATCCGCACTACGGCGACGTGCTGTTCTATTTCTACCAAGGCCTGTACTTCCCGGCGATCACGAAGCTGGAGGTTTCGCAGCACATCGAGCGCCTGCCGCACCACGCGGACGAGGCCGAGATCCTGCGCGGCGGCCTGCTGCTGTCGTACGGCCTGCACGAGCAGGCGGCCGAGGTGTTCGAGGCGCTGCTCGCGCGCGGCGCCGCGCCGTCGGTGCGCGATCGCGCGTGGTATTTCCTCGCCAAGATCCGCTACCAGCGCGGCCTGATGGCGCAGGCGTCGGACTCGCTCGGGCGCATCGAGCACCGCCTGCCCGCGCCGCTCGAGGACGACCGCCGCCTGCTGCAGGCCAACGTGATGATGGCGCTCGGCGACAACGCCGGCGCCGCGACCGTGCTCGCGCCGCTGACGGCCAAGGGCGGCGAGGATCTCTACGCGCGCTACAACCTCGGTGTCGCGCTGATCCGCAAGGGCGACACGCCCGGCGGCACGAAGATGCTGGACGACATCGGCACGCGCAAGATGCCCGACGAGGAAAGTCGCGCGCTGCGCGACAGGGCCAACGTCGCGCTCGGCTTCGCCGCGCTGAAGGACGGCCGGCCGCAGGACGCGCGCAACTACCTGCAGCGCGTACGCCTGAACGGTGTTGCCGCCGACGAGGCGCTGCTCGGGTTCGGCTGGGCCGCCGACGCGCTGAAGGATCCGAAGCTCGCGCTCGTGCCCTGGATCGAGCTCGCCGGCCGCGACCCGAGCGACCCGTCGGTGCTCGAGGCGCAGCTCGCCGTGCCCTACGCGTACGCCGAGCTCGGCGCCGACGCGCAGGCGCTGCACCGCTACGAGGTCGCGATCGAGAATTTCCAGTCCGAGAACGCCAACCTCGACGCGACGATCGCCGCGATCCGCGAGGGCCGGCTCGTCGACGGGCTGATGCTGCGCAACCCCGGCGAGCAGATGGGCTGGTTCCAGAACTTCCGCGACATCCCGCTGATGCCGCACGCACACCAGCTCGTGCCCGTGCTCGCGGGCAACGAGTTCCAGGAAGCGTTCAAGAACTACCGCGACCTGCAGTTCCTCACGCACAACCTGACCGACTGGCACGACAACCTGGGCGTGTTCGACGCCATGCTCTCGACGCGCCGCCAGGCCTTCGCCGAACGCCTGCCGAAGATCCGCGCGCAGGCCGGCACGCTCGACATCACGCACCTCCAGCAGCGCAGCGACGACAACGCCGCCGCGCTGAAGGCGGCCGAGGACGTGCAGGACGGCGCGGCCTTCGCCGACGCGGACGAGCGCGCGCTGCAGGATCGCCTTGCGCACGTCACGACGCTGCTGGCCAACCTGCCGCCCGACGCCGATCCGTCCGTCGCCGAGGCGCACGACCGCCTGCGCCGCGTGGCCGGCGCGCTCGCGTGGCAGCTCGCGCACGAATATCCGGCACGGGACTGGGACGCGAAGAAAGGCCAGCGCCAGACCGAGGCCGCGCTCGCCGACGCCCGCGCGCACGACGAGGCGCTCGCGAAGGCGCAGCGCGACGAGCCCGCGCGCTTCGAGGCCTTCGCCGCCCGCATCGCCGCGCTCGACGCGCGCCTGAACGCGCTGCTGCCGCGCGTGGCGACGCTGTCGCAGGCGCAGCAGGCCGCGCTGCAGGACATCGCCATCGCGCAGCTCATGTCGCAGAAGGAGCGCCTCGCCGGCTACACCGCGCAGGCGCGCTTCGCCGTCGCGCAGCTGTACGACCGCGCCACCGAGCCGAAGGAGGGCGACCATGCGGCCAAGCCCTGACCGACGCGCGCCGATGAGCGCGATCGCTTCGGCCACGACACCCGTGTCGACCGCCCGCGTGCTGCTGGCGCCTGCACCGCGTCTCCTCGCGATGCTGCTGCTCACGAGCTCGCTCGGCGCCTGCTCGATGTTCGGCTCGTGGTTCGGCCACAAGCCGGGCGAGACGCCCGACAACGCGCCGCGGATCAGCACGCTACTGACGCGCCAGGTCGTCATCGACAAGGATCCGGGCATCCCGGCCGACGAGGACAAGGCGATCGCCGCCTACCGCGCGATGCTCGCCACCACGCCCGACCCGAAGCTGCGCGCCGAGGCGCAGCGCCGCCTGGGCGACCTGTCGATGGCGAGCGCGGACAACGCGAACGCCGCGACGCCGACGCCCACCGGCGTGCCGGAATACGGCCCCGCGATCGCGCAGTACCAGGACTTCCTGAAGTCCTATCCGAACGACCCCGGCAACGACCGCGTGCTGTACCAGCTCGCGCGGGCGCAGGAGCAGGGCGGCAAGCTCGAGGACGCGCTGGCGACGCTCGACCGGCTCGTCGCGACCTTCCCGCAGACGCGCTACCGCGACGAGGCCGAGTTCCGCCGCGGCGAGCTGCTGTTCACGCTGCGCCACTACGCGAAGGCCGAAGAGGCCTACACGCGCGTGCTGCACGGCCAGGACGACAACCCGTACCGCGACCGCGCGCTGTACATGCAGGGCTGGTCCATCTTCAAGCAGGGCCGCCTCGACGACGCGCTGCCGTCGTTCTTCGGCGTGCTCGACACCAAGATCGCCGACGTCAAGGACGACGACCTCGACAAGTCCGACGCGTTGACGCGCGCGGACAAGGAGCTCGTCGACGACACGCTGCGCGTCACCAGCCTCTCGCTCGCGAACCTCAAGGGCGCGGAGTCGATCCCGGCCTACATGACGACCGAGCCGCGCCATGCGTACGAGTGGCGCGTCTACCAGAACCTCGCCGACCTGTACCTGAAGCAGGATCGCCCGAAGGACGCTGCCGACACCGACGCGGCGTTCGCGCGCCTGCACCCGCTCGACGCGCAGGCGCCCGCGATGCAGGCCCAGGTGATCGCGATCGACCAGCAGGCCGGCTTCGACCAGCTCGCGCTGGCCGCGAAGAAGGACTACGTGGCGCAGTACGGCCTCGACGGCGAGTTCCGCAAGGCCAACCCGGAAGGCTGGGAGCACGCGCAGCCGCTGGTCAAGACCGCGCTCGCCGAGCTCGCGCAGCGCTATCACGCGAGCGCGCAGAAGACGAAGTCGCCCGCCGACTACACCGAGGCGGTGAAGTGGTACCGCGCGTGGCTCGCCGAGTTCCACGAGGACGGCGAGGCGCCGGAATACGACTTCCTGCTCGCCGAGCTGCTGTACGAGAGCGGCCAGTTCGCGGCGTCGGCCACCGAGTACGAGAAGACCGCGTACGACTACCCGCCGCACAAGCACAGCGCCGACGCCGGCTATTCGGCGCTGCTCGCGCACGTCGCCGAACAGAAGGGCGTCACCGGCGACGCGCTCGCGCCGCTGCAGACGGCGGGCGTCGACAGCGAGCTGCGCTTCGCCGGCGCGTTCCCGGCCGACGCGCGCACGCCGTTGGTGCTGGTCAACGCCGCCGACACGCTCTACAAGCTGCACGACGACGACCGCGCCGCGACCGTCGCCCAGCAGGTGCTCGACCTGAGCCCGCCGGCGACGCCGGAGCAGCGCCGCGTCGCGTGGACGGTCGTCGGCAACACGGCGTTCGAGTCGGGCAGGTTCGATCGCGCCGAGAAGGCCTACGGCGAGGTGCTGGCGCTCGCGCCGGCCAACGACCCGGCCCGCAAGGACCTGACCGAGCGCCTGGCCGCGTCGATCTACAAGCAGGGCGAACAGGCGCGCACCGCGGGCGACGCGCGCGCCGCCGCCGACAACTTCGCGCGCGTGGCGATCGCGGCGCCGGAGTCGAGCGTGCGCGCGAGCGCCGAGTACGACGCCGCCGCCTCGCTGATCGCGCTGAAGGAATGGGCCGCCGCCGCGAAGACGCTGGAGGACTTCCGCCAGCGCTATCCGCAGAACCCGCTGCAGCCCGAGGTCACCGCGCGCCTCGCGCTGGCGTACAGCGAACAGCAGCAGTGGGCGCCGGCGGCCGCGCAGTACGAGCGCATCGCCGCCGTCGACACCGGCACGCCCGACGGCCACGCGCGCGCCCGCGTCGCGCTGTGGCAGGCCGCGACGCTGTACGAGCGCGCGGCGGGCAGCGATGCCGCCAGCATGAAGACCGGCAAGCCACTGCCCGCGGACGCCGCGAAGAACCGCGCGCTGGCCGAGAAGGCGTACGAGCGATACGTCAAGGCGTATCCGGATCCGTTCGAGCAATCGATCGAGGGCCGCTACCGCCTCGCGCAGCTCGCGCACGCGGACGGCAACGCCGCGGCCGAGGCCACGTGGATGCACGCGATCTTCGTCGCCGACGCCAACGGCGGCGCAGCGCGCACCGACCGCACGCGCACGCTGGGCGCCTTCGGCGCGCTCGCAGCGGCGCAGCCCGCGTTCGAGGCGTACCGGAAGGTCGCGCTGGTCGAGCCGCTGGCCAAGCAACTGAAGCTGAAGAAGGCGAAGATGGACGACGTCCTCAAGGCCTACGCGGTCGCGACCGACTACGGCGTCGCCGAGGTCACCACCGCGGCCACGTACCACGTCGCCGCGCTGTACCAGGACTTCGGCAAGGCGTTGCTGGGCTCGCAGCGGCCGAAGAAGCTGTCGAAGCTGGAACTCGAGCAGTACAACCTGCTGCTCGAGGAACAGGCCGACCCGTACGACCAGAAGGCGATCGACCTGTACACCACCAACACGCGCCGCACGATCGACGGCCTCTACGACGAGTGGGTGCGCAAGAGCTTCGAGGCGCTGCGCACGCTCGAGCCGGTGCGCTACGGCAAGAGCGAACACACGGAGGCGGCCGTCGATGCGATCCGCTGAACGCTCCGCCCTGCACCGCCACGCCCTGGCCGCCGTCGCGCTCGCGGCGCTCGCCGGCTGCGGCACGTTCGGCTTCCGATCCGCCGGCAAGACGCCCGATGCCGCGGCCACGCCGGCCGCCGCCGCGAGCGCCGCGCAGGCCGCATCGGCATCAGCATCGGCACCGTTGGCGGCCGCCTCGGCGCCCGTCATGCGCAGGCAGGCCCCGACCGGCCCGATCGCGCCCGCCACGCAACGCGCCTACGACGACGCGCTGGCCGCGATGCGCGCCAACCGCACGGCCGACGCCGAGCGCGGCCTGCGCGCGCTCGTGCAGTCCGACCCCGACCTCGCCGGCCCGCACGCCAACCTCGGTCTGCTGGCGCGCCAGGCCGGCCGGCTGCCCGAGGCGGTGAGCGAGCTCGAGACCGCGACCGAGCTCGCCCCGCAGCAGCCCGTCATGTGGAACCAGCTGGGCATCACGTACCGCCAGAGCGGCGAGTTCCCGAAGGCGCGCGCCGCCTACGAACACGCGCTGGCCATCGACCCGAATTACGCCACCGCGACGCTCAATCTCGGCGTACTGTCCGACCTGTACCTGGGCGATAGTGCGAAGGCGCTGGAGCTGTACACCCGCTACCTCGCGCTCACGCCCGCCGGCGACCCGACCGTCGCCAAGTGGGTGGCCGACCTGAAGAACCGCCTCAAGGCGACCGCGCCCGCCGCGTCAACGCCGGCGGCGGCTTCCGCCTCGGCCCCCGTCCCCGCGCCCGCACCTGCGTCAGCCGCCGCGAAGAAGGAGAAGTCATGACCCGCAAGCTCGCGCCGCGCGCGTTCGCCGCCGGCGGCCTGTTGATCGCGATGGGCAGTGCCCTCGCGCAGGATCGCGCCGACATCGACAAGACCCAGATCATCGGCAACCGCGAGCTGCCGAAGGTGCTCTACATCGTGCCCTGGAAGAAGCCTCTGCCGGGCGACCTCGCCGGCCGGCCGCCCGCCAGCGTGATCGACGAGGCGCTCGCGCCGGTCGACCGCGACGTGTTCCGCCGCCAGGTGCGCTACGACGCCCTCGAACAGGCGCACGCCGCCGCGGCGGCGGCGCCGAAGCCCGCCACGGCCGACGCGCCCGCGGCGCACTGACCTTCGAATCCGTTCCTTCGCCCCCATTCAGTTCCACGGTCACCCCGACCCAGTTTCCCCGGAGATATCCAGATGAATTCCATCGACGCGGCCATCAAGTTCTTCCAGGATTGCGGCCTATTCATCTATCCCAGCCTGCTGATCATGGCCACCGGCCTGGCGATCGCCATCGAGCGCTTCGTGTTCCTGCAGCGCGCGCGCGTCGCGAACCGCCAGGAGTGGTCGAAGGTGCTGCCGCTGCTGCAGGGCGGCCAGTGGAAGGAAGTGCTGGGCCAGACCGCGGCGTCCGACTCCGCCATCGGCAAGATCGTGCACAACGGCCTGTCGCGCCTGCAGTCCTCGCGCCGCCGCGACGACATCGACGCCGCGATGGAGGAAGGCATGATGGAGATCGTGCCGCGCCTCGAGAAGCGCACGCACTACATCGCCGTGTTCGCC
>JASLEM010000369.1 GCA_030151165.1 Burkholderiaceae bacterium
GGACGGAAATGAGACGGATGCCGCGCGGAGTGCAACAATTCCGAATCGGCTGGAGTATCCAGCCCGCCAAGAAACTAGCAAATTTGCCGCAGATTCTGCCCGCAAACCCATGATGTCGCAATGAAACGCGCACTCCGTTACGACGGAGCTAGGCATTCACCCTGACATCCGGCGTCGCGTCGCTGACACATTCTGCACCGACCTCGCAAGGGCGCCGGCGGCATTAATGCCGATTTTCGTGGCAGATTTCCAGGAACCGTCTTTCCATGGCCCAACTCCAGATTCTTCGTTACCCCGATCCCCGCCTCTACACGGTCGCCAAGCCGGTCGCCGTCGTGGACGACCGCATCCGCCAGCTCGCGGACGACATGATCGAGACGATGTACGCGTCCGACGGCGTCGGCCTCGCCGCGACCCAGGTCGACGTGCACGAGCGCGTGATCGTCATGGACACCTCGGAGACGCACGACCAGCCGCGCGTGCTCGTCAACCCCGAGATCGTCACCGGCTCGGACGACTGGATCCTCGGCGAGGAGGGCTGCCTGTCGGTGCCCGCCATCTACGAGAAGGTCGAACGCCACGCCCGCGTCCGCGTGCGCGCGCTCGACCGCGACGGCCAGCCGTACGAGTTCGACGCCGAGGGCCTCACCGCCGTCTGCGTGCAGCACGAGATGGATCACCTGCTCGGCAAGGTCTTCGTGGACTACCTGAGCCCGCTCAAGCGCGAGCGCATCAAGACCAAGATGCTCAAGCGCACGCGCGAAGAGCAGGGCTCGCGCCGCTGATGGGCGAGGCGCCGTCGCTCAAGGTCGCCTTCGCCGGCACGCCCGAGTTCGCGGCGGTCGCGCTGCAGGCCATCCACGCGGCCGGGTTCGCCGTGCCGCTCGTGCTGACCCAGCCCGACCGCCCGGCCGGCCGCGGCATGAAGCTGACGCCGTCGCCGGTCAAGCACCTGGCGCAGTCGCTGGGCATCGCGGTGGCGCAGCCGCGCAGCCTGCGGCTCGACGGCAAGTATCCGGACGAGGCCGAGTCCGGTCGCGCCGCGCTGGCCGCGGCCGCTGCCGACGTGCTCGTCGTCGCCGCCTACGGCCTGATCCTGCCGGAATGGGTGCTCGGGATGCCCCGGCTGGGCTGCCTCAACATCCACGGCTCGCTGCTGCCGCGCTGGCGCGGCGCGGCGCCGATCCACCGCGCGATCGAGGCGGGCGACGCCGAGACCGGCATCACGATCATGCAGATGGACGCCGGCCTCGACACCGGCGCCATGCTGTCGATCGAGCGCGAGCCCGTCCTGTTCGACGACACCACCGGCAGCCTGCACGACCGCCTCGCGGCGATGGGCGCGCGCATGGTCGTCGCGTCGCTCGCCGACGCGCAACGCGGCGCGCTGCGGCCGGTGGCGCAGCCGGACGAAGGCGTGACCTACGCCCACAAGATCGCCAAGACCGAGGCCGCGATCGACTGGACGCAGCCCGCCGACGTCATCGAGCGCCGCGTGCGCGCGTTCGACCCGTTCCCCGGTGCGACGTTCGTCGCCGGCGGCGAGACGGTCAAGCTGTGGCGCGCGCAGGTCGAGCGGCTCGACATCGCCGCCGCGCCCGGCACCGTGATCGCGGCGGACGCGCAGCAGCTCGTCGTGGCCTGCGGCGACGGCGCGCTCGCGCTGCTCGAGGTGCAGAAGCCCGGCGGCAAGCGCCAGCCGGTGGCGAACTGGCTGCAAGGCCAGCCGCTCGCGCGCGGCGCCGTGCTGGCCTGAGGAGGCGCGGGCATCGAATTGCGGGCCGGCGCGCCCGCAGTTCGCGCGATCGGCGGCTCAAGCCGGGGCGGTGGCGGCCGATAACGACGCATCACCCCGAAATCACCATGCTGCGCCGCCCCCTCTTCCTCGTCGCCGTCCTCGCCTCGTCGCTCGCCACCCTCACCGGCTGCGACCAGCTGGGCATCGAGTCGGCGACGGTCACCGCCGCGCGCACCGAGGCCGACGGCAAGGCCGTGGGCGCCGCGTGCCGCCACGGCGGGCGCGCGATCGAGGACTGCTTCACGCTGAACAAGCGCGTCGACAAGGCCGCCATCTACGCCGGCTGGCGCGAGATGGACGACTACATGCGCGAGAACAAGATCGAGGCCGTCGCGCCGACCCTCGGGCCCGACAAGGCGAAGACGACGGCCGATGCCGGCGACGCCGCCGACGCGTCCGCACCGGCGCCCGCGCCGAAGGCGTCGGGGGCGAAGTCCGACAAGCCGTCCGACAAGGGCGCGGACAAGGTCGCGAAGGCCGACAAGCCCGCCAAGCCGGCCGACAAGCCCGACAAGGGCGCCGACAAGACCGCCTCCGCGGACGCCGACAAGGCCGTCACCGCGCACTGATAGTCCCTCGGGCGGCCCGGCCGCGAAGAGCCGCTTCGCCCATCGCGAAGCGAGCGCTGCCCGCATTCCCCCGCGCGACGCCTCGCCGCGTGCGGCCGCCATAAGACAATGGCGCGATGAGCTCCTCGCCGCCGATCTGGCGCCACCCCGAATTCGCCGCCGGCGCGCGCGAGATGCGCGACATCGCGTTCGGCATCGGCGCGTGGGGCCTCGTCGCGGGCATCGCGATGGCCAAGGCCGGGCTGGGCGCGGCGTTCGCCATCGCGATGTCGCTGTTCGTGTTCGCCGGCAGCGCCCAATTGGCCGCGTTGCCGCTGATGGTGCAGGGCGCGCCGCTGTGGGTCGTCTGGGCGACCGCGTTCTGCGTGAACCTGCGCTTCGTGATCTTCAGCGCCGGCTGGCGGCCGTACTTCGAATCGCTGTCGCGCCCGAAGCGGCTGCTGGTCACCTACTTCACGGTCGACTTCACCTACATCGCCTTCATGCGCCGCTTCCCGAAGCCGGCCGCGATGCCCGACCAGCTCGCCTACGTCGCGGGCAACGCCGCCGTGAGCTGGGGTGCGTGGCAGGTGATGACCATCGTCGGCGTCGCGCTGGCCGACGTGATCCCGTCGCGCTGGGGCCTCGGCTTCGCCGGGACGCTGGCGCTGCTGGGCATCACGGCGAGCCTGCTGGTCGACCGCGGCACCTGGGTCGCCGCGGCCGTGGCCGCCTGCGCCGCGCTCGCCGCGTTCGCGTTGCCGTTCCACCTGAACATCGTCGTGGCGATCGCTGCGGCGATGGCCGCGGGCGTGGTGCTCGACCGCTTCGCGCCGCCGCGGCCGGCGGCCGTGGCGTCGAAGGACACGGCATGACCACCTGGCAGACCATCCTCGCCATCGCCGGCCTCACGGTGGTCAGCATCGTGACACGCGGCTTCTTCATGCTGCCCGAGCGCGAGGTGCCGATCCCGGCGTGGCTGCGCGAGGCGCTGCGCTATGCGCCGCTCGCCGCGCTGGCGGCGGTGCTGGTGCCCGAGATCGCGATGACCGGCGACCACCTCGTCACGACGTGGAAGGACGCCCGGCTGTTCGGCGCGCTCGCGGGCGCGATCACGTTCTTCGCGGCACGCCATCTGCTCGCGACGATACTCGCGGGTACGGCGGTGTTCCTGGCACTGCGACTCATGCTCGGCTGGTGACGGCCGCGGCTTGCTCCACTTCCTCCTTGACTGCGTGAATGCCATGAAAGTGATTCGCTTCTCCGATCTCGTCGCCGCCGGCCAGGTGGCCGACAAGCGCGTGTTCATCCGTGCCGACCTCAACGTGCCGCAGGACGACGCCGGCCACATCACCGAGGACACGCGCATCCGCGCCTCGGTGCCGTGCATCAGGATGGCGCTCGACGCCGGCGCCGCCGTGATGGTCACGAGCCACCTCGGCCGCCCGACCGAAGGCCAGTTCAAGCCCGAGGACTCGCTCGCGCCAGTCGCCAAACGTCTCGCCGAACTGCTGGGCCGCGACGTGCCGCTGGTCGCGGACTGGGTCGACGGCGTCGACGTCCAGCCGGGCAGCGTCGTGCTGCTCGAGAACTGCCGCGTCAACAAGGGCGAGAAGAAGAACGACCCCGTGCTCGCGAAGAAGATGGCCGCGCTGTGCGACATCTTCGTCAACGACGCGTTCGGCACCGCGCATCGCGCCGAAGGCACGACCTACGGCATCGCCGAGTACGCGCCCGTCGCGTGCGCCGGTCCGCTGCTGGCCGCCGAGATCGACGCCATCACGAAGGCCCTCGCGAGCCCGAAGCGCCCGCTGGTGGCGATCGTGGCCGGCAGCAAGGTCTCGACCAAGCTGACGATCCTGCAGGCGCTGTCCTCGAAGGTCGACGGCCTGATCGTCGGCGGCGGCATCGCCAACACGTTCATGCTCGCGACCGGCCTGAAGATCGGCAAGAGCCTGGCCGAGCCCGACCTCGTCGACCAGGCGAAGGACGTCATCTCGTTGATGGAGGCGCGCGGCGCGGCGGTGCCGATCCCGGTGGACGTCGTCACCGCCAAGGCCTTCGCCGCCGACGCGCCGGCCACGGTCAAGGCCGCGACCGACGTCGCCGACGACGACCTCATCCTCGACATCGGCCCGCAGACCGCCGCGAAGCTCGCCGAGCAGCTGAAGGCCGCGGGCACGATCGTCTGGAACGGCCCGGTCGGCGTGTTCGAGTTCGACGCGTTCTCGCACGGCACCGAGACCCTCGCGCGCGCCATCGCCGCGAGCCCGGCGTTCAGCATCGCGGGCGGCGGCGACACGCTCGCCGCGATCGCGAAGTACGGCATCGAGAAGGATGTCGGCTACATCTCGACCGGCGGCGGCGCCTTCCTCGAGATCCTCGAGGGCAAGACGCTGCCGGCGTTCGAGATCCTCGAGAAGCGCGCGAGCGCCGCCTGATCTCCTGACACACGCGCGCGGCCAAATGGCCCGCGCGCTCGACGCGCCAGGGCGCTTGCAGTAACGTGTTCGTAACTCGAAGCGCTGCAGAGCGCCCATAATTTCGTTCTTTCGTTACTCGAACTCGAACGCGTCCAGGAGACAAGCCACATGACCCGTGGAACCAAGATCGTCGCCACCCTCGGCCCCGCCACCAGCGACCCGGAGGTCCTCGAGCGATTGA
>JASLEM010000373.1 GCA_030151165.1 Burkholderiaceae bacterium
GAACTCGTCGTTGAAGAACGGCCCGATCACGCCCTGCGGCAGCGTGCCCTTCATGTCGCCGATCTTCTTGCGCGCCTGGTACCAGGTGTTGGGCACCTCGTGGCCCGGCGACGAGTCCGCCAGCTGCAGGATCGTCAGCGAGTCGCCCGGCTTCGTGTAGCTGCGGATCTTGTCGGAGTACGGCACCTCCTGCAGCGTGCGCTCGATCTTGTCGGTGACCTGCTCGGCGACGTCCTTCGCGCTCGCGCCCGGCCAGTAGGCCTGCACGACCATCGCGCGGAACGTGAACGGCGGATCCTCGTCCTGCCCGAGCTGGAAGTACGCGGCCAGGCCGAGCACCATCAGCACGACCATCAGGTAGCGCGTGAGCTGCGGATGCTGCAGCGCCCAGCGCGAGATGTTGAAACGGCTACCCGTATCGGTATCGAGCCGCGCGACGTTGTCGATGTCGTTCTTCACGGCCGCCTCAACGCTTGGTCGGTTCGACGTAGAACGAGACGACCTGCCCCGGCGTCAGCACGTGGGCGCCGGCGGTGACGACGATGTCGCCCGCCTTCAGGCCGCCATCGATGACGAGGTTGTCGCCCTCGGGCCGCAGCACCGTCACCGGCTGCTCGTGCACCTTCATCGTCGGCTTGTCCAGCAGCCAGACCATGCTCTGGTTGTCGCGTCCGGCCACGGCCTGCAGCGGCAGGCGCAGCTTGCCGTCGGCGGGCGCGAGCTCGACGTGCACGGTCGCCGTCTGCCCGAGTTCGGCGGCGCCGGCGGGCAGGTCGGCCTTGACCTGGAACGTGCGCGTCGCCGGGTCGGCCGCGGCGGCGACCTCTCGCACCGTCGCCTTGAACGTGCCGCCCGAGCCCCACAGCGTCACCGTGACGGCGCCGGCGTTGCCCTGCAACCTGCGGAAGATCGGCAGCTGGTCCTCGGGCACGGCGAAGACGACGTCGCGCGGGCCGTCGTGCGCGAGGCTGACGACCGGCGTGCCGGCGGCCACCACGGCGCCGACGTCGTCGTAGACCGCGGTGATGACGCCCGGCGCGTCGGCCGTCAGCGCGGCGTAGCCGGTCTGGTTGGCCTGCATGCCGGCTTGCGCGCGCGCCTCGTCGAGCTGCGCCTTCGCGGCCTGCAGGCCGCTGTCGCGGCGCTCGAGGTCGGCCGCGCTGATGAAGCCCTGCGCGTGCAGGTCCTGGTAGCGCTTGTAGTCGGTCGCGGTCTGCTGGTAGTTGACCTGCGCGGCGGCGAGCGCGGCGCGCGCGGAATCCTGCCCGAGCTTCAGGTCGGACGGATCGACCTGCGCCAGCGCCTGCCCCGCCTTCACGCGGTCGCCGAGGTTGACCGGCCGCAGCGTGATCTTGCCCGGCACGCGGAACGACAGCCGCGACTCGACGCGCGCATGCACCTCGGCGGCGTAGTCGCGCGTCGTCGCGGTCGACAGCGCGCCCACCGTCAGCGTGCGCACCGCGCGCACGGGTTCGGGCGCGGCGGGCTTGTCGCTGCAGGCGGTGAGCACGACCGAGGCGAGCAGCGCCGCGGACAGCGGCAACGCGACCAACCAGTGGCGCTGGCGGGTCGGGCGAGGAGCGTGGGAGAACGTGTGCATGGGAGGTCTCTAGTAATTTACTGACCGGTCAGTCATTAATATAGGTCGAGTCCGCCAGCTCGTCAACGAAGTTTTCGGGTTTCCCCGAAGCTCACCGGATGTCGCGGCCCGCGCGAATTAGTTGGTGGCCCGCGGTCGCGCACGGGCACAATTCGCCGCCTGTGAGCGTCGAACACTACGAAAACTTCCCCGTCGCCTCGTGGCTTTGCCCGCCCGCGATGCGTCCGGCCGTCCGCGCGATCTACTGGTTCGCGCGCACCGCGGACGACATCGCCGACGAAGGCGACGCCCCCGCCGCCCTGCGCCAGGCGATGCTGCGCGACTACCGCGCCGACCTCTTCGCCAGCGCCGCCGGCCAGCCCTACTCGACCGAATGGCGCGGCGTGTTCGAACCGCTCGCGCGGCAGATCGCCGAGCACCGCCTGCCCCTGCCGCTGCTGCTCGACCTGCTCGACGCCTTCCAGGAAGACACCCGCCACTCCGGCTACGACGACCGCGCCGGCGTGCTGCGCTACTGCAACCGCTCCGCCAACCCGATCGGCCGGCTGCTGCTGCATCTGCACGGCATCGCGGACCCGGCGGTGGTCGCGCGCAGCGACGCCGTCTGCTCGGCGCTGCAGCTGGTCAACTTCTGGCAGGACCTGGGCGTCGACGCGCCGCGCGGCCGCATCTACGTGCCGCGCACCGACCTCGCCGCGCACGGCACCACGATCGACGCCTGCCTCGCCGATGCGCACGCGCCCGCGTCCCGCGCGCTGGTGCGCGACCTGTGCGACTGGGCGCGCGCGCTGATGCTCGAAGGCGCGCCCATCGCGCTCGACGTGCCGGGGCGCGTCGGCTGGGAGCTGCGCCTCGTCGTCCAGGGCGGCCTGAGAATTCTTGAGAAAATCGCCGCGATGAACTTCACGAGCTTCGCCCACCGGCCGCGCCTGCGCGTCGTCGACCAGCTGCTGGTCGGCCTGCGCGCGGTGGCGATGCGCCCCTCGCCTTCCACGCACGAACAAAAACAGAAGCGGCCCGCATGACGCCCGAACAATACGTCAACGACAAGGCGCAGAAGAGCGGCTCCTCGTTCTACTACGCCTTCATGTTCCTGCCGCCCGCGCGCCGCGCCGCGATGACGGCGTTCTACGCGTTCTGCCGCGAGGTCGACGACGTCGCCGACGACGTCCAGGATCCCGGCGTCGCCGCCACCAAGCTCGCGTGGTGGCGCAAGGAAGTGCACGCCGCGTTCGCCGGCAGCCCGACCCACCCGGTGATGAAGGCGCTGATGCCGCACGTCGGCAACTACGGCGTGCGCGCCGACCACCTGATCGCCGTCATCGACGGCTGCCAGATCGACCTCGACCAGTCACGCTTCCTCGACTTCCCCGGGCTGCAGAAGTACTGCCAGCTCGTCGCCGGCATCGTCGGCGAGGTGGCCAGCAACATCATGGGCCGCACGCAGGCGCAGACCGTCACGTTCGCGCACCGGCTGGGCCTGGCGATGCAGCTGACGAACATCATCCGCGACGTCGGCGACGACGCGCGCCGCGGCCGCATCTACATCCCGGTGTCGGAGCTGCAGCAATTCGACGTCAAGGCCAACGAGATCCTCAAGCGCGACGCGCCCTGGGGCTACAGCGACCGCTTCACCGCGCTGATGAAGTTCCAGGCCGAGCGGGCGCACCGGCTCTACGACGAGGCGCTCGCGCTGCTGCCCGACGCCGACCGCGCGCACCAGAAGCCCGCGCTGATGGTGGGCAACATCTACCGCCGCCTGCTGCGCGAGGTCGAGGCCGCCGACTTCCAGGTACTGCACCAGCGCATCTCGCTGACGCCGCTGCGCAAGCTGTGGATCGCGTGCCAGACGCAGTGGCGCGGCCGCTGAGCGGGCGCGCATGAGGGTCGCCGTCGTCGGCGCGGGCTGGGCCGGCCTCGCGGCGGCGGTGCGTGCGCGCCAGGCGGGCCACGACGTCACGCTGTTCGAGGCGGCCGCCATGCCCGGCGGGCGCGCGCGCTCCGACGACGGCGGCGACACGGCGCTCGACAACGGCCAGCACATCCTGCTCGGCGGCTATGCGCGCACGCTGGCGCTGATGCGCGAGGTCGGGGTCGACGTCGACCGCGCGCTGATGCGCCTGCCGCTGTCGATGCGCTATCCGCACGGCGGCGGCTTCGCGCTGTCCCCGCGCGGGTGGCGGCTGGTCGCCGCGGCGCGTGCGCTGGTCGGCGCGCGCGGGTTCTCGTGGCGCGACAGGTTCTCCGCCGTCGCGATGACGCTGCGCTGGAAGGCCCGCGGCTTTCGCTGCCCGGACACGCTGACCGTCGCCGCCCTGCTGGCCGACGCGACGCCGCGCGTGCGCGCCCGGCTGGTCGAGCCGCTGTGCGTCGCCGCGCTCAACACGCCGATGGCCGACGCGAGCGCGGCGGTGTTCCTTGCCGTCATGCGCGACAGCCTGTTCGGCGCGCGCGACGCGTCCGACCTGCTGCTGCCGCAAGTCCCGCTCGCGCAGCTGCTGCCGGTGCCCGCGGTCGCCTGGCTGGAGCGGCACGGCGCGCGCGTCCACCTGCGGCGGCGCGTGTCGGCGCTCGCGCGCGAAGGCGATGCGTGGGCCTTGACGATCGCCGGCGCCGGCATCGACGCGGATGGCGAACTTCAACCTGCAGCGGACAAATCGATCTTCGACTGCGTGATCCTCGCCACGCCCGCGACCGAAGCCGCGCGGCTCGCACGCGACGCGGCGCCGAGCTGGGCCGATGTCGCGGCAGCGCTGGCTCACGAGCCCATCGTCACGCTGGTGCTGCACGCGCCGCCGCGCGCGTGGCCGGCCGCGATGCTGGCGCTCGACGCCGACGCGACACGTCGCCCCGCGCAGTTCGCGTTCAAGCTCGGGCCGCAGGACGAGGCGTTCGATCGCGTGACGCTGGTCGCGAGCGCGGCCGGCGAGTGGCTCGCACGCGGCCGGGACGCGCTCGTCGCCGCCGCGATCGCGCAATATCGCGCCGAGTTCGGCATCGCCGACGGCGCGGGCGTCACCTGCGCCAGCGTCCGCGCCGACCGACGCGCCACGTTCCGCTGCAGCGCGGGCGTCGCGCGGCCGCCGATGGCGATCGCGCCCGGGCTGTTCGCAGCGGCCGACTTCGTCGCCGGCCCCTATCCGGCCACGCTCGAGGCCGCGGTGATGGCGGGCGAAGCGGCGGCGTCCGCGCTGGCGGGCGTCGGCTAGAGTCCGCACTCGGAAAATCGCAGCATGGATGCGGGTTTCACCATGCGAGAATGGAGGCCCCACAGCCCCAGGCAGACGACATGTCCAAGTCAGACGGCTCCGGACCGACGATCCAGGTGCTCGCACGCGCCTTCTCGCTGCTCGACGTCCTCGCCGCGCACACCGACCCGGTGCCGCTGAAGGAGCTCAGCGCCCGCACCGGGCTGCATCCGTCGACGGCCCACCGCATCCTGAACGACCTGACCGAAGGCCGCTTCGTCGAGCGCCCCGAGGCCGGCAGCTACCGCCTGGGCATGCGCCTGCTGGAGCTGGGCAACCTGGTCAAGGCGCGGCTGGACGTGCGCGACGCCGCCATCGGCCCGATGCGCGAGCTGCACAAGCTCACCCACCAGCCGGTGAACCTCTCGGTGCGCCAGGGCGACGAGATCGTCTACATCGAACGCACCTACAGCGAGCGCTCGGGCATGCAGGTCGTTCGCGCCGTGGGCGGCCGGGCGCCGCTGCACCTCACGTCGGTCGGCAAGCTGTTCCTCGCGCACGACGAGCCGCAACGCGTGCGCGCCTACGCGACCCGCACCGGCCTGACCGGCCACACGCGCAACAGCCTGACCGAGCTGCCGATGCTGGAGCGCGAGCTCGAGAAGGTGCGCCGCTCGGCCATCGCTCGCGACGACGAGGAGCTCGAGCTCGGCGTGCGCTGCATGGCCGCCGGCATCTACGACGACCAGGGCCGGCTCGTGGCCGGGCTGTCGATCTCCGCGCCGGCCGACCGGCTCGAGGAGTCGTGGATGGAGCGCGTCAAGGACACCGCGGCGCGCATCTCCGCCGCGCTGGGGCACGGCACGGCGGCCTGAGCGATTCCGCCGCGATGGCCCGCGATCCGCGCGAATACGGCCTCACGCCGGCCGACCGGGCCCACGAGCTCGAGCGCAAGCTGGGCCCGCGCGATGCCGCGGCCGCGCAGGCCAAGCTGCGCGACGTCGTCGATCCCGCCGAGAACGTGCTCGGCGCGATCGTCTTCCTCGCGAACCGGCTCGCGGACGTGGCGGAGCTCGTCGCGCTCGCGAACTCGGACCGGCCGCGGCTGATGAACGCCGCGACCGTCAAGGACGAGCGCGGCTGAGCTCAGGCCAGCTCGCCGAGCGCCGCCGGCGTGAAGTCGCGCAGCGACGCGGTGTCGCCGGCGCGCACCTTGGCGGCCCAGCTCGGGTCGGTCAGCAGCGCGCGGCCCACGGCGATCAGGTCGAACTCGCCGCGCTCCATGCGCTGGACGAGGTTGTCGAGGCTGGCCGGCGTCGACGATTCGCCGCCGAAGGCCGAGAGGAAATCGCCCGACAGGCCCACCGAGCCCACGCTGATCGTCGCCGCGCCGGTCAGCTTCTTGGCCCAGCCGGCGAAGTTCAGGCCGTCCTCGCCGTCGACCTCGGGGAACTCGGGCGTCCAGAAGCGGCGCTGCGAGCAGTGCAGCACGTCGACGCCGGCCTCGACCAGCGGCACCAGCCAGTCGGCCATCGCGTCGGGCGTCTCGGCCAGGCGCACGCCGTAGTCCTGCTGCTTCCATTGGCTCACGCGCAGGATGACGGGGAAGTCCGCGCCGACGGCCGCGCGCACGCTCTTCACGACCTCTGCCGCGAAGCGCGCGCGCTCCTTCAGCGTCGCGCCGCCGAAGCGGTCGGCGCGTTCGTTGGTGCCGCTCCAGAAGAACTGGTCGAGCAGGTAGCCGTGGGCGCCGTGGATCTCGACGGTGTCGAAGCCGAGGCGCTTCGCGTCGCCCGCGGCGCGGCCGAAGGCGGCGATGGTGTCGGCGATGGCCTCGTCGGTCATCGTCTTGCCGCGACCCTGCGCCGGCGCCAGCAGGCCGGAGGGGCTCTCGATCGCGTCCGCCGGCGGCGTCCAGTCGGAGTACGGGTGCGCGACGGCGCCGACGTGCCAGATCTGCGGGCCCATCTTGCCGCCGGCCGCATGCACCTCGTCGGCGACATGCTTCCAGCCGGCCAGCGCGGCATCGCCGTGGAAGAACGGGATGTTCGGTTCGTTGCGGGCCGCCGGGCGCGCGATGACCGTGCCTTCGGACAGGATCAGGCCGACATCGCCTTCGGCGCGACGGCGGTAGTACGCAGCGACGTTCGCGCCGGGCACGCCATCGGGCGAGAAGGAGCGCGTCATCGGAGCCATGACGATGCGGTTCTTGAGCGCCAGCGACTTCACCTGGAAGGGCTGGAACAGGGCGTCGACGTTCGAGGAACTCATGGGAAAGGCAGTGTGGTTGCAGGGAAGTCGCGATGGTATATTTCGTATACCTGGTGTCAATGAGGCACCAGGATGCAACCAGGTAGCAATAGGGAAACCGCATGGCCCGGACCGGATCGCAGGACATGACGCTCGACGAGCCGCCGCAGACGGTCGCTTCCTCCCGCCTCGAGGGGGAGGCGCGCCACTTCGTGCCCCGCGCGGAGCAGCTGCTCGGATCGGCCAAGGCCGATTGCATGCCGTCGAAGAACCAGGTGCTGTCCGTCGCCGACTGCCCGAGCCGGCTGCTGCTCGACCAGATCGCCGACAAGTGGTCCGTCCTCGTGCTGGCCGCGCTGAAGGACGGCCCGCAGCGCTTCAACATGCTGCGGCGCCGGCTCGAAGGCATCACGCAGAAGGCCCTGACGCAGACGCTGCGACGGCTGGAGCGCAACGGCATCATCGAGCGCCGCGTGCTGCCCGGCTCGCCGGTGGCGGTCGAATACGAGATCACCCCGCTTGGCCGCACGCTGCGCGAGCCCTTCCTCGCGCTGTACACATGGACGGTCGACCACCTGCACGAGGTCGAACACGCCCGGCAGACCTTCGACCGGCAGAGCGGCCGCGGCGCCGGGGACGACTGAACGCCCTCGCCGGCGCCTTCGAAAGCAAAAAGGCCGGTCGCTCGCGCGATCGGCCTTGTCGTTTCGGGCGCGGGGAACTCAGCCCTCGGCGGCGACCTTCTGCGGCGCGGGCGCCGTGTGGTTCGCGGTGACCCACTTGCGGATGCGCTCGGCGTCGGCGATGCGCGAGTACTTGCCCGCCGAATCCAGCAGCACCATGATCAGCTTGCGGCCGGCCATCTGCGCCTGCATCACCAGGCACTGGCCCGCTTCGTTGATGAAGCCGGTCTTCTGCAGGCCGATGTCCCAGGTCGGGTTGGCGACGAGGCGATCGGTCGTGTGGAACTGCACCTGGCGACGGCCGAGCTCGACGTCCAGCGACGGCGTCGTCGAGTATTCGCGCAGCAACGGCACCTGGTGCGCCGCGTTGACCAGCACCGCGAGATCGCGCGCCGTGGAATGGTTCTGGCTCGACAGGCCGGTCGGCTCGACGTAGTGCGTGTCGTTCATGCCGAGCTCCTTCGCCTTCGCGTTCATCGCGGTGACGAAGGCGGCCAGGCCACCCGGATAGTTGCGGCCGAGCGCGTTCGCGGCGCGGTTCTCCGACGACATCAGCGCGAGATGCAGCAGCACGCCGCGCGGCAGCTGCGTGCCGGGCGTCAGGCGCGAGTGCGTCATCTTCTCGGTGTCGATGTCCTCGTCGGTGATCGACAGCACCTCGTCGAGCGGCTGCTTGGCTTCGCTGATGACCAGCGCGGTCATCAGCTTGCTGAGCGAGGCGATCGGCAGGACGGCTTCGGGATTCTTGCTGTAGAGCACCTCGTGGGTGTCCTGGTCGAGCACCAGCGCGGCGCCAGAGCGCAGGAACAGCGGATCCTCGGTCGTGTGCAGGCCCGACGCGTAGCCGACCGACTGCGCGGCCGGCGCCTCGACGCGGGCGACGGTCGTGCGGGTGACCGTGGTGCGGCGCACGAGCACCGCGTGGACGCGCGCCGGCGCGTGCGCCGAGGCAGCCGCCTTGCGGTGATGCTTGGCGGTCGTGGTGGCCGACGCGGTCGAAGTCGCGCAAATCAGGGTGCTACCGACGGCAAAAGCGAGTGCCCAACGAGAAATTTGCTTGATCGCTCGCATGTCGTTAAAGCTGGAAGCCAGTTGCATCACCATTTGTTTCAGTCTAAGGCAAAGGGAAAAACCACGCAAGATCAAAAGCTTGCGTGGTTTTCCTCAACCGGACGTCTAACGGGCGGCATCGCTTTCATGAGGACTTCCCGCGCGCGGACATCGACGTGCATGACGTACAACGCGGGAAGACGGCATTCGGCTGACGCGCCGATGGAAATCGGGGTCGGACACCACGCCTGAGCAGCGCGTCCGCACGGGGCGGACGCATCGTGGGCGCACCGATGGGATTGTCAACGGGCGCCGCCGCGGCCAAACGCGGAACAGCGGGCATTTGCCACGGCAAACCGGACCGTCTGGTGTCGGGATGTGCCGGGGTGTCACGCGATGTGACGGCATGGCCCGTCGTCGTTTCCCAACGCGAGGGGCCGGCGCAGAGGCACCGGGTGCCAGGCCTCGGAGCAGTTACTCAGGCGACGGCATGGGCCACGGCTTCGGCGACGCTGACCGGGCTCACGCCGCGCGACGAGGCCGACAGTACGGCCAGCAAAGTGGCGCGCACGATGTTGGCGTCGATGCCGACGCCAAAGACCGGCGCCGCGTCGCCCACGCGCACCTCGACGTACGCCGCCGCGCGCGCCTGCGCGCCGCCGCCCATCGAGTGCTCGTGGTAGTTCAGCACTTTCACCGCGACGCCCGCGGCGCGCGACAGGCCGTCGACGAACGCGTCGACCGGGCCGTTGCCGGCGCCTTCGAACGCCATGCGGCGACCCATGACGACCGCCTCGGCGGCGACACGCACGCGGCCTTCGCCGATGTCGGACTGCGTCAGGTCGGACAGCGTCACGACGCCTTCGGCCAGCCGGTATTCGGATTCGAAGATGCGCCAGATGTCGGACGCCGTCACTTCGCGGCCCTGCGCGTCCATCACGGCCTGCACGACCTGGCTGAACTCGATCTGCAGGCGACGCGGCAGCTCCAGCCCGTACTCGGACTCGAGCAGGTACGAGATGCCGCCCTTGCCCGACTGGCTGTTGACGCGAATGATCGCCTCGTAGCTGCGGCCGAGATCCTTCGGGTCGATCGGCAGGTAGGGCATCTCCCAGACGTCGTTCTCGCGGCGCGCGGCGAAAGCCTTCTTGATGGCGTCCTGGTGCGAGCCCGAGAACGACGTGAACACGAGATCGCCGACGTACGGATGGCGCGGGTGCACCGGCAACTGGTTGCAGTACTCGACGACGCGGCGGATCTCGTCGATGTCCGAGAAGTCGAGCTCGGGATCGACACCCTGCGTGTAGAGGTTCAGCGCGATGTTGACGATGTCGACGTTGCCCGTGCGCTCGCCGTTGCCGAACAGGCAGCCCTCGACGCGGTCGGCGCCCGCCATCAGCGCGAGTTCGGCGGTCGCCGTGCCGGTGCCGCGGTCGTTGTGCGGGTGGGCCGAGATCACGACGCTGTCGCGCCGCGCGATGTGACGGCACGTCCACTCGATCATGTCGGCGTAGATGTTGGGCGTCGAGTGCTCCACCGTCGTCGGCAGGTTGATGATGCAGGTGCGCTCGGGCGTCGGCTGCCAGACGTCGGTGACGGCGTCGATGACGCGGCGCGAGACCTCGAGCTCGGTGTCCGAGAACATCTCGGGCGAGTACTCGAAGCGCCAGTCGGTTTCCGGACGCGCGGCGGCGAGGTCGCGGATGATGCGCGCGTGGCTGCTGGCGAGCTCGACGATGCCGTCGACGTCCAGGCCCAGCACGATCTTGCGCATCATCGGCGCGGTCGCGTTGTAGAGATGCATGATCACCCGCTTCGCGCCGGCCACGGCCTCGAAGCTGCGGGCGATCAACGGCTCGCGCGCCGGCGTCAGCACCTGGATCGTGACGTCGTCGGGGATCATGTCGTCCTCGATCAGCTTGCGCACGAAGTCGAACTCGGTCTGCGAGGCCGACGGGAAGCCGACCTCGATCTCCTTGAAGCCGACGCGCACGAGCGTCTCGAACATGCGCAGCTTGCGCTCGGCGTCCATCGGCTCGATCAGCGCCTGGTTGCCGTCGCGCAGGTCGGAGCTGCACCACACGGGCGCCTTGGTCAGCACGGCGTCGGGCCAGGTGCGGTCGGGCAGGCGCACCGGCGCGACGGGACGGTACTTGGCGGCGGGGTTCTTGAGCATGGGCATCGCGAGTCTCCAGGGGTTTGCGGCATCGGGCCACGACACTTCGAAACGCGGGGCCGCAAAAGAGAAACGGCCCGCTGCGTTGCGCAGAGCGGGCCGTTGATCGGAATTCGGTTCAGACGTGACTGATCAATGCACCCGCGGTACTCCGGCTAGGAATAGCGAAATGGATGCAATTCGGGACGTCATGCGAATGAATATAGCACGGCGATCCGCCGCTGTGGGCACGAAATGTTCGCCAATCGCGAAGCCTTTCTTCGCGCCGCCGAACCACTATCGGTGAAGGCCGACCTCGTCGGGCTCGTCGGTCGACAGCGCGATCACGCTCACGCGCCGGCCCTTCGCCCGCTTGTACGCGTAGACGGCATAGCCCGACAGTCCGTAGACGCAGAACACCGCGAAGATCACCGCCGCCGGATACGCGCCGATGATGCCGATCCCGATCGCGATCAGCACGATCACGATGAACGGCACCGACCGCTTCAGACTCAGGTCCTTGAAGCTGTAGAACGGCACGTTGACGACCATCGTCAGCCCCGCGTAGAACGCGAACGCCGCCGCGGCCCAGGACAGCACGAGGTCGCCGTTGACGTCGGCGGTGCCGCCCAGGTGGTCGACCACGACCCACACGAAGCCGATCACCAGCGCCGCCGCGGCCGGGCTGGGCAGGCCCTGGAAGTAGCGCTTGTCGACCACGCCCAGGTTGGTGTTGAAGCGCGCCAGCCGCAGCGCGGCGCAGGCGCAGTAGAGGAACGCGATGCACCAGCCCGCCTTGCCCAGGCCCTTCAGTGCCCACTCGTAGACGATCAGCGCCGGCGCGGCGCCGAAGCTGACCATGTCGGACAGGCTGTCCATCTCGGCGCCGAACGCGCTCTGCGTGTTGGTCATGCGCGCGACGCGGCCGTCGAGGCTGTCGAGCACCATCGCGCAG
>JASLEM010000577.1 GCA_030151165.1 Burkholderiaceae bacterium
GAGCTTCCGCCCCGAGTTCTACGGCACGCTGGGCGTGGCCTGGGTGCAGGACAACGGCCCGCTCGGCAAGCGCTACGAGCCGAACGAGAGCAACGGCCATCGCGTCGAGGTGTCGCCGCTCAAGCGCGTGCTGCTGCGCACGGTGCCCGAGCTCGCGCCCGAGCTCGACCACGTCGTCAACGTGTTCGACCCGTGGGGCCGCGACCGCGGCGACTACTACACGCTGAGCTGGCGGCCGCGGCCGGACGCGAAGTCCGACACGGCGTTCTCGGCGCCCTGAAGCGGGGTCGCGCCAGGGCCCGCGCGGCGTGACATCCGCCCGCGGGCGCGTTCCTTGCCGTCGTGCAGCGTCATCCCGCCAGGGGGCGTTCGCGTTGAACAGTCAGTCGAGCGCCGACCCTCCCGGCCGGCCCCGGCGCCCAACGCAACGGTGGCGAAACGCACATGGACGAGAATCACGGCATGCCCAACTCCCGAGACTGCTCCCTCGCCACGCGCGTCACGCTCGCGCTCGCGCACCGCCACGCCGCCCTCGGCCGCGCGCTCGCGACCTGCGCCATCGGCGCGCTGGCCCCGCTCGCGGCGCACGCGCAGACCGTGCCCACCGACGACGAGGCCTTCTACCAGCGCGCCGCCGTGTGCGCGGCGGCGATGGAGGTCGACCAGCTCGCCCTCGCGAACCGGCTGCGCGCAGGCGACACCAGCGCGCGTCCGCCGCTGGTCGACATCACCAAGCTCGGCTTCTCCTACGTCGGCGAGGCCTACCTGCGCGGCCTGCGCAACCCGCGCGCCGACGAGATGCTCAAGGCCCAGCGGCTCGAGGTGAAGACGTGGGACGCGCCGCGCCGCGAGAAGACGGTGGGCGAGTGCCGCGTCGAGGCGCAGTCCATCTTCGACGGCGCCAACGGCCTGACGCAGTCGCTGCTGATGAACCGCGTCAACAAGCGCGTCGACAAGTTCCTCGCGCAGAAGGCGCCGGCCTCGGCGCCGGCGGCCTCGTCGACATCGGCCAGCCGCTGAGCGGCCGGCCTTCGCGGCGGCGGCTCAGTTCGCCGGCTTCACGAACTTCAGCACGAACTCGTCCTTGGGTTGCGGCGGGTTCGGCGTGTTCTGGTCGCGCGGGTCGTTCGGGTTGCGCAGGAACGTGCCCTCGTCGGCCAGCTTGAATCCGGCGGCCTCGACCTCGCTGCGCAGGAACGACTCCTCGATCCGGTGCAGCGTGCCCGACTCCGAGATCCCGGTGCCTGGCCGGCCCGCATGGTCGGCGATGACGTAGAGGCCGCCGGGCTTCAGCGCCGCGAAGACGGCGCGGTTCATGGCCGCGCGGTCGACGCCGAGGAAGCCGGTGTCGTGGTAGTTGAACATCAGCGTCACGAGGTCGAGCTTGCCGGGCGTCAGCGCATCGGGGATCGGGTTGTCGTAGCGCTGCGCCACGGCCACGATGGGCGCGGCGTCGACGTGGGCGGCCTGCAGCTCGCGCTCGCGATCGGCGAGGGCGTCGGCCGGCGTGCGGCGCGGCGCCGATGCGGCGGGCGCCGGTGCCGGCGTGGGTGTGGAAGCGGGCGCCGCGCCGCCTTCCGGCGCCGCCGGCCTGGGCATCTCCTTGTTCGGGTCGCGCGGCTGGTACTGGCCGTAGACCATGCCGCCCGGGCCGATCGCGCGCGCCAGCAGCTCGGTCGTGTAGCCGCCGCCGGTGAAGATGTCGAGCGCCTCCATGCCCGGCTGCACGCCGATGAACGCCAGCATTTCGGCGGGCTTGCGGCGGACGTCGTTGGTGCGGTCGGCGGCGCTGCGGTCGGGCTCGGCCACGATCTGCTGGGCGCGTTGCAGCGTGATCGGGCCGGTCGCGGTCGACATTGTCGACGCGCAGGCCGCCAGCGCCAGCGCGGCGGCGAGGATCGCGGCGCCGGTCGCGCTGCGTTTGAACAGGTGTCTCTGGAGGTTCATCGTCGGTCCCTTCGGGAAGTGCCCGGCCGTCGAATCGGGGTGAATGCGGCCGCGCTGCATGGTGCCAGACCGATGTGATGGCCGCGTTGCCGTCGCGGCTTCGTGCTGAGCGCGGGCTGAACGATCGCTTCGCCCTGGCGCGCTTGGACGCCGCCCGCGCAGGCTGGCAAGATCGCGTCGCGGCTTGAGATCGGGCGATCGGCCCCGACCTGTGTCCATTGCCCGCCGACCTTCCGCCCGCGCCCCGCATGCCGCTGCACGACTTCCATCCCGCCGTCTCGAACTGGTTCCTGCGCCGGTTCCCCGCGCCGACCGACGCGCAGGCCGCGGCCTGGCCGACGATCCGGGCCGGGCGCGACACGCTCGTCGCGGCGCCGACCGGCTCGGGCAAGACGCTCACGGCCTTCCTCGCGGCGCTCGACGGCCTCGTGCGGCGGGGCCTCGAGGAGGGCGGCCTGCCGGACGAGACCGTGGTGGTCTACGTCTCGCCGCTGAAGGCGCTGTCGAACGACATCCGCGCCAACCTCGAGGCGCCGCTCGCCGGCATCCGCGAGGAGCTCGCCGCGCTCGGCCTGCCCGACGTCGACATCCGCACCGCCGTGCGCACCGGCGACACGCCGCAGCGCGAACGCCAGCAGGGCCTGCGCCGGCCGCCACACATCCTCGTGACGACGCCGGAGTCGCTGTACGTGTTGCTCGGCTCGCTGTCGGGCCGCAGGATGCTGTCGACGGTGCGCACCGTGATCGTCGACGAGATCCACGCGCTCGCCGCGAACAAGCGCGGCAGCCACCTCGCGCTGTCGCTCGAGCGGCTGCAGGCCCTGGGCGAGGGCAAGCTCACGCGCGTCGGCCTCTCGGCGACGCAGAAGCCCATCGCCGAGGTCGCGCGCTTCCTCGTCGGCGCGCGCCGGACCTCGCCCGATGGCGTGGCCGATTGCGCGATCGTCGACATCGGCTACGCGAAGCGGCGCGACCTCGCGATCGAGGTGCCGCCGACGCCGCTCGCAGCCGTGATGTCGATCGCGCAGTGGGAGCAGGTCTACGAGCGCATCGTCGAGCTCGTCGCGCAGCACCGCACGACGCTGGTCTTTGTCAACACGCGCCGCATGGCCGAGCGCGCCGCGCGCCATCTCGCCGAGCTGCTCGGCAAGGACGCCGTCGCCGCGCACCACGGCAGCCTGTCGAAGGAGATCCGGCTCGACGCCGAGCAACGCCTCAAGCGCGGCGCGCTGAAGGTGCTGGTCGCGACCGCGTCGCTCGAGCTGGGGCTGGACATCGGCGACGTCGACCTCGTCTGCCAGCTCGGCTCGCCGCGCTCCATCGCCACGTTCCTGCAGCGCGCCGGACGCGCGGGGCATGCGGTGGGCGGCATTCCCAAGGCACGCCTGTTCCCGCAGTCGCGCGACGAACTCGTGGAATGCGCCGCGCTGCTCGACGCCGTGCGCCGCGGCGAACTCGACGCGCTGCACGTGCTGCCCGCGCCGCTCGATGTGCTCGCCCAGCAGATCGTCGCCGAGACGGCCTGCCGCGAATGGGACGAGGACGCGCTCTTCGAGCTGATGCGCGGCGCGTGGCCCTACGCGGCGCTCACGCGCGAGCGCTACGGCGCGGTGTTGCGCATGCTGTCCGACGGCTACACGACGCGCCAGGGCCAGCGCGGCGCCTACGTGCACCGCGACGCCGTCAACCACCAGCTGCGCGAGCGGCGCGGCGCGCGCATGACGGCGCTGACCTCGGGCGGCACGATCCCCGAGACCGGCGACTACACCGTGATCCTCG
This sequence comes from Burkholderiaceae bacterium, assembly GCA_030151165.1. Next base: position 3,727 of record JASLEM010000577.1, read on the forward strand.
AGCCGCAGGCCGACCGCATCGGCAGCGTCAACGAGGACTTTGCCGTCGAGAGCCTGGCGGGCGACATCTTCCAGCTGGGCAATACCAGCTACCGTATCCTGCGCATCGAGCCGGGCCGCGTGCGCGTCGAGGACGCCAAGGGCGTGCCGCCCAACATCCCGTTCTGGCTCGGCGAGGCGCCCGGGCGCAGCGACGAGCTGTCGTTCGCGGTCGCGCGTTTGCGCGGGGAGGTCGGCGCCGCGCTGCAGGACGGCGGCGCGGCCGTCGCGATCCGCCGGCTCGTCGAGGGCACCGGGGACGGCTTGTCGGACGGGTTGTGCCATGAAGCGGCGCGCCAGCTCGTCGACTACCTCGCCGCCGGCGGCGCCGCGCTCGGCGGGCTGCCGACGCAGTCGCGCGTGGTGATCGAGCGTTTCTTCGACCAGTCCGGCGGCATGCAGCTGGTCATCCACTCGCCGTTCGGCAGCCGCGTGAACCGCGCGTGGGGCCTCGCGCTGCGCAAGCGCTTCTGCCGCCAGTTCAACTTCGAGCTGCAGGCCGCGGCGACCGAGGACGCGATCGTGCTGTCGCTGTCGACGAGCCACAGCTTCCCGCTCGACGAGGTCGCGCGCTACCTGCGCTCGGCCACCGCGCTCGACGTGCTCGTGCAGGCCCTGCTCGACGCGCCGCTGTTCGGCGTGCGCTGGCGCTGGAAC
>JASLEM010000016.1 GCA_030151165.1 Burkholderiaceae bacterium
GTGCCCAGCGCTGCGCGCGGCGCAGCACGGCGGCGGTGTGGGCGTGCACGGCCACGCGCTCGCCGGCGCGGGCACGCGCGATGCGGCGCAGGTCGCTGGCGGCGTCGTGGAAGCTCATGAGGCGGTGCACTTGCGCGACCGCGTCGAACGCGGCGTCGGCGGCGGCGTCGAAGCGTGCGGCGTCGTCGCAGGCCGACCGAACCTCGACCAGCGTCCCGAGCAGCGGGCGCGCGCGTCGGCGCATCACGACCGGGCGGCCCCGGTCGGTGCGGCCGCGGCAGTCGTCAGCTTCGCGGCCCACGCCACGACGCGGTGTACGCCGTCGGTCAGGTGCGTGCAGCTCAGCGTCGCGCCGCTGATGTTGGCGATGTCGCTGCCCACGCGCAGCGGGTCGGCCGCCGTCTTGCCGACGAACTGGTTGCGCCAGCCCGCCAGCCGCACCTCGCCGCCGTGGCCTTCGCGGTAGGTCAGGATCTCGATGGCCAGCACGCGCGCGTTGGCGTCGAGCGCCACCGCGTAGTCGATCAGCTCGAACTTGCCGACCACCGCGTCGACCACCACCCGCCCGAGCAGCGCGTCACCCTGGCGCGCCTCGATCGTGCGCACCGGCCCCGGGCGCGGCACGCCGCCGGGCGCGGACAGCGCGCTCGCGTCGGCGGGCGACGGCGTGACCAGCACCTCCTTGAAGGCCGTCGCCGCCGGGAACGCCCGCTTGGCGACGTCCTCGGCCGTGGCGTACGTGGCCGCGCTGACGCTGGCCGGAATGGCGACCGCGAGCAGCGCCGCGCCCGCGGCGGCGAAGTCGGTGCGAACGGGGAGGGGGAGCCAGCGCAGCGATGTCATGGGGATTCCGGTGGGAGTCCGCCATGATAATGGGAAGCGTTCTCATCTTCCTGAACGCGGGATGCGCGTCGTCGCGCTTGACGCAGGACGCCTCCCGGGCGGATGCTCGCCGCTCATCGGGAACGGTGGAGGCCCCATGCCGGCAGAGGCGACGGATTCAGTGCGCATCAGGCTCGTCTACGACGGCGTCGGGCCCGTGTTCTGGAACGGCGGCCCGGGCGCGTTCGGCCTGCAGGACAAGGCGGGCACGCTGCATCCCGGCACGCCGGGCGCGGGCGGCGGCGTCGTCTTCGAGTTCGCGCTGCGGGCGAAGCCGTCGGCGTCGGGCGCGGCCCTCCTGTCGGGCGACTTCGCCCACGGGCCGCCGTCCGCGCGCTTCCTCTACCTGGGCTGGCGCAACGTCGACGGCCATTTCGCGCAACGCCTCAAGCTGCCGCTTGCCACCATCGGCTGGGACGACGTGCGGCACGCGCTGGAGCGGCAGGCGCCGCTGGTCGGCACGCTCGTCGACCACCATCCGCGGGCGACGTCCACCGGCGCGAACATCGGCGGCACGCGGCCGATCGCGTGGGCGGTGGCCTGATCGGCCGTTACTTCGCCGCCGGGGCGAGCACCCGCCGCGTCGCCGGCCGAGTGCGTTCGCCCTGCGCGAACGTCATCAACTCCCCCGGCTCGAACGCATGCCACGTCTCGTTGCGCGTCAGCGGTTCGGTGGCGACGATCGCGACGCGGTCGTCCGGCGAGGTGTGCGCGGCGAAGTCGACGAGCATGTCCTTGTCGGCCAGCACGGGCGCGCCGAACGGGTGCTCGCGCACGACCCAGTGCAGCTTCGTCGAGCAGTGCGCCCACAGCGCCTGGCCGTTCGACAGCAGCATGTTGAAGGTGCCGTGGCGGTGCAGTTGCGGCAGCAGCTCGCCGAGCGTGTTCGAGAGCTCGTCGATCGCCGGCACGCCGGCGTGCGCCTTCGCGAGCTCCTGCATCAGCCAGCAGAAGGCGTGCTCGCTGTCGGTGTCGCCGACCGGGCGGAAGGTGCTGTGCAGGCGCGGGCGGAAGTCCTTCAGGTCGCCGTTGTGCGCGAAGACCCAGTAGCGGCCCCACAGCTCGCGCACGAACGGGTGCGTGTTCTCCAGCGCCACGCGCCCCTGCGTTGCCTTGCGGATGTGCGCGATGACGTTGTCGCTGCGGATCGGGTAGCCTTTGACGAGCTCGGCCACCGGCGACGTCCGCGCGCTGTGCTGGTCGACGAACAGCCGCAGCCCGCGATCCTCGAAGAAGGCGATGCCGAAGCCGTCCTTGTGCTCGTCGGCCCGCGTCGCGAGGCCGGTGAAGCTGAACATGGCGTCGGTCGGCGTGTTGGCGTTCATGCCCAGGAGTTGACACATGCCGCCAAGCATACGCGTGCGCCGCCGCCTGTGCCGCGGGTCGTCATGCGCAAAAAGCGGATCGATCTGCGTCAGCGGCCCGGAAACAGCACCTTGAAGAAGCCGCGGAAGCTCACGAGGCTGCCCGGGTTGCTGGTCTCGTCGAGCACGCCGGCCATCTTGCGCAGCAGCGTGCGGCTCTTGCGGGCGCGCCAGATCAGCAGGTCGGTCAGCCACAGGTAGTTGTTGACCTTGTTGGCGTGCTCGTAGAGCGCGAAGCGCGGCTTCAGCGCGAGCAGGGCGGCGTCGTAGCGCGTGCGCACGGCTGCGGTCGTGCCGGCGGGCACGCCCGCGTGCGCGAACCCGGGCGACTCGATCAGCGCCTCGGCCGCCAGCAGCCCGGTCTCGAGCGCCTTGCCGATGCCTTCGCCCGTGAACGAGTAGGTGCTGCCCGCGGCTTCGCCGGTGACGAGCATCCCCGGCCTGGAGTAGCGCGCGCCGTCGAGGCTGAAGCGCAGCGGCGCGCCCTTCAGGTCGCCGTCGAGCGTGCCGGTGCGCATCAGCTCGCGCGCCGGCGGGTAGTGCTCGCAGAAGGCGTCGAACACGCGGCGCAGGTTGACGTCCTTCATCTTCGCGGTCTGGCCGTCGACGATCGGATGGCTGTGCGCCACGCCCACGCCGATGTTGAAGCGCCCGCCGGGCGCCGGGAAGATCCAGACGTAGCCCGGGCTCAGGCGCTTGTGCCAGACGACCTCGAGCGCCTTGATGCGCCCGACCATCGCGTCGTTCTTCACGTAGCCGCGCAGCGCGATGCCGCTCGGCGAGCGCCGCTCGCACATGCCGGCCGCCAGCAGCGCCTGCGGCACCGCGCCGGTCGCCAGCACGACCCAGCGCGCGCGCACCTCGCGCTGCAGCCCGCCCTGCCGGAGCCGCGCGCCGACGACGACGTCGCCCTGCAGCATCGGCGCCTCGAAGCGCCACGGCGTGAACAGCCTGGCGCCGGCGCGCACCGCGGCGCGGCAGACGATCTCGTCGAGCACGCGGCGCGGCAGCACGGCGACGGTGCCCGGCACGTCGATGCGGCCGCCGCGCGGGCCGATGCACGCCACGTGCGCCGCCGGATGCGCCGCGGCCATCACTTCGTCGTACACGCCCAGGCGCTGGAGCGCGTGGTGGGCGTCGGGGATCAGGCCGTCGCCGCAGACCTTGTCGCGCGGGAAGTCGTGCTGGTCGACGAGCACGGTGTCGACGCCGGCGCGCGCGAGCCACTGCGCGCAGGCGGCGCCCGCGGGGCCGGCGCCGATGACGAGGACGTCGCAGGAAGAGGGGAGGTCGGCGGAAGACATTGGGCGCCGATTGTAGAGATCGGGCCCGCCGTGCGCCGGGCGCTCAGGCGTCGACGGGCGTGCCGCTGTCGCTGAAGTCCGGCGTGACCTTCATCGTCACGCGGCCGTCCTGGCGCGCCTGCGCGATGTCGGCCTCGACGGCGCGCAGCGCGTCCGGCGTGCCGGCCGTGGTGCGCACGATGCCGACCGCGCAGTTGCGGCCGTGGTTCTTCGCGGTGTAGAGCGACAGGTCGGCCAGGTTGACCGCCTGCTCCCAGCTGACCGGAACGTGGCTCGCCGGCAGCGGGAACGCGGCGTAGCCGATCGAGACGGAGACGTCGATCGCGCCGCCGCCGTCGAGCGCGATGGGGGTCTGGTTCATCGTGACGCGGATGCGCTCGGCGAGCTGCTCGAGCTCCGCGCCCTCGACGTTCGGCGCGAACGCGAGGAATTCCTCGCCGCCCCAGCGCGCGACGAGGTCGTCGCCGCGCATCGCCGCGCTGAGCCGGCGCGCCACCTCCACCAGCACGCGG
>JASLEM010000064.1 GCA_030151165.1 Burkholderiaceae bacterium
GCGCGCAGGCTGTGGCGCTCCAGCGCCTGCAGCGCGGCATAGAAGGTCGGCGACTCGACGGCCACCAGGTCGCCGGGCCGGGTGACGCTCTCCAGGCAGAGGTTCAGCGCCTCCATCGCGCCGTTGGTGATGACCAGTTCCTCGGTGTCCACGCTGCAGCCCATGCCGAGGTAGCGCAGGCCGATCTGGCGGCGCAGCGCGGCGCTGCCCGGCGACAGGTCTTCGACCGTGCGCCACGGGTCCAGCCGGCGCAGCGCCCTGCCCGTGGCGAGCGCGAGCTTGGGCAAGGGAAACAGCAGCGGACTGGGGAAGGCCGAGCCCATCGGCACGAGCGCCCGGTTCCGGGCGTGGCCCAGCACCTGGAAGACCAGGTCGGAGACCTCGACGGCGCGCTCTGTCGTCACCGGACTGGAACGCTCCGGCTCCTGCTGCCCGTTCACGGCGTGGCTGACGAAGTAGCCCGAACGCGGGCGGGCCTCGATCAGGCCGCGCGCTTCCAGCAGGTAGTACGCCTCGAAGACGGTGGACGGGCTCACGCCCCGGCTGCGGCTCGCCTCCCGCACCGAAGGCACGCGCTCGCCCGGCCGCAACCGGCCGTGGGCGATGGACTCGGCGATCTCTTGTGCCAGGGCTTCATAACGCTTCATGGTGCGTCGTCGTCGGGTGCAACTGATATGCACGAGCAGCGGATGGACCGCCACTGTACTTTCACGCGACTTTTCCTGGCGAATTCCCCACGCCGCCCATCTGATCCGCTGTTTTTTCAGCGAATCTGAGTCTGTGATTCCGACGACTGTTTTGGCACAGTAACGCCTACAGGCAACGGGATCGTCATGGGGCTCCCATGACGCGTCCAACCGGGCTTGAACCAGTGTCCGAGCTGCAGATGCAGCAAGTCGAGGAAATCATGGATTGGGTTCCCATCGCCTTCATGGCGTTCAAGTTGCTCGTGCTGGGCACGGTCATCTTCCTTTCCGTCAGGTCCCACTACCACAAGGAAAAGGAAGAACAGCAAGAGGAACGCGAGCGGCAGAACAGGATCAAGGGCTCGTAAGCGCGGGCATGCCGGCTTGCAGCTCGTCCAGCTCGCCGGATTCTCGGGTGGCGCCTGGCGCCGCGAGCGCCCTTCGCCGTGGCGGCGCCGTGTCGCTCACCGGATCGCCCGCTTCATCGACTTCTCGACCTCTCCGCCGCAATAGCTGTCCCCGAACCGCTCGCGCGACACCGCGACCAGGTTGACCATCGCCGGCTCGGCCAGCACGCGTTTCACGAGCCCTGCGCACGCCGGTGCCTTTTCATCGAGCAACCCGCCGATCACGGGCAGCTTCTCGACCATCGTGCCCCACAGCGTCGCGGTGACGAGGTCCGCGACGCCGGCCTTCGTGCCGCCGAGCAGGAAGCCGGCTCGAGCAGTGAGCCCGTGGCGCTTGCCCGTCTCCTCCCAGATCGACATCCAGCGCCCCAGGCGCGGACGGAACTCGTGCCAGCGTTGCGGCGACCACATCTCGCGGCCGCCATCGAGCGTGAGTTCGTCGATGACGTCGTTCGCGTCGTTGACGACCTTCAGCGTCATCGCCTTGCCCGCGACGGTCGCGGGCAGCAGGCCCAGCGTCTCGCCGAGGTAGTAGGCGATGGCGGGCATCTCGGCGAGGGTGACGTCGGCGCGTCGGTCGACCAGCATCGGCGGGCCCATGAAGGGGATGGGCTGCTTCGCGGGGTCGGCCTCCATGAGCCTGGAGACGGCGTCGTCGTCGTACTCGTTCCAGCGCTGGCCGGCGTGCGCGAGGATGGCGCGGAGGAACTGGCCGCGGAAGGGCATCTGCCAGTAGAAGAGGTCGTAGTCGGACGAGTCGGTGGTGTCGGGCATGGTCGGGTCGGGGTGGCGCGGAGCGGAACCCGGTCGGCGGCAATCGCCGGGCCTTGCCTCGGCGCGCCGCGAGCGGTCGGGGCCGATGGCTATGATCTTCGCGGTCGACGGGCCCGTCGCCTCCGATGGCGGGCGGTCGCCGACGCTGCCGAGGAGTGCGCCATGACCCGCCCTGCCGTGACCTTCGAGACCGCCGGCCCGGTCGCCACGGTGACGCTCGACCGGCCCGAGGCGCGCAACGCGGTCGACGGCCCCACCGCCGCGCTGCTGCGGGCCGCGTTCGAACGCTTCGAGGCCGACGACGCGCTCCACGTGCTCGTCCTCACCGGCGCCAACGGCCAGTTCTGCGCCGGCGCCGACCTGAAGGCGATGGCCGACCCGGCCCGGCGCAACGCGATCGAGCCGAACGGCACGGCGCCCGGTCCGATGGGCCCGACGCGCATGGACTTCACGAAGCCGGTGATCGCCGCGATCGAGGGCCACGCCGTCGCCGGCGGCCTGGAGCTCGCGTTGATGTGCGACCTGCGCGTGGCGGCGCGCGGCGCGGTGTTCGGCGTGTTCTGCCGGCGCTGGGGCGTGCCGCTGATCGACGGCGGCACGGTGCGCCTGCCACGCATCGTCGGCATGGGCCGCGCGCTCGACATGATCCTGACCGGGCGCGCCGTCGGCGCCGACGAGGCGTTGTCGTTCGGGCTCGTCACGCAAGTCGTCGACGACGGCCAGGCACTCGCGGCCGCGCAGGCGCTGGCCGCGACGCTCGCCGCGTTCCCGCAGGCCTGCCTGCGCGCGGATCGCGCGTCGGCCTTCGCGCAATGGGGGCTGCCGCTGGCGGACGCGCTGCGGCTCGAAGGCGCGCGCGGCCACGACGTCGTCGCGGCGGAAGGCCTCGCCGGCGCGGAGCGCTTCGCGGGCGGCGCGGGCCGGCACGGCAAGCCCGCCGGGTAGTCGAACGGAAGAGCTCGCGCGACGCGGCGCGTCCGCGTCGACGGAGGAAACATTCCGCGCCGCGTGTGCGCACTTGCCGCGCGATTCCGCGCCCGCGGCGACAAGATACGACTCACCGCCGGCGAGTCCCCACGACACGACGACGGCCGCCACCCCGCCGATCGTCCGGCCCTCTTTTCGGAGCCTCACCATGTCGATGTCCTCGCTGACCCTGAAGTCGAAACTCGCGGCCGCCCTGATGGGCGCCGCTGGCCTCTGCCAGGCGGCCTCGCCCGCCACGCTGCCGATCGCCGCCGGCACCTACGTCGTCGTCGGCAAGGCGCCGTGCAAGGACGCGCCGCTGGCGGGCGTGACGACGTTCGACGGCCGGGCCTTCCTCGGCCCGCACTCGTCGGACTGCACGTCGACGCTGCTGGGGCGTCACGGCCGCAGCTACCGCGTGTCGACCGAATGCCGCGCGCTCGGCGACGGCACGCCGGCCACGCCGTTCACGCAGGTGCAGCTCGTGCGGGTCGACTCGCGCACGCGCTTCGCGATCGTGCAGGACGGCCACGCCACCGCGTACGCGCGCTGCCCGTCGTTCCGCTGACCCGCCGCGGCGGCCGATCAGCGCCGAGCGCGGTCACCGATCGCCGTGTCGGACGAGTCGGCGGCGCCGGGCATGGTCGAGTCGGAGGGGCGCGGAGCGGTACACGTCCGGCGACCGTCGCGTGGCCCTGCCGGGCCGATCCGCGCATCGACGCGCTGAGGGCTATCGACGGACCGCCGGACGTGGGCCACGACACTGGCCAACACGCCCAGCAGGCCCAGGGTTTCCAGGAAAGCATCGAGCATGACCGGGCACCTTTGGGGTTCGCGTGGGGCCGGCCGACGTCGCCCGTGCGTCTTCACGACGGCGTCGGCGTGATGCGGAAGGCGACGCGATCGCCTACACCCCGGCCTTCTGGTGTCGCCACTCCTGCGTACGGCCACCGAACCCGTAAGCGGTGGCGCGAGCGTCGATCAGGTACACGTACGACACCTCGTGGACGGCCGCCCTCAAGCCGGACATCGCTTCGTGCACCTGCGCGACGAAGCGAGCCTTTTCCGCCTTGGTGTTGGTCTCGTCGGTGATGCTCACCTCGACGAAGTACGACGCAGCCGACAACTCGGCCAGGGTCTTGCCGCCGACCAGCCAGTCCTCGTCGGCGATGTATTGAAGCGTCACGGCCATGTCGGCGGCAACCTTGCCGAGGATTTCCGCCGTCAGGCGGCTGACCACGTCCGCCGCCCGGCGCCCGAGCTCGCGGTCACGGGTTCCGGAAAGTTGAATGTTGATGTGAGGCATGGCAACTCCAGTGATTGACGAGCGCCATGATGCGTGCCGCTAAAATATTGGTAAAGCGGGATGATCATTGAGTATCAATCGGAACTTCCGGGGAATCGCATGCACGCTTTCGACGTCGAGCAGTTGAAGTCCCTGATCGCCGCGGTGGACGCGGGCAGCATCACGGCCGCTGCTCCGATACGCAGTCTTTCGCAATCGGCGCTGAGCGAGCAGCTCGCCAAGCTGGAGGTTCGCGCGGGCCGGACGCTGTTGCTGCGCGCCAAGCGCGGCGTCACGCCGACCGCGGCGGGCCTCCAGCTGCTGCGCCACGCGAGGCGGATCGTCGGTCTGTCGGATGCGGCCTGGCGTGACATGCACGAGATCCCCGATGACATCGAAGTGGGGATCGGTGTCACCGGCTACTTCCGGAGCGCGGACCTGGCGCGTCTGCTCGCTCGCGCCGTCCGGGATTGTCCGCGCATCCGGCTGCGCAGCTTCGTCGGCATGAGTTCCGACGTCGAGGCCGCGTACGAGCGAGGCGAGATCGATCTCGCGCTGCTGATGAACCTGGGAGGCAGGAAGCCGCCGCGTTCATCCGACCGCACGGAGCTCGGCGTCGAGCCGCTCGTGTGGGTGACCGGCGCCGACCGCGCTGATCCGCCTGCGGGAAGCCCCGTGCCCCTGGTTCTCCTGCCCGAGTTCTGCTCGCTGCATCGCCTGGCGGTGAACAGCCTGCAGGAGCGGAGGATTCCGTTCTATATGAGCCATGTCGCGTCCGGCGTCGGAGGCATCGCCGCCGCCTTGCAAGCGGGGCTCGGCGTGGGTTGCCTCAATGCCTCGGCCGCCGCACGGCCCGGGCTCCGGGTGGTGTCGCGGCCTGCGTTGCCCCCGCTTCCGAAGGCCCGGTTCCTTCTCAGGTCACGCCGCGAGGAACGCTTCGACGAGCGCCCCGAGTTGCAGGAGCTGGTCGCGGCCGTGACCAGACATTTCGCCGAGCAGGACGGGGCCTCGTCCAACCATCCTGCCGGGATCTGATCGATCGACGGCCCTCGAAGTCGAGTGCGAGGACGTCGATCGCGTCTCTGCGTTGCGCGCGGACGCCGCGTTGGTGGTGCGGCCTGTCGATCAGGCGGCCTGGCGCAGCGCCTCGCGCTCCATCACGTGCGCGGACAGGTCGACCACCGCATAGGTCGCGCGGTGCTCGGAGGTCATCGTGGAGACGACCTCGACGTCCCGCCCGCCCACCGAGAGCCGGGCCAGCGTGCCCGCATGCGCCGGGATCATCGCGCGGACGCCGGCGATCGGCACCGCGACGCGGCGGTCGCCGTGCGCGACGACGATGAGCTGGCGCGCCTCGTCGAGCGGCAGCGCCTCGCCGCCGGCCGCGAGCACGTCGCGCACCGGCACCGCATGGCCGCGCCACGCGATGCTGGCGGGCGAGCCCGCGGCGAGGCGGGCGCGGACGGCCTCGGGCAACGGCAGCACTTCCTGCACGCAGCCGACCTCGGACGCGAAGACGCCGGCCGACTCGAAGACCATGTAGGGCTTCGTGCTGCGCGCCGCCGCCGCGTGCTGCGCCGCCGCCTCGCGGCGCGCGCTGAGCGCGGACTCGGGGCAGTGCGACATCAACGCACGCGAGTCGATCGCGTGCAGGATGCCGCGCTCGATCGGCAACTCGCAGCGGACGAGCGCGCCGGGGCCGCCGCCGTCGCCGGCCGTGGCCGCGTCCAGACGGTCGGCGGCGATCGATGTCAGGCCGAAGCTCTCCTGCACCAGCACGCCGAGCGCGAGCTCGCCGTGGCGCACGACGCAGAGCCAGGGCGCGGGCTGCGCGTCCGGCACCGCGCGCAGCGCCGCGGTGAGGTCGACGACCGGCAGCAGCTGCCCGCGCCAGTCGCACAGGCCGCGCACGCCCGGGTGGCGGAACGGCGGCGCGCGCAAGGCGGGCGTGCGCAGGAGTTCGCCGATGTCGTTGGCCGGAAAGCCCACGAGCGCGTCGCCGATGCGGAAGACGCCGAGGCTCGCCGACGCAGCGAGTGCGCGACGCGCCGCCTCGTCGACCGAGGCCTGTTCCGCGTCGGCCGCCACGCGCTCGACGCGCGCCCGCGCGCACCACGCGCCCGCCAGCGCCGCGAGCCGCGAGGGCTCCAGCAAGGCGAGCGGGGGCTCGGCGGCGTCGATCAGCGCGGCGCGCTCGAAGAGCTCGTCGGGCCGCTCGTCGTGGAACAGGCGTTCGACCGCGTCCTGCGGGCAGCGCCGCAGCCCGATCACGGCGTCGACCATCAGGCCGACGACCTGCCCGTCATGCGAGAGGATCACGATGCGGGCGTCGGGCGTCGATGGCGGGACGGGTGCCGGCGCGTCGTCGGCGCTGTCGTCGACCGGCGCGTCCGCATCGGCGGCGGCGCCGTCGTCGGCGTCGAGCCAGCGCTGCAGGTGCACCACCGGCACCAGCTGCGTGCCGTGCGAGACGACGCCGACGAGGCCGCCCGCGCGGCGTGGCACGGCGGCCATGTCGGGCGGCACGACGACGGCCTGCACGATGTGGCGGCCGTCGACGCCGATGAGCCGGCCCTGCACGCGCACGAGGGCGATCATGCAGGTGCTGCCCACGCCACCGGCGCCGCCGGCGCCCGGCCGCGCCGCCGGGGTTGCGAGCGAGAGTTCCACGGGTCAGCCGTTCTGCGAGCTGATCTGCAGGTCGAGCAGCAGGCTCGTGACGTTCTGCGTGGCCGAGGCCTGCTCGCTCGTCGCGGTGCTGATCTGCTCGATCGACTGCGTGGTGTCGTCGACGGAGCGCTGGATGCGGGTGAACGCGTCCTCGACCTGCTGCGACAGGCGACCGCCTTCCTGCACGCGGTTGACCGTCTCGTTGATCAGCTTGGAGATCTCGCGCGTCGCGCGGGCCGACTTCTCGGCCAGCTTGCGCACTTCTTCCGCGACCACCGAGAAGCCGATCCCGTGCTCGCCCGCGCGCGCCGCCTCGATGGCCGCGTTGAAGGCGAGCAGGTGCGTCTGGCCGGCGATCTCGCTGATGGTGTCGATGATCTCGGTGATGTCCTTCGACGACTCCTGGATCGCGATGATGGACTCGCGCGAGCGCTTGAGCAGCTTGCTGCCGTCGTCGGCCTCGCGCTGGGTCTGGCTGGCGAGGTGGGTGGAGCGCTGCGAGCCTTCGGCGATGCTGCTGATCGAGCCGGAGAGGCCGTCCATCACGCTGGAGATGGCGGACACGTTGTTGGCGATGGACTGCTCGCGGTCGACCTGCGTCGTGATCTCCATCGCGAACTTCACGACCTTGTAGGGCTTGCCGTCGAGGCCCAGGATCGGGTTGTAGGTCGCCTGGATCCAGACCTCGGCGTTGCGCTTGCCGAGCCGGCTGAAGCGGCCCGTCTTGAACTGGCCCTCGTTGAGGTCGGCCCAGAAGTCGCGGTACTCGCGCGACTTCGCGAACTCCTCGCTGCAGAACATGCTGTGGTGGCTGCCGCGCAGCTCGTCGATCGTGTAGCCGACGGTGCGCAGGAAGTTCGCGTTGGCCTCGAGGATGTTGCCCTGCATGTCGAACTCGATCACGCCCTGCGAGCGGCCGATCGCCTCCAGCTTGCCCTGCGCCTCGCCCGCCGTGCGGCGCGTCGGCGTGATGTCGGTCGCGAACTTGACGACCTTCACCGGCCGGCCGGCGGCGTCGAAGATCGGGTTGTACGAGGCCTGGATCCAGACGTCCTTGCCGTTCTTCGCGATGCGGCGGTACTCGCCGGCGTCGAACTCGCCGCGGCCGAGGCGGTCCCAGAACGCGACGTAGTCCGGAGAGCGGGTGTAGGCCTGGTCGCAGAACATGCGGTGGTGCTGGCCGACGACTTCCTCGAGCGAATAGCCGAAGGACGCGAGGAAGTTCTCGTTGGCCGTCAGCACGCGGCCGGTCAGGTCGAACTCGATCACGGCCTGCACACGGTTGATGGCCTGCGTGCGGCCTTCGAAGTCGGCGCCGCGCAGCTTGCTGGCGGTCATGTCGGTGGCGAACTTGACGACGCGGACGGGCTTGCCGTCGGCGTCGAGGATCGGCGTGTACGACGCCTGCAACCAGACCTCGCGGCCGTTCTTGGCTACGCGCGCGAACTCGCCGGAATGGCTCTCGCCGCTGCCGAGGTGATGCCAGAACGCCGAGTATTCCGGGCTGCGGATGTAGGCCGGGTCGCAGAACATGCGGTGGTGCTGCCCGACCACTTCCTCGAGCGTGTAGCCCATCACGGACAGGAACAGCGCGTTGGCGTGCTGGATGTGCCCGCTCATGTCGAACTCGATCATCGCCTGGATGCGGTCGAGGGCCTGGTAGACGCTGTTGAGCGCGTTGATGTCGGGGTTCTTGAGGGCGGAGGTTTGCACAGTCACGATCCAGTTGTCCGAGCCGAAGTTGCTCGTATTTCGGAAGCTGCGCCGCAGGGTTGAGGGCTTGCGATGAAGGAAATGCACTCAAGTGACCGGCGCGGCGGCCGAAAGGTGGATGTGTCCAGAAATCCCCACATGACCGCCTCCTCCGACAACGCCCCCGGCGCTCCGGCCGCCCCCCGACTCGACCGTGTCGACCCGCGACCGGCCGCGCCCCGGCCCGCCACCATCGAGGCACGCCGGCATCGCCGCGCCCGCGCGCACTGGCCGATCCGGCTGATCGGCGCCGGCGGCGCGGTGTCGTCGGGCTGGGTGTGCGACGTCTCCGAAGGCGGCGTCGGCATCATGAGCGGCGTGAACATGCCGGTGGGCTCGGTGCTGGACATCGCCCTCGCGATCCCCCACCCGAAGGACGCCCGTCGCAATCTCCCGCTGCAGGCGAAGGTGCGCGTGGTGTTCTCGGCGTTCTGCGGCACGCAGTCGCGGCTCGGCGTGCAGTTCGTCGTGCTGGCGATGGACGCGCGCGTCGCCATCCGCGACTACGTCATCGCGCATTCCTGATACGTCGCGTCGGCAACTCCCCACACGCCGAAGCCACAGGAAACGGCCGATTGCGCCGACACTGATCGGGAGACGCCGCCGGAACCACCCGGCGGGCCGAGATCCCCGAGGAACATCCCATGTCGCACGCATTCGCCCACGCCCACGCCCGCCAGGCCACCGGCTTCCACCCCGCCCTGCGCGCGGCGGCCCTGCCCCAGCGGCGCACCGAGGACGCGCGCCGGCATCTCCGGGCGCGTGCGCACTGGGCGATCCGCCTGATCGGTGCCGGCGACGCGATCGTCCCGGGCTGGGTGTGCGACGTGTCCGAAGGCGGCATCGGCCTCATGAGCGCGGTCAACATGCCGGTCGGCACGATGCTGGAGACGGCGCTGGCCATCCCGCATCCGAAAGATCCGCGCCGCAGCCTCGCCGTGCGCGCGAAGGTGCGCGTGGTGTCGTCGTCCTTCTGCGGCACCCAGTCGCGCCTGGGCGTGCAGTTCATGACGCTGTCGATGGAAGCGCGGCTCGCGATCCGCAGCTACGCGATCGCGCACGGCTGATCCGCGCGACGCGCGCGGGCGGCCGGTCGAGGCCGCCCGTCTCCGCACCGATGCGGGCGCTCAGGCCGCCGGCCGGCCCTCGACGAACGACTGCATGAAGCGCGCGAGGTGCAGGCCGTCGTGCGGCAGCGCGAGGTCGGCTCGCACCGCGGCGCGGCGCTCCGAGGCCACGGCTTCGGGGCGCTTGTCCAGCAGCCACGCGCTGTAGGCCTCGACGAACTCGGGGTGCGGCTGCACGCAGAACACATGGTCGCCGACGGTGTACGCGGCGACGGGGCAGAACTCGCTGCGCGCCAGCAGCGTCGCGCCTTCGGGCAGCGACATCACCTGGTCCTGGTGCGACGCGAGCAGGCTCAGCGTCGCCGCGCCTTCGTCTGCCGAGGCCTTCAGCGGCGCCGGCCCGACCCATTCGTAGTCCATGCGGCCCATGCCCCATCCCTGCGGCGCGCGGCCGACCGGCGCGCCGAGGCAGTAGGCGATCAGCTGGTGGCCGAAGCAGATGCCCAGCAGCGTCTTGCGCTGCGCGAGCAGCTCGCCGACGCGCTCGCGCAGCGTGCGCACCCACGGCTCGTCCGAGAACGAATCGGCCTTGCTGCCGGTGAGCAGCACGGCGTCGTAGGCGTCGAACGACTCGGGGTAGTGGCCGAGCGTCGTGTTGAAGCGTTCGAAGCGCCAGGGCACGCCGGCGGAGGCGAACATCGTCTCGGTCATGGCGCCGTAGCTGACGTAGGTGTCGACGACGGCGGGGTCGAGGTTGTCGTTGTCGAGGATGCAGACCCGCAGGGTCGCGAGGGGCGTGGAAGGACTCATGCCCCGAATGGTACCGGCCGGCCGCGCGCTGCGCTTACGATGGCGCGGCAACCGGAGGACTTGCGATGACGCTCGCCATGAGCTGGGAGGAATGGGCCGACCACGACGCCACCGCGCTCGCCGACCGCGTGCGACGCGGCGACGTGACGCCGGCCGAGCTCGCGACGCAGGCACGCGCCGCCGTCGCCCGCGTGAACGGCGCCCTGGACGCGGTGGTCGAGGTGTTCGACGACGTCGTCGCCGACCCGCTCGCCGACGGCATGCGGCCCGACGGCCCGTTCGCCGGCGTGCCCTACTTCATGAAGGACCTCGGGCCGACGCTCGCGGGCCGGCGGCAGGAGTTCGGCTCGATGCTGATGCAGGGGCATCGCCCGGCCGCGGACAGCTTCCTCACCGGCAGGATCCGCCACGCGGGCCTCAACATCCTCGGCCGCACGACGACGCCGGAGTTCGGCGTCTGCAGCGCGGCCGAGAACCGCCTGCACGTCACGCGCAACCCGTGGAACCTGGCCTGCACGACCAACGGCTCGTCGGCGGGCACGGCCGCGGTGGTGTCGGCCGGCGTCGTGCCGA
>JASLEM010000071.1 GCA_030151165.1 Burkholderiaceae bacterium
GTCGGGCCTGCGCATCAACAGCGCGAAGGACGACGCGGCCGGCCTGGCGATCGCCGAACGCATGAACTCGCAAGTGCGCGGCATGAACGTGGCGATCCGCAACGCCAACGACGGCATCTCGCTGTCGCAGACGGCCGACGGTGCGCTGTCGCAAGTCGGTGACTCGCTGCAACGCATGCGTGAACTGGCGGTGCAGGCGCGCAACTCGACCAACAGCTCGTCGGACAAGGACTCGCTGAACAAGGAGTTCTCGCAGCTGCAGTCGGAAATCACCCGCGTGCTCGGCGGTACCGCCTTCAACGGCAAGAAGATCCTCGGCGCGGACGCGACGACGCTGACCTTCCAGGTCGGCGCGAACACGACCAGCAACGACCGCGTGGACATCGCCACGACGGACATGACGCAGGCCACGCAGATCACGAATGTGACGGGCTCGAGCGCGACGATCGGCTCGTCGGCGACGGGCGGCGCGATCGACGATGTCATCAACAACATCGACAAGGCGATCAACAACGTCAACGACACGCGCGCCACGTTCGGTGCGTCGGAAAGCCGCTTCGACTCGATCATTTCGAACCTGGAGTCGGGCGTCGAGAACCAGTCGGCCGCGCGCAGCCGCATCATGGACGCGGACTTCGCGTCGGAAACCGCCAACATGAGCCGCGCCCAGGTGCTGCAGCAGGCCGGCACGGCGATGATCGCCCAGGCCAACCAGCAGCCGCAGCAGGTGCTCTCGCTGCTGCGCTGATCGCCGCGAACCCCAGGACAGCGCGCGCCGGCCCCCCGGCGCCGCAGGCTCCCCCAGACGACCCCGCCCGGTGCGAACCGGCGGGGTCGTCGTCATTGGCGGATCGGAAAAGGCGGGGCTTGGGGGCTCATATCGGCGATTTGAAGTGGCTCAAGTATTCGCACAATCCAATCAACGTCTCCCCACATCGAAACGACCGGGGAGCGCGGTCCGGAAGCGCTAGCGGGACTGCATGTGAAGCGACGGGGCGACCCGCCGACGAGCTGCATCTCTTGGCGACCAAGTACCGGGCTTGGAGGTGCGAGGCTTTGATGGCCTTCCTGACAGCCGCGCATCGAACTGAGTTCCGGCACTTTCGCCGGTTGTGCCTGAATCCTGGAGTATTCACATGCCAATGACGATCAATACCAACATTGCTTCGCTGAATGCGCAGCGCAACCTCAACATGTCGCAGGGCTCCCTGTCGACCTCCATGCAGCGCCTGTCGTCGGGCCTGCGCGTCAATTCCGCCAAGGACGACGCCGCCGGTCTCGCGATCGCCGAACGCATGAACGCCCAGGTCCGCGGCATGAACGTCGCCGTGCGCAACGCCAACGACGGCATCTCGATGTCGCAGACCGCCGAAGGCGCGCTCTCGCAGGTCGGCGACGCGCTGCAGCGCATGCGCGAACTGGCGGTGCAGTCGCGCAACTCGACCAACAGCTCGTCGGACAAGGACTCGCTGAACAAGGAGTTCTCGCAGCTCCAGTCGGAAATCACCCGCGTCCTCGGCGGCACGACGTTCAACGGCAAGCACATCCTGGGCGCCGACGCGACCTCGCTGACCTTCCAGATCGGCGCGAACACGACCGCCGACGACACCATCGCCGTGACCACCGTCGACATGACGCAGGCCACCGCGATCACGACCGTCACCAGCGGCGCCTCCATCGGCGCCTCGGCCTCCGGCGGCGCGATCGACGCGGTCATCAACAACATCGATGCCGCGCTCGACAACGTCAACGACACCCGCGCCACCTTCGGTGCCACGGAAAGCCGCTTCGACGCGATCATCACCAACCTGCAGGTCGGCGTCGAGAACCAGTCGGCCGCGCGCAGCCGCATCATGGACGCGGACTTCGCGTCGGAAACCGCCAACATGAGCCGCGCGCAAGTGCTGCAGCAGGCCGGCACTGCGATGGTCGCGCAGGCCAACCAGCTGCCGCAGCAGGTGCTGAAGCTGCTGCAGGGCTGACCGCCACGCATCCCGCGGGGCGTCGCGCGAGGGCCTGGCCTTCGCGCCGCGCACCGCCGAAGGCGCGCTGCGCCTGGCGTCGAGGACACGGCATCCGCCGTCGTTCCCCGACGCCAGACGCAGCGCGCCTTTTCCGCTTTCCGGGCGCCCGCGCGCGATCCGCGCGCCACCGCCGCCGGCCGGCAGCCACGCGCGGAGCATCCCTCGAAATGACCGGGTTTTGCCCGGCTCTGCCGCCCTCAAGACACCGGCCGAATTGTCGATAGTTCGCTTAAGAACCGCCCAGGAATCCCCATGTCACTATCCGTCGGAGCAACCTCCGCCACCGGCTCGATCAGCTCGGCCGGCATCGGCAGCGGGCTGGACGTCAACAGCATCATCTCGTCGCTGATGTCCGTCGAGAGCCAGCCGCTCACGCTGCTGCAGAACAAGGCGCAGACCGTCAACACCGAGATCTCCGCGGTCGGGCAGATCCAGAGCCTGACGTCGACGCTCGGCGACAAGGCGGACGCGCTCGCGTCGAGCTCGCTGTGGTCGCAGACGACTTCTTCCGTCGCCGACCCGACCGTCGTGACCGCGGATACCTCCAGCGGTACCGCCACGCCGGGCGACTATTCGGTCACCGTGCAGCAGATGGCGCAGGGCCAGACGGTCACCGCGGGGGCGCTGCCGTCCTCGTCGAGCACGCTGAGCTCGGGCACGCTGACGATCCAGCTCGGGACGTGGACGGCCGCCGCGGGCGGCAACCCGGCCAGCTTCGCCAACCAGGCGAACTCGAGCCCCGTCTCGATCACGATCGGCGCGGGCGACACCTCGCTGTCGTCGATCAAGGACAAGATCAACGCCGCCAACGCGGGCGTCACCGCGTCCATCATCACCGACGCGCACGGCGCGCGGCTGTCGCTGCGCTCGACCGCCACC
>JASLEM010000093.1 GCA_030151165.1 Burkholderiaceae bacterium
CGACGACCTGCCCGCGATGCTGCGCAAGCTCGATCGCGGGCTGTTCGTGATCGAGCTGATGGGGCAGGGCGTCAACTACGTCACCGGCGACTACTCGCGCGGCGCCGCGGGCTTCTGGGTCGAGAACGGCCGCATCGTGCACCCGGTCGAGGAAGTGACGATCGCCGGCCACCTGCGCACGATGCTCTCGGGCATCCAGGCGATCGGCGCCGACGCGTACAACTACGGCGCGAAGACGATCGGCTCGGTGCTGCTGTCGCCGATGAAGGTCGCGGGCTCCTGAGCACGCTTCGACGCCTTGGGCCTCGCAGGCGCAAGCGGCGAGGCCTTTGCCTTTTTTCGCGATCCCTTGCCACGATCGACACCGCATGCCGGACTTCGCCGCCTCGCTGCCCGTGGTGATCGCGCTCGCCGCGCTCGCGGCCTGGTTCAACCACCGCGTGCTGCGCCTGCCCGCGACGATCGGCGTGATGGCGACGTCGCTCGCGCTGTCGCTGGCCCTGGTCGCGCTCGACGGCATCGGCGTGCTCGCCGGCCTGCATGCGCGCGAGGTCGCGCTGGTGCGGGCCATTGACTTCTCGACGCTGCTGATGCAGGGCCTGCTGTCGATGCTGCTGTTCGCGGGCGCGCTGCACGTCGACGTCGAGGCGTTGCGCGCCTACCGCTGGCAGGTCGCCGTGCTCGCGTTCGTCGGCACCGCGTTGTCGACGGCGCTGGTCGGCGCGCTGTCGTTCGCGGTGCTCGGCGCGATCGGCCTGCCGGTGCCGTTCGCCGAGTGCCTGCTGTTCGGCGCGCTGATCTCGCCGACCGACCCGATCGCGGTGATCGGCATCCTGAAGTCGGCCGGCGCGCCGCGGCCGCTCGAGGTGGTGATCGCGGGCGAGAGC
This sequence comes from Burkholderiaceae bacterium, assembly GCA_030151165.1. The sequence continues at coordinate 888 of JASLEM010000093.1, forward strand.
CTGTTCAACGACGGCGTGGGCGTCGTGCTCTTCACGCTGGTGCTGGGCAGTGTCGTCGATGGCGGCGTGCCCACGGTCGGGCAGGCGGCGATGCTGCTGCTGCGCGAGGCGGGCGGCGGGCTGCTGTTCGGCGCGGTGCTGGGCGTGGCCCTGTCGCGCCTGCTGCGGCGTATCGAGGCGGCCGCGCTCGCGGTGCCGCTGACGCTCGTCGCCGTGGTCGGCGGCTACGCGCTCGCGAATCGTCTCGGGATGTCGGGGCCGCTCGCGATGGTGGTCGCGGGGCTGGTCGTCGGCGGCGGGCGGGCCGCTGCCGTGCGAGACGTCGACCGTCGCGTCGACGCGTTCTGGGAGCGGCTCGACGAGATGCTCAACGCCGTGCTGTTCCTGCTCGTCGGCATGGAGGTCGTGGCGATCCCCTGGCCCGTCACGGCCGGGCGCGCGGCGCTCGCGGGCGCCGCCGCGGTCGCGATCGTGCTCGCGGCGCGCTGGCTCACGACGGGGTGGCCGGTGCGCGTGTTTCGCCGCGCCTTCCGCCTGCCGCAGGGCGCGGCGGCCGTGCTGACCTGGGGTGGGCTGCGCGGCGGCATCTCGATCGCGCTCGCGCTGTCGGTGCCCGCCGGGCCCTGGCGCGAGACCCTCGTCGCGCTGACCTACGCGGTCGTCGCGTTCTCGATCCTCGTTCAGGGCCTCACGTTCGGACGGCTGGTGCGGGCGACGATGCGCGGCTGAGGCGTCGTGCGGACGTCGCTTCGGCGCCGCACCGCATCTCTTCCGCCAGGCGGGTCAATCGCGCTTTTGCGCTGCGCGGCCGCCGCGCGTGCAAAAATCGGGGTTTGCGAACGAGCGGGGTAGAGCTGTGGATTTGAAGGTGCCGATCACGATTTCCGATGAACTGAGCGAAGACATCATCGCGTCGACAGGTCTGCTCGACCTGGCGAGCGGGGAAATCTATCGGATCGAGTACGAGGACTACGACCTCGAGGGCCGCGGCCTGCCGGCCGACAACGACGACTACGAGTTCACGGTCGGCACGCTGTCGAACAACGGCAAGGACGTCGAGTTCAAGGTCGATGTCAACAAGGTCACGGGCCAGTACTCGGTCAGCGCGAGCGAGCTGCTCGAGATCAAGGTGCGCGCCGCCGCGCTGTTCGCCGGCATCAGCGGCAAGGACATCCTGCGCAACGTCGACGCCAAGGCCGCCTCGACCAAGCCGCCCGGCGAAGGCAAGGGCCGCGGCCGGCTGCACTGACGCTGCAGGGCGCCCAAGGAAAAAGGCCGCGCGAGCGGCCTTTTCGTTTTTCGGGCGGCGCATCGGGGCGATCCGGTGCGTGGCGCGGCCCGTTCCGGCGGGTGGTGTCCGCCTCGGCGGGCAAGCGTCGCGCGCGACACGTGTGTCACCTGCGAGCGCTCCCACGCGGGGTCAACCGCGATCAGTGACCGTGGTAGCCGCCACCGTAGCCGCCGTAGCCGCCGTGGTAGCCGCCTTCGCTGTAGCCCCGGCCACCGTAGCCCCGGCCGTAGCCCCACGGCGCGACGCAGCAGCCGCTCATGGCGGCGATCAGGATGGCCAGCGTGCCCCAGCGCACGATCTTCGACTTCGTCTTCATCATCAAACTCCTTGGCCGCACATCGCGGCCTGCCTGTTCAACGCCCATCGAACCACCGCGATGACCCCGTCGAAGTTTCCGTCGTGCAAAGAGACGTAAACACGATGTCGTCGTTTCGCCCGCAGCGAGCGCGCATGCGGATTGCCCACTCATCAGGCCTGGATCGGACGCGTCAACCGTCGCGTCCGGGGCTTCGTTGAACAGGCAAGGGCAGGGCGAAACGATCGTGCAGTTACGGTCGAGCCGCCGCGTCCGAGGACTGTTCCGGCGTGCGACGCGTCGCTGCGCCAGGCCCTGTCGATTGAACCTACCGGAGAAGAACCATGACCATGAGGAAGACGCTCTTGCTGATCGCCGGCACCACGGCGGCCATCGTGCTGTCGGGCTGCGTCGTCGCACCCGCACCGGGCTACCGCTACGGCGCCGACGGCTACTACGCACCGGCCGGCGTCGTGTACGTCGCGCCGACCTACGCGAGCCCCGGCCCCGGCTACGGCTGGCGCTACCACGAGCAGTACGGCTGGGGCTGGTACCACCCCGAGCACGGCTGGCATCGCGGCTGGCGCTGAAGCGCCGGCGGACGCGCGCCCGCGCGAGCGATCGCGGGCGGCATCCCTCCTAACTCTTCATTGAAGCGCCTGGCGGCTCGCGTCGCCGGGCGCTTGTCGTTCGTGGAGTCATCGCGTCCTCAAGCTGCGTGAGCGCGAGCGGGGAGCGCCGTCGACGTGTGGCGGCGCCTGACCGCGACGACACGCATCGGCCCGCACACCGGCGCGGCCAGCCGCACTTCGGTCGCGGATTCCGGCGATTGGTCACCCCCGGGCTGCGGCGGGCGAGGGCGAGCCCGTAACATCGCTGCATGGCGACAACGAGCACACCGTCCAGGCACGACACCGGCAGCGACCGGCGCGTCTGGCTGACCTACATCGGCGGATGCGTGCTCGCCTGGCTGCTGTACGTGCTGGCCGGCGCCGAGTTCGAGCGCGGGCTGTGGCAGTTGTGGGAGGCCGTCTACCAGGCCACGCTCAACCTGACCTCGCCGATGATCCTCGGCGCCGCGGTGCTGCCTTGGGTGCGGCTGCTGCAGCGGCAGGACGTCGGGTCGGTCGCGTCGTCGACGCTGCACGCCATCGCGGCGCTGCTGTTCGGCGCGCTCTGGCAGTGCAGCGACTTCGCGATCGCGTGGCTGCTCTACGGCGCTGACCACGCGAAGTCGATGCTGATGCAGACGATCCTGTGGCGCGCGATCTGGGGCGTCGTCGTCTACATCGCGATCGCCACCGCCTTCACGGCCATGCTGCAGACGCGCCGCGCGCGCGCCGCCGCGATTGCCGCGGCGCAGGCCGAGTCCGCGCTGGCGCGAGCCGAGCTGGCGGTCATCAGCGGCAAGCTGAACCCGCACTTCCTGTTCAACACGCTCAACTCGATCATCGCGCTGACCCGCAAGGACGCCCAGGCCGCCGAGGACGCGCTGATGCGCTTCTCGGGCATGCTGCGCTACGTGCTCGACACCAAGCGCAGCGCCGCCGACCGCGTGCCGCTCGCCGACGAGGTCGAATTCGTGCGCGACTACCTCGCGCTCGAAAGCCTGCGCCTGGGCGCGCGGCTGCACATCGACTGGCAGCTCGACCCCGCGACGATGAACGACGAGATCCCGCCGCTGAGCCTGCAGCCGCTGGTCGAGAACAGCATCCTGCACGGCGTCGCGCCGCGCGTGCGCGGCGGCAGCATCAGCATCCGCAGCGAACGCAACCCGATGAACCAGGGCCTCGACCTCAGCGTCGAGGACGACGGCCCCGGCTGCGACCCGGCCACGCTGGACAGCGCCGACGCCCCCGCCACGCGCGGCATCGGCCTCGGCGCGCTCAAGCGCCGCTTCGCCCTCGACTACGAGGGCCGCGCCCGGCTCCATGTGCGCACCGCGCCGGGCGCGGGATTCCGTGTCGACCTCTGGATACCGCAATGACCGAACCGACCAAAGTCCTGATCGCCGAAGACGAACCGCTCGCCGCGGAGGCGCTCGCCGCCTGGGTCGCGCAGATGCCGCAGCTCGCGCTCGTGGCCACCTGCGGCGACGGCGAATCCGCGCTCGCGCAGATCCGCGCGCTCCAGCCTGGCCTCGTGCTGATGGACATCCAGATGCCCGGCATGACCGGCCTCGAGGTGATGAAGGCGCTGGCCGGCGACGAGCATCGCCCGGCGGTGATCTTCACGACGGCCTACGACGAGCACGCCCTGACCGCGTTCGAGCTGCACGCCGTCGACTACCTGCTCAAGCCGTTCGCGCGCGACCGCTTCGACGAGGCGATCGGGCACGCGCTGCAGTCGCGCGTCGACACGGATGCGGGCAGCGAGGCGACGGGCCTCGACGACGCCGTCGACGCGCTGCAGCGCCCGTCGGCCGAGCCGATGACGCGCATCCTCGTGCGCGACCAGGGCAAGATCTTCCCGGTGCTGGTCGACGCGATCGAGTACCTGCGCTCCGACACCAAGTACACCGCCATCGTGAGCCGCGGCCGCAGCTTCCTGGTGCGCCTGCCGATCAACACGTTCGAGCAGCGGCTCGACCCGGCGCGATTCCTGAAGCTGCACCGCAGCTGCATCGTCAACCTCGATTTCGTGGAAGCCATGACCCCCGACGAGAACTCGCAACTGGTCGTCCAGATGACCGACGGCACGCGCATCACCGCGAACCGCGACGTGTCGAAGAAGCTGCGGGAGCAATCGATATGAACGCGATGAAGCGCCGTGCGGCGATGCTCGCCGCGGTCTCGATGCTGGCGCTGGCCACGCCGCTGGCCGCGCGTGCCGAGCAGCCCCCCGAGGGCAAGGTCTACGCGCCGGGCGCGTTCGACAAGCTCGAGATCGACGGCTCCGGCCAGATCCGCCTGGTGCAGGGCGACCGCGACGAGGTCTTCGTGGCCGGCGGCGACCAGGCGCAGGAGGGCGTCTCCGTGCGCCTGAGCGGCACGCGCCTGCAGCTCGAGCTCGCGGGCGGCTGGAAGTTCTGGAACGGCAACAAGGCGCAGGTCGAGGTGCGGATGCGCAACCTGAGCCGCATCACGATGTCGGGCGCGGGCGACGTCGTCGCGCCGGGGCCGATCCGCGCGTCCTCGCTGGGCATCACGATCTCCGGCTCGGGCACCGTGCGCTTCGACAACCTGGTCGCGGACACCGTGCGCTTCGAGATCTCGGGCGCGGGCGAAGGCCAGCTGGCCGGCCAGGTGCAGAACCTGGGGCTGAACGTGTCGGGCAAGGGCAAGGTCACGGCGGACCAGCTGCGCGTCGGCAATGCGGGCGTGTCGATCAGCGGCGTCGCCAACGCGGAGCTGTGGGTGACCGACCAGCTGCGCGTCGACATCTCCGGTGCGGGCCACGTCGGCTACTGGGGCCAGCCGCGGGAGCGGCAGACGATCTCGGGGCTGGGGTCGGTGGATCCCCGCGGCGACAAGCGCTGAGGCTCGCGCGGCCGCGCGGCGCCAACGAAAAAGGCGCGTCGACACGTGCCTTCGATGGGATCCCGGCGCGCAGGCCCCGGGGTCTCGCGCCGGTCAGCGCACCGTGTAGCCGCGGCCGTCCATGCAGGCTTCCGTCGCGCGCTGGAAGACCTTGGCATCCGCCTGTGCGCTCGGCTGCGTGGTCGCCCAGGTGTTGCAGTCGCGGCGGTCCGCCTCGGTCTGCGCGGGGCTCTGGTTGTTGCGCGGATAGAAGATCGGGTCGGGTGCGGGCGGGGCGGGCGGCGCGGCGGGCACGGCGGTCTCGGCGCCGGGCGGCGGCGCGACGACCTGGTAGCCCTGGCCGACGACCTGCGTGTAGTAGACGCCGTCCGCGTAGTAGTACGGCGCGCCGGCCATGTAGATCGTCGTGTAGTCCGGCGGCAGCACGGGCGCGTAGATGCCGTAGGGCGGGGCGACGACGATGTAGCGGCCGCCGTACGGGCGCCACCAGACGCCGCTCTGGAAGAAGTAGCTGCCGCCGCCGAAGCCGACCGAGATCGCGCCGACCGGCAGCACGCCGCTGATGTAGCCGCGGCCGGGGTAGTAGTGGTTGTGGTTGTAGCGGCCGTCCCATTGCGGGCCGCGGCCGTAGCCGGGGCCGGGGCGGTAGCCGCCGGGGCCGCCGCGATCGCCGCCGTGGGCGCCCGGGCCCG
>JASLEM010000116.1 GCA_030151165.1 Burkholderiaceae bacterium
GCAGCGCGCGCTCGCGGAAGCCGCCGCGCGGCTCGCCGGCGAGGCGGGCGTGGCGCCGTGGCTGTTCGAGGTCGGCGTCGACGCGAGCACCGAAGCCGCCGAGGCGATCGCGATGATGCTGCCGTGGCCGGACGACGAGGCCTCGCCGCCCGCACCCGGCTCGCGCCCGACGCTGGCCGACTGGCTCGCGTCCTGGCACGCGGCCGCCGCGTCGCCGCCCGATCGTCGCGCCGGGGCGATCGCCGCCGCCATCGCCACGCTCGACGACGCCTTCTCCCGCCGCTGGGCCGTGCGCGCCGCCTGCGGCCTCGCGCGGCCGGTGGCGAGCGCGTGGCAATGGCAGCGCGCCTGGGCGCTCGCGTTCGACGAGGATGCCCACGCGCTTGCCTGGGCCTGGCACCGCACCGGCAGCTTCGAGGCCGTGGCCGATGTCGCGCTGCCGCACCTGCGTCCGCGCGCGTTCGCGCCGTTGCCCGAGTCGCCGGCCGACGAGCACGCCGCCCTGCTCGCGGCGTGGCGGCAGGGCGCGCTGCGGGCCGAACCGCGCTGGCGGGGCGAGCGCGTGCAGGTCGTGCGGCACGGCCGCGCGCTCGCGGTGTGGCGGCGCGCGGGCGGCCTCGCGAACGCGGCCTTGCCCGAGGCGCTGCTCGACGCCGACGCCTGGCCCGACCCGTGCGTGATCGACGGCGTGCTGGTCGCGCGCCAGGGCGGCGTCGTGGTCGACCTCGAGATCGACGCGCGCGACGCGACGTGGCACCTCGTGCTGGTCGACTGGCAGCGCTGGGCCGCCGACGACGGCGGCGTGCTGCCCGCGGACGAGCGCCGCGCACGCCTGCACGCGCGTTGGCCGGCGGTCGAGGTCGATACGGCCCGGGGCATCGTCGCGGTCGTGCTGCCGGCGGTGTTCACGACGCCGACCGTCGAGCTTCCCGCCGACGTCGGCACCGACGAGCTGGCCGCCATCGCGGCGCGAGGACGGCACGCCGGCTGGAGCGGGCTCGTGCTGCGGCGGCGCCGCGACGAGCTGGCATGGAGCGTCCGCGCGGCCATGCACCGCGTGCGCGCCGTGCTGCAGTACGTGCCGTCCGACGCGCTCCCCTCGGCGGCCGCACTGGGCTTCGCCGAGTGCGGCTTCGCGCTGTGGAACCGCACGCCGCTGTCCGCCGAAGAGCAGCGCGACGCGATGACCGCCGCGATGGCCGGCGAGTTCCTGCCGGCGCCCGCCGACGCGCCCGAGCTCGGCGGCCTGCGCCTGCTGCCGCTGGCGCGCGTGGCGCTCGCGCTGCCCGACGATGAGCTCCGCGCGATCCACGCCTGGCTGCGCGCCCACACGGGCCAGCGCTTCGGCGCGATGCACGCGGTCGCGCCGGTGCTGGTGTTCGAGCTCGGCTTCGCCCGCGTGCGCGCGAGTCGTCGGCACCGGATCGGGCTCGTGCCGGAGCGGCCGCAGGTACTGCGCTGGCTGCGCGACGCGCCGGCCGGCGGCGCGGATCGGCTCGCCGACCTGCTGGCCGGGCTCGATACGGCGCCGGGTACGCCCGACGCGGCCGATGCCCGTTCCGGGTAGAGACGCGGCCGGCGCTTTGCCGTAGAGTCGTGGCGAGGGAGCCCGACCGCCGAGCCACGGCGCGCCGAACGATTCCCCCGGGCCTGCGGGCCGCCAAAACCAAAGGGGAGCGTGCGTGGGGTTCGACCTCCGGGCTGACATCCGTCTCGTCTTCGATTCGTTCGATTCGGGCGTGATCTGGTACGACACGGCGTTGCGCATCGTGGACGCGAACCGCGCCGCACGGCGCGCGCTCGACCTGGGCGACGGGCCGATCGACGCGCACGCCGACCAGCTCGGCTGGGTCCAGTTCGACGAGCACGGCGAACCCTTGCCGTTCGAAAGCCGCCCCGTCTTCCGCGCGCGCCGCGACCCAGGCGTGGCGAAGAACGGCGTCGTCGTGGTCGACACGCCGCGCAACGGCCGGCGCTGGCTGCGCGTCAATGCGATCGCGGTCGACGACTCGTGGCCCGGCGGCCCCGCGGGCGTCGTCGCGTCGTTCATCGACTTCACGGACGAGCGCGAGGCGACGCGCGCGCTGGTCGAGAAGGAGCAGCTGTTCCGGATGTTCGGCGACCACTCGCTCGACCTGATGTGGATCGTCGACCCGCGCCAGCAGAAGCTGCTGTACGTCAACGACGCGGCCTACCGGCGGATCTGGGGGCGGTCGTCGGCGCCGCTCTACGCCGACCTGACGCGCTGGCTCGACGGCGTCGACCCGGAGGACGTGGCGCGCGTCGCCGCCGCCGCGCAGTCGATGACGTCGACCGGCACCTACGAGACCGAATACCGCATGCGCCGGCCCGACGGCCGCGTCGTCTGGATCCGCGGCCGCGGCTTCCCGCTGTACGGGCCGGACGGCCGCATGCGCTACATGGCCGGCTTCGCCGAGGACGTGACGCAGGCGCGCGCGGCCGAGGCGTTGCAGAGCGCGCACCGCCAGGCGCAGGAGCGGCTGGCACGCATCGTCGCGACGGCGCCCGGCGCCGTCCATTCCTATCGCCAGCGGCCCGACGGCGGCGGCGAGTTCACGTTCGCGAGCCCGGCGATCGTCGAGCTGCTGGGCGTCGACGCGGCGACGCTGGTCGAGCGCCACATCGACCTGCTCGACCTCGTCGACGCCGACGACCGCGGCCTGCTCGCCGAATCGCTGCGCCGCTCGGCGGCCTTCGGCAACGCGTGGCTCGCGACCTTCCGCGTGCCGGCGACGCCCACCGGCGCGCGTTGCATCGAGGCGCACTCGATGCCCACGCACGAGGCCGACGGCGCCGTCGTCTGGCACGGCTTCTTCATCGACATCACCGAGCGCCGCCGCGCCGAGGAGCAGATCCGCCTGCTCAACGTGGAGCTGGAGCAGCGCGTGGCGGAGCGCACCGCGGAGCTGGAGGCCAAGCACCGCGAGATGGAGTCGTTCACGTATTCCGTCTCGCACGACCTGAAGGCGCCGCTGCGCGGCATCGACGGCTACAGCCGCCTGCTCGAGTCCGACCACGCCGCGACGCTCGACGACGAGGGGCGGCTGTTCGTCGACATGATCCGCAAGGCCACCGCGCAGATGGGCGAGCTGATCGACGACCTGCTCGAATACTCGCGCGTCGAGCGCGGCCGGCCGCAGCTCGCGCCGATCGCGGCGGCGCCGCTCGTGGAGACGGTGCGGGCCGCCGTCGCGGTCGAGGCGGATGCGGCGGGCATCGCGATCGACGTCGTCGCCGACCCGGCGCTGCGCGTGGTCGGCGAGCGCGACGGCATCCTGCTCGCGCTGCGCAACCTGGTCGACAACGCGATCAAGTTCACGCGCGGCCAGCCGCGGCGCGCGATCGAGATCGGCGTTCGCCGCGACGGCGCGCGCGGGCTGTTCTGGGTCGCCGACAGCGGCTCGGGCTTCGACATGAAATACCACGACCGCATCTTCGAGATCTTCCAGCGCCTGCACCGCGCCGAAGCCTATCCCGGCACCGGTGTCGGCCTGGCGATCGTGCGCAAGGCGGTGGAGCGCATGCACGGGCGCGTCTGGGCGCGCAGCGCGCCGGGCGAGGGCGCCACGTTCTACCTCGAGCTGCCGCTCGGCTGAGGCGCGCCGGCGGGGGCGTCCGGCCGCCCGGCGGCCCCTTCCGGCACCGCACGATTCAGGGGTGGACGAGCCCAACCATTTCGCTATGCTGGGCGGATGGAAGACCGTCGCCCGATCCTGCTGGTCGAAGACACCCCGATGGATGTCGACCTGACCCGGCGCGCGTTCGCGAAGCGCCACATCGTCAACGTGCTGGAGGTGGCGCGCGACGGCGAGGAAGCGCTCGGCTGGATAGGGCGCTGGGAGGCCGGACACCCGCTGCCGGTGGTGATCCTGCTCGACCTGAAGCTGCCGCGCGTGAGCGGCCTCGAGGTGCTGCGCCAGCTGAAGGCGCACGCGCAGTTCTGCCGCATCCCGGTCGTCATCCTCACTACGTCGCGCGAGGACGCCGACGTCGCCGCGGCCTACGCGCTGGGCGTCAACTCGTACATCGTCAAGCCGGTCGAATTCGAGAAGTTCATCGACGTCGCGGCGCAGATCGACCTGTACTGGTGCGTGCTGAACCAGCAATCCGCCTGAACCCATCGCGTCGGTCGCCATGCGAGTCCTGTACGTCGAAGACAACGAACTGGACGCCGACCTGACCCGCCGCCGGCTGGCGAAGATCGCGCCCGGCGTCCGCATCGAGACCGCGTACACGCTCGCCGCCGCCCGCGCGCGGCTCGACGCCATGGCCGCCGGCAACGACCTGCCCGACGTGCTGCTGGTCGACGTCCGCCTGCCCGATGGCAACGGCCTCGAGCTGCTCGGCGAGGTGCGCGGGCGGCGGCTGCCGGTGGCGGTGGTGATGCTCACGGGCTCGGGCGACGAGGCGCTCGTGGTGACTGCGCTGCGCAGCGGCGCCGACGACTACGTCGTCAAGTCGGGCACCTACCTCGAGCACCTGCCGGCCACGCTGGAGGCCGTCGTCGAGGCCTTCCGCGCGACGCCGGTGCACCAGGCGACGCCCATCCACGTGCTGTACGCCGAGCCGAACGCCAGCGATGTCGACCTGCTGCAGCGCCACCTCGCGCGCTACGCGCCGCACGTGCAGGTCGAGGCGGTGCCGGACGCGGCGGCGGCGCTCGCGCGGCTGCCGTCGGATGCCGGCGAGGCCGCGGCCGGCGGCCCGCCGCCCGACGTGCTGCTGCTCGACTTCAAGCTCCCCGGCATGGACGCGCTCGACGTCGTGCGCGAGGTGCGCCAGGCGCGCGGCCTCGCGCTGCCCATCATCGTCATCACCGGCCAGGGCGACGAGACGAGCGCCGCGCAGACGCTCAAGCTCGGCGCGACCGACTACCTCGTCAAGCAGGACGACCTGCTGGTGCGCCTGCCCGTCGCGATCGAGAACGCGTGGTACCGCGCGCAGCTGGAGCGCGAGCGCGGCGCGCTGCGCGAGAGCGAGGAGCGCTTCCGCCAGATGGCCGAGTCGATCGCCGACGTGTTCTGGCTCAGCGACCCGCCGCGCAAGCGCATGCTCTACATGAGCCCCGCCTTCGAGCGCATCTGGTGCCTGCCGGTCTCGGTCGTCTACGACCATTGGCGCGCGTGGCTGGACTACGTGCACGCCGACGACCGCGAGCGCATCCGCGCGCGCATGGACGTGCTCGACCAGGACGACTTCGAGCTCGAGTTCCGCGTCTGCCCGCCCGGCGTGGAGATGCGCCACGTCGTCATGCGCGTCTTCCTCGTGCGCGACGGCGCGGACCACCACGTGCGGCGCGCCGGCGTCTGGCAGGACGTCACCGAGCGCAAGCGCCAGGAGGCGCGCATCGAGCACCTCGCGTACCACGACTCGCTCACCGGCCTGCCCAACCGCACGATGCTGATGGACCGGCTCGCGCAGGCGCTATCGCACGCGCAGCGCGCGCAGCAGCAGGTCGCGGTGCTGTTCATCGACCTCGACCGCTTCAAGATCGTCAACGACTCGCTCGGCCACCACGTCGGCGACCAGCTGCTGCAGGAGGTCGCGCGCCGGCTGCGCAGCGCGGTGCGCGACGACGACACCGTCGCGCGCGTCGGCGGCGACGAGTTCCAGCTCGTGCTCGGCAACGTCGCCGGGCTGGCCGACACCGCGCGCGTCGCGGAGAAGCTGATGCACGTGCTCGGCGCGCCCTTCGTGCTCGAGGGCCAGGAGCTGCACGTCACCGCGAGCCTCGGCGTGAGCCTGTTCCCGCGCGACGGCGCGAGCGGCGAGCTGTTGCTGAAGTACGCCGACACCGCGCTCTACGAGGCCAAGGGCGAGGGCCGCAACGCCTACCGCTTCTTCAGCCCGGAGATGAACGAGCAGGCGCACGGCCGGCTGCGCATGGAGAACGACCTGCGGCGCGCGGTGGAGCGGCGCGAGCTGGAGCTGCACTACCAGCCGCAGCTCGACCTCGCGAGCGGCGAGGTCAGCGCCGTCGAGGCGCTCGTGCGCTGGAACCATCCGCTGCGCGGCCTGATCCCGCCGAACGCGTTCATCCCGATGGCCGAGGAGACCGGCCTGGTGCTGAGCATCGGCGAATGGGTGCTCAACGAGGCCTGCCGCCAGGTCGCGACGTGGCAGCGCGAGGGCATCGCGTTGCCGCGCGTGGCCGTCAACATCTCCGCGCGCCAGCTGCAGCGGCCCGGGCTCGACGGCGCCGTGCGCCACGCGCTGACCGCGAGCGGGCTCGCCCCGTGCGCGCTGGAACTCGAGATCACCGAGAGCAGCGTGATGCTCGACCCGCAGCATGCGCAGAGCGTGCTGCAGTCGCTGCGCGACCTCGGCGTGCAGCTGTCGATCGACGACTTCGGCACCGGCTACTCGAGCCTCGCGTACCTGAAGCGCCTGCCGCTCGACCGGCTCAAGATCGACCGCTCGTTCATCCACGGCTTCCCGGCCGACGGCGACGACGCGGCGATCGTCGAGACCATCATCGTGATGACGCACAAGCTGGGCCTGCGCGTGATCGCGGAGGGCGTGGAGACGCTGGAGCAGCGCCTGCAGCTGGTGCGCCAGGGCTGCGACGAGATGCAGGGCTTCCTGCTCGCTCGCCCGGCGCCGGCCCACGAATTGCCGCCGTTGCTGGAGCGCCTGCAGCAGGCCGCCGCGGCCGCGCGGCTGGCGGCCCGGGCCGGCGACGGCGATTGCGACGACAGCGCATGAGCGCACGAAAGGGCCTGCGAGGATGACGATCACGATCACCGCCTTCGAGCGGTCGCCCGACGGCGGCAAGGGGCTCGCGCGCGACACGCGCGTGCGCTGGGCGCTGGAGGAGGTGGGCCAGCCGTACGAGGTGCGGCCCGTGTCGTTCCGCGAACTGAAGCAGCCCGCGCACCTCGCGCGCCATCCGTTCGGCCAGATCCCGACCTACGAGGAAGGCCCGCTCACGCTGTTCGAGACGGGCTCCATCGTCTTCCACCTCGCCGAGCGGCACGCGGGCCTGCTGCCGGCCGACGGCGACGCCCGGGCGCGTGCGATCACGTGGATGTTCGCCGCGCTCAACACGGTCGAGCCGCCGATCCTCGAGCTCGTGATCGTCAAGATCATCGAAGGCGGCCAGCCCTGGAGCCAGGCGCGGATGCCGCTGGTCGTCGGCCGCATCCGCGAGCGGCTCGACCCGCTGGCCGCGCGCCTGGGCGACGCCGAATGGCTCGACGGCGCGTTCAGCGCGGGCGACCTGCTGATGGTCTCGGTGCTGCTGCGGCTGAGGCCGTCGCGCCTGCTGGACGACTACCCGACGCTCGCGGCGTATGTCGCGCGTGGCGAGGCGCGGCCGGCCTACCAGCGCGCGTTCGCGGCGCAGCTGGCGCAGAACACGGGCCAGGCGGCGGGCGCCTGACGCGCGGCCGCGGCGAACCGCGAACTCAGTCGCCGCCCCACAGCTCGCCCATCGCCTGCGCGAAGCCGGCGGCGATGCGTTCGACGTGCGGGTGATGGTGGTTGCGCAAGGCCCAGCGGCCCGCGACCATCACGTCGCGCCACGGTCGGCCCGGGCTCGAGAACACGAGCGCGTCGAGCCAGCGCGCGCGCGGCAGGCCGACGAGGCTGGCGTCGTCCGGATCGATCACCAGCAGGTCGGCACGCGCGCCGACGGCGATACCCCAGGTCGTATGCCCGGCCGCGCGGCCGCCGCCGGCGCGCGCGCGTTCGAAGAGGCTCGCGGCGGTGTCGGGCTGCGGGCGCGACACGTGCCCGCGCTGCGCACTCGCCGCGCCTTCGGGCTGCGCGCCGACGTTGCGGCGTTCGAGCTTCAGCCGCTGGCCGTACTCCATCCAGCGCAACTCCTCGCGCCAGCTGCGCGTGACGTTCGAGTCGGAGCCCATCGCGAGGTCGACGTCGGCGGCGAGCCACGCGGGGATGTCGGTGAAGCCGTCGCCGAGGTTGCCTTCGGTGCTCGGGCAGATGACGACGCCCGCGCCGCTCGCGGCGGTGGCGGCGATCTCGCGCGCGTCGACGTGCGTCGCGTGCACCAGCTGCCAGCGCGCGTCGAGCCAGCCCTGCGCGGCGAGCCACGCGACGGGCGTCTGGCCGGTCGCGGCGAGGCAGTCGCGCAGTTCGGCCTGCTGCTCGGAGACGTGGATGTGGATCGGGCCGTCGAAGCTCGTGGCGAGCTGGCGCAAGTGCGCGATCGAGTCCGCGGCGGCGGCGCGCACCGAGTGGATCGCGAGGCCGGCGTTGAGCGGCACGAGCGACGCGCGACCGGCGGCGGCGACGCGTCGCTCGAACTCGCGGCTGCGTTCCCAGACATCGTCGGCGCTCGCGCGGAAGCGCTGCTGGTCGGCGCGCAGCCGCGGTGCGGCGAAGCCGGCGCGCTCGTACAGCACGGGCAGCAGCGTGAGGCCGATGCCGGCGTCGCCGGCCGCGTCGGCGAGCGCCATCGACAGCGCGAGCGGGTCGTCGTACGGCGTGCCGTCGGGGCGGTGCTGCAGGTAGTGGAACTCGCAGACCTGCGTGTAGCCGCCGCGCAGCAGCTCGACG
>JASLEM010000124.1 GCA_030151165.1 Burkholderiaceae bacterium
GCGGCACGCTGGAGCTGTTCGTCGATCCGATCCTGCCGCGGGCGCGGCTGGTGGTGATCGGCTCGTCGCCCGTCGCCCAGAGCCTCGTCGCGCTCGCGCCGCGCGTCGGCTTCTCGGCGATCACGCGTTGCGCGTCGGGCAGCGACGGCGCGTCGAGGCCCGGCGCGACCGCGGTCACCGAGAAGCCGACGCGCGGCGCGAGCGCGAGGAGGCTCTGGGCGACGGGCGACGGGCCGAGCACCACCAGCCGCGCCCGCGGCAGGATCGGATCGACGAACAGCTCCCGCGTGCCGCCCGAATGGCAGGTCATGCCGAACTCGAGCACGTCGCCGAGCGTCTTCTCGCTGCCCTCGTCGGCCGGCGAGATGCGCATCAGCCGCGCGTGGCCGTCGGCCAGCACCTGGCGCACCGCGCGCAGCACCGCGGGCTGCGCGCAGCCGCCGCCGATCCAGCCGTGCAGCTGGCCGTCGGCGGTGACGACCGCCTTGTCGCCGGCGCGCGCCGACGCGGGCGCGAGCGCGCGGATCACGCTGACGAGCGCATACGGGGTGCCGCTCTGCTGCAGCAGCTGGGCCTGTTCGAAGACGGCTTCGGCGGTGTTCATGGCGAGTCCTTCCAGGTCATCCTCACGGCAGGAGATCGGCGAGCCGCGCGAGGTCGGCGAGGCTGTCGAGCCGGTGGAACCGTTCGACGAGGCCGTCGGCGATCGCGGCCGTCATCGCTCCGGATGCGGGCACGCGCGGGCCCGGATGCAGCCATGCGATGCGCGCGCCGCGTTGCCGCACGCCGCGCAGTTCTTCCGCGAGGCGCTGCGGCGGATCGGCGTCGAAGCCATCGGACAGCACCCACACGCGGGACGAGCGCGCCAGCTGCGCGCGCGCATGCACGGCGCGGAAATCGGCGAGGCTCGTGGCGATGCGCGTGCCGCCGCCGAAGCCCGCGGTCACGGCGTTGACCTTCTCCTGCACGGTGGCCGAGTCGCTGCGCAGCAAGGGCGTGACCTCGGCCAGCCGCGTGTGGAACACGAACACGCGCGCCTTCATCGCGGTGACGAACGCGCGCGCGACGCGCAGGAAGAACTGCGCGTGCGTCTCCATCGAGCGGCTCACGTCGACCAGCACGAACAGCCGCGGCGCCTCGCGCCGAGGCGTGCGCCATGCCGGATGCAGCGGCAGGCCGCCGGTGCGCAGGCTGGCGCGCAGCGTGCGGCGCATGTCGAGCCGCGCGCCGTCGGGCGCGTCGCGCCAGCGTCGCGTGAGGCGGCGCCGCAAGGATCGCGCGATGCGGTCGACAATCGCCTCCATCTGCGCGAGATCCTGCGGCAGCCACTGCGACAGGCTGCGGTCGTGCAGCGGGTCGGACAGGCTCGCGCCGGCGTTCGCGCGCGGCACGCCGGCGTCGTCGGCATCGACGGCCATGGCGTGCTGCGCGGTGTCCGGCGCGCCGTCACGCGCGGTGCCCGGCTGCCGCGCGGCCATGCGCTCGTGCAGGTCCTCGACGAGCTGGCGCAGGTGGCGGCTCGCGCGGGTCTGGCCGCTCAACTCCGTCGTGCCGCGCGTGCGCTTCGGATACCAGTAGCGCTCGAAGAGCTCGGGCCAGCGCCGCCAGTCGCGCGCGTCGTGGCAGGCGATCGCGCGCCACGCGGCGTCGAGCCGCGGTGCGCGCTCGAGCGGCATCGCGGCCGCCGCGCGCACCATCGCGAGCTGCTCGGCGATGCCGATGGACAGGCCGTGGTCGCGCAACGTCGCCGCGAAGCCGGCGATGCGCTCGACGGGATCGGCGACCGCCGACGGATCAGTTCGCGCGAGCGGCATGTTCCGCGACGCCGGCCTGGCGCCCCTCGAAGAGCTGGCGCACGCGCGCGGCGTCGAACTGGAATCGATCCTCGCGCGTCTTCAACAGGCACGCGAGCGCGGCGGACAGCGCGCGGGGATCGTCCGGCAGCGCGTCGACGTCCAGGCTGTGCAGCGCGCGCAGCCAGTCCAGCGTCTCGGCGATGCCCGGCTTCTTCGCGAGATCCTCTCGCCGCAGGCGATGCACGAACTCGATCGCCTGCGTCGTCAGCGCGAGGCCCACCTCGGGCAGCAGCGCCTGCACGATCGCGACCTCGCGCGCGAGCGTCGGGTAGTCGATGAAGTGGTAGAGGCAGCGGCGGCGCAGCGCGTCCGACAGCTCGCGCGTGCCGTTGCTCGTCAGGATCACCTGCGGCACGTGGCGCGCGCGCAGCGTGCCGAGCTCGGGCACGCTGATCTGGTAGTCGGCCAGCACCTCGAGCAGGAAGGCCTCGAAGGCCTCGTCGGCACGGTCGATCTCGTCGATCAGCAGCACGCAGGGCTGGTCCGACGAGATCGCGCGCAGCAGCGGGCGCTCGAGCAGGTAGTCGCGCGAGAACAGGTCCGACTCGCGCAACTGCTCGCTGCCGCCCTCGTGCAGCCGGATCGCCAGCAGCTGGCGGCCGTAGTTCCATTCGTACGCCGCCTGCGACAGGTCCAGCCCCTCGTGGCACTGCAGCCGCACCAGCGCCTGGTCGCGCGCCTTGGCGAGCGCCACCGCGAGCGAGGTCTTGCCGACGCCGGCGTCGCCCTCGACCAGCAGCGGCCGCTCGAGCTCGCCCGCGAGCCAGAGCGCGGTGGCGAGACTGTCGTCGGCGAGATAGCCCGCGGCCGCCAGGGCCTGGCGCAGCGCGTCCTCGGTCATGGCGGAACCTCAGGCAGTCTA
>JASLEM010000171.1 GCA_030151165.1 Burkholderiaceae bacterium
GACAGCTCCGAGATGCCGGTGTCGCTGCGTTCCGACAGGGCCTGCAGGATGGCAAACACCTTGAGCACCGCGGCCACCGATTCGGGCTGCGACTTGCCATCGTTCAGATCGTCATCCATGCGCAACGTGTTCCAAGAGAAGGAGGGATTTCACCACAGCCGCCCCGCCCCCGCGCCCGCCCGCACCCGGGCCGGGACCTCGTTCGCGGGGTCGACGACGACCCGGTACGGCGGCGTCCAGCCGACCGTCGATTCGACGCTTCGATCCGGGTTCGCGCCGCGCAGCGCGCCCGCCAGATCCAGCGGCGCGCCGTTGAACAGCGAGCCCCGATCCTCGACGCGATCGCCCTTGAGCAGCCGCGCCACGCGCGCGGCCGCCACGCCCGGCGCGGCCTCCCAGACGTTGGCCTCGCTGAGCAATCGCGATTCGATGCCGACCCCGAGCGAGTAGCCATAGGGATAGTCCCCGCCCGATGTCGCCAGGTAAAGGTTGTTGAAGACGTGCACCTGGCCGTAGCGCACGCGCGGGGTGCGCTCCTTGAGCTGCTCCCACAGGTTGTGGTGCAGCGTCACGCGCAGGTGGCCGCGGTCGTCGCGATGGCCGTCGCCGCCGCCGATCAGCATGGTCTTGTCGTGACGCCGGAAGACGTTCCAGGACACGGTCACGAAGTCCGAGCGTCGCGTGATGTCCAGCAGCCCGTCGTGGCGCTGCATGCGCTGGCCCAGCACGACCGGCTCGGCCGGATCGGGTCGCGCGCCGTCGTCGAAGTCGCAGTGGTCCACCCACACGTGAGTCGCCTCGCGCAGGGAGACGGTGTCGTACTCGGAGTTCCATTCCCCGTGCCCGTTGTCGTTGGGGTCCCAGGCGGGGAAGAAGTCGTAGGCGTCGGAGAAGCGCAGGCCGCGCAGGATCACCTGCGAGACCTTCTCAAGCATCAGCGAGCCGCCGTCGAAGCCCGCGTCGGGCGTCACGCCGACGATCGTCGTGAGGGAGGGCACCTTCACGACGACCTGCGCCGCCTGCCGTTTCGCGGAGCGCTTGCGCGCGTCCTCCAGCATGCCTTCCGGCGTCTTGCGGCCCCAGGTCGCGGGGTCGTACTGGCGGGCATAGGCGTCGAGGTCGAAGGCGGGATCACGGAAGTCGTCGAGGCCCAGCCGCTTGCCGGAAGCGTCGGCGGCCAGGTCGATGCGCGCGGCGATCGCGAGGATCTTGGGCGTGTCGCCGAGCGCGATCGCGGCGTCGAGATCGGCGCGCGTGCGGATGAGGCGGATCGCGTCGAGCGCGGCGCCCGATCCGCCGATCGTGCCGCCGTTCATCGCGCCCCAGCCGTCGCCCTCGCCGATCGCCTGAAACGCGGCGGCGGGCAGCGCGACGTTGCGGTACTCGGCCATGCGGTTGGATGTGTCGGCACCGGCGCTGCTGCTGCTGGCGTTGGCGCTGGGGCTCGAGCCGGCTATGAAGGGGCGCCGCGAGGTGGAGGCCGACCACCCCGTCAAGTGCGATCCGAGCAGACTGTCGCGTATCACCGCGCGGCCGTTGGGCGCGTCGGGTGCGTTGCGCCATTCGCCGGGCTTCACGCCGTGGTCCCAGGCGCGGCCCAGGCTGATGCTCGCCGGCGCGACGCCGGGCTCGGCGAGCAGCCGGCTGTTGAGGACGAGGAATCCGTCCGCGCGCGCGGCGGGAGTGCTCGGCGCGAGCACGTGTCCGCCGTGACCGGCCTTGCGACGGCCGACGCGGCTCACGATCAGGCTGTCGTCGATGACGAGCGAAGCCGCGCCGAAGATGAAGTCCACGTCGCCACGGATCTCCGATCGCCGCACCAGCACGCGGCTGCGCGCGCCGGCGCGGGCCTCGGCATAGAAGGTGTCTTGGTGGCCTAGCAGTCGCACGTCCTCGAGCTGGATGCGATCGCCCGCCGTCATCAGCGCGACCGCCTGAGCGCCGCCGCCTTCCGAGACGCCCGGCGGATAGCCCGCGCCGCTGCGCACGCCGTCCATCGAGTCGTTGGCGATGGTCAGCCGCGCGAGCTGCACGTCGTCGCTGTGGATCGCGACGCTGGCGCTGCCGGCCGTGCCGACGATCTCGCTGCCCAGCGCGGGAACGCAGGGCTGGGCGGCGGCGTCACGCGCCTTGGGCAGCGCGTTGTAGCGGTTGTCGACGAGCACCACGGCCGAGGGCTCGCCGACGCCGTAGAGCGCGAACGGCGCCTTGCCTTGCACGCACAGGGGGCCGCGATAGGTGCCCGGCCTCACGAGGATGTAGCTGCGCGCCGGGCCAGAGCCGCGCGGCGGCAGCGCATCGAGAGCCGCCTGCACCGTCGTGTGCGTGCCGCTGCCGTCGGCGGCGACGACAAAGGTCGGCGTCCAGTGCGAGGAATCCAGCGCCGCGGGCGACCAGTCGCCGAGCTGCAACGCGACGGTGGCCGAAGCGGCCTGCGCGTCGCTCAGCTGCGGGCGCGCCGCGGCCGCGGACGCCGCCGCATCGACAGGCGCCGGTTCGGCCGATGCGGCGCTCGCCGCGCCCGCAAGCATGCAAGACGCCATCGAGAGGATCCGTCTCCAGTCCCGCTTCCGGTCCGGCATCACAGCGGCCGCCCTCCTCACAGATCCGCCAGATACAGCGCCGGTTCGCCCTCGGCGTCCGCGCTGAAGAGGACCTGCTTCTCGTCCGGCGTGAAGGACGGGTGCGGATGCGTGACCTGCCGATTGCCCTTGTAGACCCGCCAGGAGCTGTCGTGCCGCGCGACACGGCGCTCGGTGCCGGCCTTCAGGTCGAAGAGGTGCAGATAGGGGTCGGTCGCGATCTGATGGCTGCCGGTGTCGGCCACATCGGCCGGCGAGTCGCAGCCGTCGCCGATCAGCAGCGAGCCGTCGTGATTGCTCATCAGGTGCGAGCACGGCGGCATCCGTGTCAGCCGCTTCGACGACAGCGTCACCGGATCCAGCGAGCAGATCCACCGGTCCCGCTGTCCCTTCAGATACGACACGTAGATCATCGCGGAGCCGTCCGGCACCCAGAACTCGTGGGTGCAGCTCTCGCCGACGTCATGCCGGCGGCCGCAGCGCACGTTGCGGCCGTCCTCGTCGACGAACCACATGCGCGCGTCGACCAGGTCGTGCGGGCCTTCGTGGCAGTACGCGACGGTGTTGTCGTCGCCGGGCCGGTACTGCGGATGGCCGAGCCAGCCCTGCTGCTCGAGGATCACCTCCCGCGCGCCGGTCGCCAGGTCGATGCGGATCAGCCGGCAGCGCGGCTTGGCATGGAACATCTGGTGGAACTTCTGCCAGTCGCTGAGCGGGAACCAGTCGCTCGCGGCGATCTCGATGCCGACCATCTTCGTGCA
>JASLEM010000174.1 GCA_030151165.1 Burkholderiaceae bacterium
CTGCAGCGCGAGGCCGGCGCGCGCAGCTTCGTGCTGCTGCCGCTGACGATGAAGGGCGCGCCGTTCGCGCTGATCTACGCCGACCACGCGGCGCCCGGCGGCATCGTGCTGGGCGAGCGCGAACTGGGCCTGCTGCGGACCTTGCGCAACCAGGCGGTGATGGCGTTCAAGACGGCGGGCTGACCGCCGGCTGCCGTCCTTCGGCCGTCCAGCGCACCGGGCTTCGCGCGAGCCAGAATGGCGTCTCGACGCTTCACGCGTCCCTTCACGCACGGCGACCATGGATTCCTGGGACGGCGAACCCGATTCGCAATTCGACGACGACTTCGCGCAAGGCTTCATCGGCAAGACCTTGCTGGTCGGCGTGACGCGCGTGACCTTCGACGACCGGCTCATCGCGAAGGAAGAGCTGCACGGCACGATCGCGCACGCGTCGGCCGCGGGGCTCGACATCGCGCTGCAAGGCCGCGGCGAGGGCCGCACCTGGCGCATGCCGCCGTTCCTCGCGCAACTGAAGCCGGCGCGGGCGGGCGTCTACACGCTGAGGACGACGGGCGAGAAAGTCGAGAACCCCGACTTCGTGTTCGAGATGACGATCAAGTCGCCGAAGCGCCAATGAATCGCCGGCAGCGACGGTGGCAAGGGTGGCGATCGCGGTGATCGCGGGGAGGGTGGCGACGGCGGCGCGAGCCGCCGCGATGCAGGGTGCGGTGCGCGATCAGTCCCGCAGCTGGCCGACCATCGCCTTGCGCTGCTTCGTATAGGCCCACCAGGGCGCCGGCGGGGCGCCGTGCATGAAGTCGACGATGGCCAGCATCGTGTCGAGCACGCACGGGTCGTGGCGCTGGCCCGTGGCCTCGCACAGCGCGTGATAGAGCTGCAGGCCGTCGCGGCCCTTCAGCATTTGAGGCGTGCCGATGCCCAGCACGCGGAGATCGGCCGCCATCGCGGGACCCACGTTGGGCAACTGCTCCAGCGTCAGGCACTCTTCCGCGGTCGCGGCCTTGGGCGACTTCATCGACGTGCGTGACTGCGAGCCCATGACGTCGCCTCGAGCGTTCAGCTCATCATGTTGTTGCGCACGAGGCCGACGGCGATGCCTTCGAGCTCGAAGTCGACATCGCCGAAGGGCACGATGATCGGCTGGAAGTCGGGGTTCTCGGGCAGCAGCTCGATGGTGGTGCGGGTGCGGCGGAAGCGCTTGACGGTGACCTCGTCGCCCAGGCGCGCGACCACGATCTGGCCGTTGCGGGCCTCGCGGCTCTTCTGCACGGCGAGCAGGTCGCCGTCGATGATGCCGGCGTCGCGCATGCTCATGCCCTTGACCTTCAGCAGGTAGTCGGGCCGGCGCGGGAACATCGTCGCCTCGAGCAGGTAGGTCTGTTCGACGTGCTCCTGCGCCAGGATCGGCGAGCCCGCCGCCACGCGGCCCACCAGCGGCAGCGTGAGCTGCGAGAGGCTGGGCAGCGGCAGCGAGAACTGCTTGCCGCGCGCCTCGTTCAGCGCGCGCAATGTGTCAGACTTCAAGCGGATGCCGCGCGACGTGCCGCCCACCAGCTCGATCACGCCCTTGCGTGCCAGCGCCTGCAGATGCTCCTCCGCGGCGTTGGCCGACTTGAAGCCCAGTTCGTTCGCGATCTCGGCGCGGGTCGGCGGGGCGCCGGTGCGTTCGATCGCGCTCTGCACCAGATCGAGGATCTGCTGCTGGCGGGCGGTGAGCTTCGGCGATTCGACTTCCATGGCGGTCCCGGCCGGCTGGAAGGGCGCGCCCCGCAGCCGGCATCTGGTTGTTCATACAGGTCTGTATTTTTATCCAAGGTTGCCAAGAATGCAAAGCCCCAAGCCGCTTGTAGTGATTCTCGCCACGGGCGGCACCATCGCCGGCACCGCCGCCGCGAGCACCGACACGACCGGCTATCGGGCCGGCGCGCTGGGCATCGACGCGCTGGTCGCGGCCGTGCCCGCGCTCGCCGAACGCCGCATCGAGGCGGAAACCGTCGCCGCGATCGACAGCAAGGACATGGACATCGCCACCTGGCAGCGCCTGGCCGAACGCGTGGCGCACCACGTGGCGCGCGCCGAGGTCGCCGGCGTCGTCGTCACGCACGGCACCGACACGCTCGAGGAGACCGCCTACTTCCTGCACCGCGTGCTCGCCCCGGGCAAGCCGGTGGTGCTGACCGCGGCGATGCGCCCGGCGAGCGCGCTGTCGGCCGACGGCCCCGCGAACCTGCTCGACGCCGTGACGGTGGCGAGCGACGCCGCGGCCTACGGCGTGACGCTCGCGTTCGCCGGCGCGGTGTGGCACCCGGTCGGCCTGCGCAAGCTGCACACGCTGCAGACGAGCGCCTTCGCCGGCAGCGACTGCGGCCCGGTCGCGCGCCTCGAGGGCGGCGCGATGCGCGTGTTCCGCGCGTGGCCCGCGGGCCATCCGCTGGGCCTCGCCGCGATCGCCGCCGCGCCCGCCGACTGGCCGGCCGTCGACATCGTGCTGAACCATGCCGGCGCCGACGGCCGGCTGGTCGACGCCGCGGTCGGCGCGGGCGCGCGCGGGCTGGTCGTCGCGGGCACCGGCCACGGCTCCGTGAGCGAGCGAGTGGAAGCCGCCCTCGCGCGGGCGCGTGACGCGGGCGTGCGGGTGCGGCGCGCGAGCCGCTGCGCGTTCGGGCCGGTGCTGCCGAAGGACGACGGCGACGACGAGGCCGCGGGCGATCTCAGCGCGGTGCAGGCGCGCGTCGCGCTGCAGCTCGAGCTGCTCGGCGCGCGCTGAGCTCGGCGTGTGCGCGGCCTACTGGTCGCCGGGCAGCGGCTGCGCGTCGCGCGCCATCTGCTCGCCGGCCGACACCGCGGTGGCGATCTGGTCGGCGGTCAGCGACGAGCCCATGCGCTGCGTGACGCTGTCGCCGTTGCCGAGGATCTCGGCCGGCGCGCCGTTCAGGCGCTTGCGGCAGTCCATGTACGCGACCCAGTAGCTCAGCGCGCGGCCGCGGTCCTGCGCGACGCCGGAGCCGTTCTCGTAGGCGTTCTCGCGGTTCTCGATCGACTCCGGGTCGCAGGTGCGCACGCCCGCGTCGTAGGCGGCGGCCAGGCGCTCGGCGAAGGCGGCGTTCTGCGGTGCGGCGAGGTCGCGCTCGGGCGTGAGGCCGAGGCCGTCCGGGCCTTCGCGCGCCATCTCGGTGGCGGCGTGGTGCACGCCGGCGAGCGCGGCGCGTTCGAGCCAGCGCAGGCGGCTCTGGATCTGGTCGGAGGCGATGTCGCCGCAGGCGCTGGCGGTGGTCGGCAGCAGCGCGCGGTCGCCGGGCGAGACGTGGTTGGCCATCCACGCCTCGTGGTCGCGCGCCCACAGGCAGGCGGTGACGAGCCTGTAGGCGGCGAACGCGTCGACCGGGTCGGGCG
>JASLEM010000222.1 GCA_030151165.1 Burkholderiaceae bacterium
GCGCCGCGCCCAAGGGCCCGCCGCCGCCACCCGTGACGCATATCGTGGCGCGATACGCCGCGACCGCCCCGATCGGCCAGATACCCCCTGCCGTACGCAAGGAGGCGACGCGCACGCTGCTGAACTGGGTCGGCTGCGCGGTCGGCGGATCGCGCGAGGGCGCGCCTTCGCACGCGGTCGCGGCGCTCGCGCCGTTCTCGGGGCCGGCGCAGGCCGGGCTGTTCGGCCGCACGGAGCGCCTCGATGCCTTGCACGCCGCACTCGTCAACGGCATCAGCTCGCACGTGCTGGACTACGACGACACCCACCTGAAGACCATCATCCACCCGGCCGGCCCCGTCGCGTCGGCGCTCACCGCGTTCGCGGAATACCGGCCCGTCTCCGGCGCCGAATTCATGAACGCGCTGGTGCTCGGCTGCGAGATCGAATGCCGCATGGGCAACTCGGTGTTCCCCGAGCACTACGCGATGGGCTGGCACATCACCGGCACCACCGGCGTGTTCGGATCCGCGGTGGCGATCGGCCGCCTGCTGGGGCTCGACGAGCAGCGCATGGCGTGGGCGATCGGCATCGCGGCGTCGCAGCCCGTCGGCCTGAAGGTGCAGTTCGGCTCCGACACCAAGAGCTTCCACCCCGGGCGCGCCGCGCAGAACGGCATGCTCGCCGCGCTGCTCGCGCAGCAGGGCTACACCGCGTCGGACGTCGCGCTCGAAGGCTTCGACGGCTGGGGCCAGGCCGTCAGCTCGCGCCGAAACTGGGCCGAGGTGACCGAGGGGCTGGGCACGCGCTACGAGACGGCGCTCAACACGTACAAGCCGTTCGCGTGCGGCATCGTCGCGCACCCGGCGATCGACGCCGCGATCCAGCTGCGCGCCGCGAACAGGCTCGCGCCCGACCAGATCGCCGCGGTCGACCTGAAGGTGCACCCGCTCGTGCTCAACCTGATGGGCAAGATGGAGCCGCACACCGGGCTCGAAGGCAAGTTCAGCGTCGTGCATGCCGTGGCCGTGGCGCTCGTCACCGGCCGCGGCGGCGAGCAGGCCTTCACCGACGCCGCGGTCGCCGACCCGACCGTCGTCGCGGTGCGCAGGAAGGTCACCGCCACCATCGACCCCGCGATCAAGGCCGACCAGGTCGACATGACGGTCACGCTGGTCGACGGCCGCAAGCTGCACCTGTTCATCGAGCACGCCGTCGGCAGCCAGCTGCACCCGATGTCCGATGCGCAGCTCGAGGACAAGTTCAGCGGCCTGACGGAAGGCATCCTCTCGCCGGCGCGCAGCCGCGCGTTGATGGACCTGTGCTGGAAGGCCTGGGACCTGAAGGACGCCGGCGACATCCTGCGCGCGGGCACCGCCGCCTGAGCCAGCGGCGGTGCGGGAGCCCGGCCGCTCAGCGCGTGCCGAGTGCCGGGTCGCTGACGCTCGGGCGGCCCGTCTCGATGCGGCCGGCCAGGCGGCGCAGGAACGCGGGGTTCTGTGCGCAGGTCACCGAGACGTCGTACCAGCCGAACGCCGCGCCGGCCGACACGACCTCCACCACGCGCGCGCCGGGCGCCAGCGTGTGCGTGCGCGCGCCGTCGTGCGAGTAGGCGTTGTGCGAGATCGTCAGCGTGACGGGCGTCGTGCCGTCGTTGCGCAGCTCCAGCGTGAGGCGGCCGCCCAGCGCGCCGTCGCAGCTCGCGCCCGCTTCCGGCGCGATGCTGCGATGCGCGCTCGCCGCGGCCGCGTCGCCGCTGAAGCGCCGCACGAAGCCGTTCGGGCCGCTGACGACGACGTCGTAGCCGGCGGTGGCCGCCCACGTGTCGGCGAGCTGCTTGCCGGCCTCGACCGTGTACGTGCGCGGCGCGTCGGCGCTGCCCGGCACGTTGACGAGGAAGGACGCGCCCGCGCGGCCGCCGTTGGCGAACGACAGGCCGAACTGGCGCTGCGCGACGTCGAGATGGCCCGTCACGTCGAACGCGTACGGCAAGGCGCGCGAACGGCGCATGCCGGGCTCCTGCTTCGGCAGGCGCTGGTCGGCCGGCGGCACCGGCACGACGCTGTCGTGGCGCAGCGCATCGGGCGGCACGTAGGCGCCGGTCGACGGCAGCCGTTGCAGGTCGCCGTCCGGGTCGGCGAAGTTGAAGGCCGAGGTCAGGTCGCCCGACACCACGCGGCGCCACGCCGGGATGTTGGACTCGTGCAGGCCCGGGTTCGAGCTGGCGAAGCGCTTCTCGATGAAGCGGATCAGCGAGGTGTGGTCGAACACCTGCGAGCAGACCCAGCCGCCCTTGGTCCACGGCGACACGATCGTCATCGGCACGCGCGCGCCCAGGCCGTAAGGGCCGGCCGGGTACGTCGAGTTGCCGGCGAACACCTCGTTCGTGACGGGCACGGTCGACAAGCCGCCCGCGCGCGACTGCGGCGCGAACGGCGGCACGACGTGGTCGAAGAAGCCGTCGTTCTCGTCGAAGGTCACGAACAGCGCCGTCTTGCTCCACAGGTCGGCGTTCGAGGTCAGCACCTCCAGCACCTGCGACACATACCACGCACCGTAGTTGGCCGGCCAGTTCGGATGCTCGGAGTACGCCTCCGGCGCGACGATGTAGGAGACCTGCGGCAGCTTGCCGGCCTGCACATCCGCCTTCAGCAGGTCGAAGAACGACTGCGTCGGGTCGATCGCGACCTGCGTGCCGCGGCGCGCGCCTTCGTACAGCGGCGTGCCGGGCAGCGCGTTCTGGTACTGATGGAAGTACAGCAGCGAGTTGTCGCCGTAGTTGCCGATGTACGGGTTGGACGTCCAGCCCCAGAAGCCCGCGGCGTCGAGGCCCGTGCCCATGTCCTGGTACACCTTCCACGTGATGCCCGCAGCCTGCAGCTTCTCGGGGAACGTCGACCAGCCGTAGCCGGCCTCGGCGTTGTCGATGACCGGGCCGCCGCCGCTGCCGTCGTTGCCGACCCAGCCGGTCCACATGTTGTAGCGGTTCGGGTCGGTCGGGCCGAGCAGCGAGCAGTGGTAGGCGTCGCAGACGGTGAACGCGTCGGCGAGCGCGAAGTGGTACGGGATGTCGTCGCGCGTGAAGTGGGCCATCGTGTTGGAGCCCTTGGCCGGCACCCACTGGTCGTAGCGGCCGCCGTTCCAGGCCTGGTGCGTGGTCGTCCAGTCGTGCGGCGTGCCTTCGAGGAACTGCAGGCCCAGGTTGGGCACGGCCGGGTGGAACGGCAGCACGTCGCCCGCGGCGCTCGGCTGGTACCACACCGACTTGCCGCTCGGCAGCGTCGCCGGCCGCGGGTCGCCGAAGCCGCGCACGCCGCGCAACGTGCCGAAGTAGTGGTCGAACGACCGGTTCTCCTGCATGAGGATGACGATGTGCTTGACGTCCTCGATCGTGCCCGTCTCGCGGTGCGCGGGGATCGAGAGCGCCTGGGCGATGCCGAGCGGCATCGCGCTCGCGCCCACGGCGGCGCCGGCGGTCGCGGCGGTCTTGAGGAATCGGCGGCGGTCTTGGTTGTCCATGGTCTGCATCCTGACGTGGTTTGTTGTACGTGACGCGCCGCGGGCCGGGAAGCCGGCCGCGCGCGGTGCAGGCAATCTAGGAGCGGCACGTGACAACGCGAAGTCAGCCGCCCGTCACCACGCCACCGATACACGCGCTTACCGGCGTGCCCGCGCACGCCGTTCAACCCGCGTTCAGCATCCCCCGGTTTCCGCCGAGGCATCGCGACCCGAGCGCCAGCCACGGTCGAGCAGCCGAAGCGGCGCGCGATCGGCTACGTCGGCGCCGACAGCCGGCGCCCGACGCGATGCGCGTGGCCCGGCCCCGCGCCGCGACCGGGTCGCCCGTCACGCGAAGGCGCGCTCCAGTTCGTCGACCAGCCCGCCCACGTAGGCCACGGCGTCGTGGATCGGGGCGGGCGTGCGCATGTCGATGCCCGCCAGCTGCATCAACGCGAGCGGCTTCAGCGTGCCCCCGGCGCGCAGCACCTGCAGCCAGCGTTCGACCGCGGGCGCGCCCTCGCGATCGACGATCCCGGCCATCGCCGTGGCCGCCACGAGGCCGACCGAATACGTGTAGGGGTACAGGCCCATGTAGTAGTGCGGCTGGCGCATCCAGGTCATGCGCGCGCCGTCGTCGACCTCGAGCGCGTCGCCCCAGAACGCCTGCAGGATCTCGCCCTTGGTTCTGTTCAGCAGGATCGCCGTGACGGCCTGGCCGGTCTCCGCCATCGCGTACACCCGGCGCTGCAGCTCGGCCTCGAGCAGGTGCGTGACGAAGTTGTGGTGGTACGTGCCGAGCAGCTGCATGATCACGCTGCGCCGCGTGCGCGTGTCGTCGCTGCCGGCCAGGATGTGCCGCGCCAGCAGCATCTCGTGCATGATCGACGGCGCCTCGATGAAGGGCATCGACGGCCGGGTGTCGACGAAGCGCTGGTGCTTCATCGCGAGGCCGAAGTGTGCCGCATGCCCGAGCTCGTGCGCCAGCGTGAACACGCTGCGCGTCGTGCCGGCCCAGGTCACGAGGATGTACGGATGCACGCCATGGGGCGACGAGCAGAACGCGCCGGTGGACTTGCCGACGTTGTCGGCGCGGTCGACCCAGCGCTGCGTCAGCGCCGTGCGCACGAAGTCCACGTAGGTGGCTCCCATCGGTGCCATCGAGGCGAGCAACGTCTCGCAGGCCTGTTCGTACGGGATGTGCGGCTCGAACTCGGCGTCCAGCGGCGCCTTGAGGTCGCAGTGGAGCAGGCGGTCGAGGCCCAGCACGCGGCGGCGCAGCCGCGCGTAGCGCTGCATGTGCGGCGCGATCGCCGTGCGCAGGGTGTCCAGCATGCCGGTGTAGAGCGCCTCGGGCACCTGGTGCGGTTGCAGCAGGTAAGCCTCCGTGCTGCGATAGCCGCGCATCCGCGCGATCGCGACGTTCTTCTTCACCTCGGTCGCGATCGTCGCCGCATACGTGTTGTTGTAGGCCGCGAGCCCCGCGCTGAACGATTGCCACGCGCCGCGCCGCACGCTGGTGTCCGCATGCGATTCGTAGCGGGTCTCGTACAGGCTGAACGAGTTCGGATGCGACGCGCCCGTCGCGTCGACGAACGGCGCGAACCGGAGGTCGCTCGCCTTCGAGCGTTGGTAGATCGTGTACGGCGCGCCGAGCACCTCGCCCAGCGACGCGAGCACGCCCTCGGCCTCGGCGCCCAGGCGGTGCGGGCGCGTCTCCAGCAGGCGCTCGAGCGGCACGCGATGCGCCGCCAGGCCGTCGTCCTCGGCGAGGAAGCGTTCGACAACGCCTGCCGGCAGCGCCAGCGTCTCGGAATCGACGAACGCGACGCTCGCCCCCAGTCGCGCGGACAGCGCGTTCACCCGCGCCATGGCCGCCTGGTGGTCGGGGTTCGTGCCGTCCTGCGCGTTGCGAAGATAGGCGAACGTGCTCACGCGCATCAGCCGGACCTGCAGCGCTTCGGCCGCGTCGAGGCAGCGCGCCAGCGTGACGGCGGAGTCGCCCAGCCGTCCGCGGAACGGCTCGAGCGTGTCGCGTGCGGCGTCGAGCGCCACGAACTCGGCCTCCCACGCGGCTTCGGAGTCGAAGAGATCGCTCAGGTCCCAGGTCATGTCCAGGGGCACTTCGGATCGCGTGAGGCGCTGTTGCATGTCGGCTCGTTCTGTCGAAGGGAAGGTCGCATCGCGCGCCGCTTCGGCAGGCGCGAGTTCGCACCACTTTACAGGTGGTGGCCGGGCCCCCAGCTCATCCCGGCGCAGCGGCCGACCGCTCCAGCCCCGCCCTGAACAGGGCCGCGACCATGTCGGACTGCGTCACCATGCCGACCAGCCGGCGCTCGTCGTTCACGACGGGCAGGTGGTGCCGGCCGCCGTCCGAGAACGCGGACATCAGCTCGACGAGCTCCTGCCGCGGGCTCGCCGCGAGCACGTCGCGCGTCATGATGTCGCCGACCAGCCGGGACGTGTCGCCCGCGGCGCCCGCGGCGCCGGCGGCGAGCTCGTGGCCGACGAAGAAGTCGTGCAGCGTCACGATGCCCAGCAGCCGGTGCCGCCGGTCGACCACCGGCAGCGCCTTGACCGCGTGGTCGACGAGCCGTTGCCAGGCCTCGCGCGCCGGCGTCGACGGCAGGACGCAGACGACGTCGCGCGACATCACGTCCTCGCACCGGATGCTGCCGAAGCGACGCTGCCACGCGCGGTTCTCCGCTTCGACGAACAGCGCCTCGAGGTCGTCCTGGCTCACGTCCAGCAGCTCGCCGCGGGCGCGCAGCGCGGCGCCGAGGTCGCCGCCGGTCGGGCCGAGGCGTGCGCTGGGGGGCGGGTCGCGCGTCTGGTGCGCGCTCGCCGGCGCCGCGGCCTGGTGCGGGTAGCGGCGCCGCGCGGAGACGTTGAACAGCAGCGCCGCCAGCAACAGCAGCAGCGAATCGATCGCCACCGGCCAGAGCACGAAGCGATATCCCAGCGCGCGCACCGCCGGGCCGCCGAGCACCGCCGTGAGCGCCACCGCGCCGCTCGGCGGATGCAGGCAGCGCAGCGCGAACATCGCGCCGATCGCCAGCGAGGCCGCGAGGCTCGCGGCGAGCGCGAGGTCGTCGACCTGCGCGGCGCAGGTGACCCCGATCAGCGCGGAGACGAGGTTGCCGCCGATGATCGACCACGGCTGCGCCAGCGGGCTGGACGGCACCGCGAACAGCAGCACCGCCGACGCCCCCATCGGCGCGATGAACCAGGGGTTGAGCCCGGACAGGATCCGCTGGCTCAGCCACGCCGCGCAGAACACGCCGAACAGCGCGCCGAGGCAGCTCAGCGCGATCTCCCGCCGCGACACGCTGACCGGCGCGGGGACGAAGCTCGCCAGCCAGCGGCGCAGGTGTTGGAGCGTCATTCAGCGGGCCCGCGGATCGCGCGCCGGAGCGGTGGGATCGTTCATGGCGGCTTCTATCGATTGATGGTCGGAATCGCGAACACGTTGCCCAGCGACTGCAGCTCCGTGCGGTGCAGTTCGGCGAGCTGGCGCAGCACGCGCTCGCCTTCGGGCAGCAGGTGGATCTCGACGCGGCGCTTGTCGACCTCGCTCGCGCGCCGTTCGACGAAGCCGCGCTCCTCGGTCCGCGTGATCAGCGCCACCACGCCGTGCGGCTTCGCCTGCAGCCGCTCCGCGAGCTCCCCCACCGTGGCGAACTCGCGACCCGGGTAGCCCTTGATGTGCAGCAGCAGCAGGTACTGCAGCGGCGTGATGCCGAAGGTCTGCACGATGTCTTCGGAGAAGCGCTCGAAGCGGCGGATCTGGAACCGGAATTCGGACAGCGCCTCGAACTCGGGCTTGGCCAGTGGCTTGCGTTCGGGCTTCATCGGACGACGGAAGGAACGGTTCGGATCCCGAATAATATCACGTCGTGATGCAATCGGCCGGCGCGCGGCACCGCCCGGGCGGCTCGCCTGGCTCGACGGAATGCGCACGACTGCAGCCGCGGCGCGACACCCGTCGCCGAGTTGCGTGCGGTCGGTCACCGGCGCCCGCGGGCGCGGGGTGCAGCTCGACAGCCGCGCGCCTATCGTGCGCCTCGACCTCTCCACACTCGAGCCCCAGGGACCATGCGCCTCCATCACGCCATCACCTTCGCCGCCGTCGCGGCGACCGTCGCCCTCGCCGGCTGCGCAAGCAAGCCGGCCCCGACCCCGCCCTACACCGGCCCCGTGCTGCAGATCGAACAGCTCGATCGCGGCGTCCAGATCACGTTGCCCAGCACCGTGCTGTTCAAGGTGGGCGACGCGTCGTTCAACGCGACGGAGTCCGGCCCGTACCTCGACCGCGTCGCCAGCCTGTTGACGCACAAGACCGACAAGAAGGTGTCCGTCGAAGGCCACACCGACTCGGACGGCTCCGCGGCGCTGAACGACACGCTGTCCAAGGCGCGCGCGCAGGCGATCGCGGACGCGCTGCGCGCGCGCGGCGTCGCGAGCGATCGCCTGTCGACCGTCGGCTACTCGTTCAACCGGCCGATCGCGTCGAACGCCACCGAGGACGGCAAGCGCCTGAACCGGCGCGTGGAGCTGATCGTGCTGGACGAGAAGGTCGCGACGCTGACGCAGGGCGAACCCGCCGGCGCGTTCGACTCGGCGTGGGCCCGGCTCAAGGACCTGGTCGACCGCGGCCTCGTGAAGCCGGTGGACGGTGCGGCTTCGGCGGCGACGCGATGAGCGCCGACGCGACCCCGCCGCGCCTCGCGCGCCGCGACTGGCTCGTCGGCGCCGTCGGCGGGCTGGGCCTGCTGCGGCAGGCCGGCGCGCAGGCCGCGGACCCCGCGCGGGCGGCGAAGAAGCACGCCGTCGCCGCGTCGTCGGCGCCGTTCAGGCCGCGGGTCGGCCTCGCGCTCGGGGGCGGCTCCGCGCGCGGCTTCGCGCACATCGGCGTGCTGAAGTCGCTCGACCAGGCCGGCGTGAAGCCGGACGTGGTCGTCGGCACGAGCGCCGGCGCGCTGGTCGGCGCGTTCTACGCCGCGGGCTGGTCGCCGTGGCAGATCGAGGAGTTCTTCCTGCAGGTGCGCGAGTCCGACGTCGCCGACTTCTCAGCCGCCGGCAAGCGCGGCCTGCTGACGGGCGACGCGCTCGCCGCGCTGGTGCACGCGAAGCTGAAGGAGGCACAGATCGAGTCGATGCCGATCCCGTTCGCCGCGATCGCCACCGACCTCAAGACCGGCGAGATGCAACTGCTTCGCCACGGGTCGGTCGCCGACGCGGTGCGCGCGTCGTGCAGCCTGCCGGGGATCTTCGTGCCCAAAACGATCGACGGCCGCGAGCTCGTCGACGGCGGCCTCGTCTCGCCGCTGCCGGTCGACGCCGCGCGCCGCATGGGCTGCGACCTCGTCATCGCGGTGGATGTCACGGCGCCGCCGCAGCCGGCCGATCTCTCGGGCCTCTACGAAGTCATCCTGCAATCGTTCGACATCATGGGCCGCGCGCTCTCGAACCAGGAAGCGCTCCAGGCCGACCTGCTGATCCGCCCGGAGACCGGCGCGTATTCGAGCAGCAACTTCAACGTGCGGCGCGAGCTGATCCAGGCCGGCTACGTGGCCGCGCAGGCGCGGATCGCGGACATCAGGCACCGCATCGCCAGTGCGGCGCCGGCGACGCACGCGCGCTGACGATCGGTGCGGTCGCCCCGGCGTTCCGAGACGGCGTCTTCTGCATGAACTTCCTCTGAGGCGAGCGAGCTATCATTTCGTCTCAGGGCAGTCGGGAGCACTTCATGGGCTTTTGGAGCGATTACCACAAAGCGCGCTATACCCCTCCGGTGAACGAGCCCCTCTACGGGGGTGCCGGCTACGAGGCTGGGCGAGAGGACAGACAGCGTGCTCAACGCGAATCGTCGACCAGCGCCCCCAGCTTCCCGGTTTCCGGTACGACTATCGCGATCGTTCTAGCCGCTGCAGCGCTCTGGGCGAATTTCTGGCCGGCGCATAAGTCCGTTGGCGATGCTGCGAAGACGCACGCGCAGCCGAAAGACGTCAGGGCGCACCATGCGACCAAATCTGCCAGTCGCGCTGGCGGTTGAGTGCCTGGAAGGAATGCCAGAGCCACACTTTCGCCAATGCGGATCGAGGCGCCCAACCCGGGCAATTCCAAGCACTCAATCGTCACGACAAAGAAAAAGCCCCGAACACTTTCGCGTTCGGGGCTGACTTTGAATGAAGCGGCGCTTGCAGGCTGCCGCCAAATTCTTCCTGGCCTCTT
Source organism: Burkholderiaceae bacterium (assembly GCA_030151165.1). Next base: position 9,712 of record JASLEM010000222.1, read on the forward strand.
GTACCGGTACACCCTCTTGCGTGGTTTCCCGTGGGGCCTTGCCTTCATTCGCCATAGGACGAATGCGACATGGATTTGGTAGGCGCGATTGGACTCGAACCAACGACCCCCACCATGTCAAGGTGGTGCTCTAACCAGCTGAGCTACGCGCCTGCAAGACCGCTATTCTAGCACGCATTTTTTGAGGAATACAAGTCCCCTCGCGTCAAAGGAACAGGTTGTTTGTACGGACGCTGGTCAGGGCGCCGCGACGCCAGGATTTGATAGATCCCGGTGCCGCCCGATTCGAACTCCACGGCACTCGCGGCCATGTAGAGGCGCCACACGCGGTAGGTCGCTTCGCTCACGTGGTGGATCGCTTCCTCGTGGTGGGCCTCGAGCCGGTCGACCCAGTGGCGCAGCGTGCGCGCGTAGTGCATGCGCAGGTTCTCGACGTCCTGGATCTCGAACGATGCCTTCTCCATGCCCGCCTGGATGTGGCTGACGCGATCGAGCTCGCCGTCGGGGAACACGTAGCGGTTGATGAACTCGGTGTCGACCGTCTTCTGCCAGCCGTCCTCCTCGTGCGTGATGCCGTGGTTCAGGAACAGGCCGTTCGGCTTGAGCACGCGGTGGACGGTGGCGTTGTACTGCGGCAGGTTGGCCAGGCCGACGTGCTCGAACATGCCGACGCTGGAGACCTTGTCGTAGACGGCCGTGCCTTCGAGCGCGCGGTAGTCGCGCAGTTCGACGGTGATGCGATCCTGCAGGCCTTCGGCCTCGATCCGCTGCTGCGCCTCCGCGAGCTGCTCCTTGCTGAGGGTGATGCCGTGCGCGGTGACGCCGTAGTGCTTCGCGGCCCAGATCACGAGCGCGCCCCAGCCGCAGCCGATGTCCAGGAAACGCTCGCCCGGCTTCAGGCGCAGCTTGCGGCAGATGTGGTCGAGCTTGTTGATCTGCGCCTGTTCGAGCGTGTCCGCGTCGTCGTGGAAATACGCGCAGGAGTACACCATGCGCTCGTCGAGGAACAGCTTGTAGAACGCGTTCGAGACGTCGTAGTGGTGCGAGATCGCGGCGCGGTCGCTGTCGAGCGAGTGGTCGTGCGAGAAGCGCGTCGTCGACGCCACCTCGCCCGCGGGCGGCGGCGTCTTCTTCGTGTTGAAGGCCAGGCGCAGCGCGTCGACCAGCAGGCCGGCCTTCTCGCGGCCGCTCAGCGAGAGGCCCTGGAAGTGCGACTTGAGCTTGAGCGCGGCGTAGAGGTCGCCCTCGACGTCGATGCGTCCGTGGAAGTAGGCGTCGGCGAGCGGGATCGGGCCGCGCTTGAGGACGAGGTCGCGCAGCACCGCGGGGTCGCGGAACACCAGCGTGAACGCGGGCGCGCCGCTCTTGCCGAAATAGTGGGTCGCGTCGTTCCACAAGCGCAGCGCGAGCGAGCCGTCGAACGGGCTGAGCAGGCGGTGAAGGATGCGGGTCGCCGCTTCCGTGAGGCCGGGATCGACCGACGGGGAGGCGAGCGTCGAGGACGTGGTGCGGGCCATGGGTTCTCCGGTCGACTCGAACGAGCTGTTGGGAACGCGAGGAAACACCGTCGGCGTCAGCACGGTCGACTGTCGTCTGAACCGGTCGTGGAGCTTCCTGTCTCTGTCGATTCATCCTAACGCGACCTGGCAATTCCTGTCCCGTCGTAGGCATTGCCGACGCGAAGTGTCGTGTCGCGAAGGAAATGGAACAGGTTCCAGTGTCGCGGGCCGCCGCTCGCGCCACCTCCGGCGCGGGACGCAAGCTTGCATCGGCCTGAAGGACAGGCGTTCCCTGCCCCGGCGACTCAGTGCGGCTTCAAGGCCGCGGCGAATTCCGGCCGCAGCACGGCGCCGAAGTCGCGCCACGGCACCTCGATCTCGAACCCGCCGCGACCCAGGTTGAACGCGTAGCCGTCGGCGCTGAGCACCAGCGCGCCGGGCGTGAGCGCCCAGGCGTCCGGGATCGAGACGCTGTCGATCGATGCCTGCTCCACCTCCACGAGGTCGTTCTGACTCTTCGAGAAGGCGCGGGCCGCCTTCGCGACGACGCCCTTCCAGCCAGCGCCGGAGAACATGTCGGCCGCGGTGATCCGCCCGCTGCGCGAGAGCCACCAGTTGTAGTGCGTGATCGCGACCTCCGGGTGCGCGGCGCCCTGCTCGTAGTCGACGACCGTCTCCTCCACGCTGACGATCGCCGGCGACGGCACCACCGTCTTGTAAGTGCGCGCGATGCTGTCGGACTGGCAGTCGCGCGGGTCGCCCGAGGGGCACTTGTCGTTGCCTTCGGGGAGCTCGGCGGTCTGTCCGGCGGCGGCAGCCCAGACGGTGTCGACCCACTGGTTGTAGGCCGCGGCGCCCGGCACCGCGGCGAGGACGTACATCGGCCGCGAGTCGTCGCCGGCCAGGCGCAGCAACGGCACGCCGCCCTGCGCGACGCGCGCGCCGCGCAGCAGCGCGAGCCGGGCGCCGAGGTCGGCCGCGAGCGGCTTGGGCGTGCGCGCCTTCAGCCACTCGCGTTGCGAGCGCAGCAGGCGTTGGCGCATCGGCTCGTCGAGGCCGTCGGCCAGCGCCTTGTAGGCCGCGGCCACGTCCTCGTCGAGCTTGCCCAGTTTCGGGTCGGCGCAGATCGCCTTCTCGACGCGGGTCGCGGCCTTCGCGCAGTCGAAGCTCGCCGCATGCGCCGACGCGCAGGCCAGCGCACCGAGCCCGACCGCGACGACGGCGGCGGCACGTGCCGCGAAAGGCCGGCGCGCCATCAGTGCGCCGGCATCGGGGCGTCCGGGACCGGCCCCGCGAGCGTCCCGATGATCGCGAGCACCAGGAACGCGCCGCCCAGGACGATGCCGACCCAGTTCAGCGCCGAGAACCGGCGGTTCGCATCGTGGCCCGGCGCGGCCTGCGCGTTGACCCGGTTCACGAAATCCTGCACCGGCAGCAACGCGACGAACGCGAGCATCGAGACGAGCCAGTACGGGTCGGGCAGCTTCCAGCACAGCGACACGATGATCCACAGCGCCGTGAGCGGCCCCATCGCGGGCGCGCCGCCGACCGCGTGCGCGGCGCCGTCGCGACGCATCCGGTCGAACATCGCGAAGCAGAAGAAGAAGCCGAAGATCGCGCGCGGCACGGGCCAAATGTCGGAGCGGTCGCGCCGCTTCACCGCGCGCCAGTTCATGTAGAACCAGTAGACCTCGTACAGGCCCAGCGTGCACAGCGACATCACCGCCAGCTTCAGCGTCGAGACCGCGAAGAACGGCGGCAGCGTGGCGCGGTCGGGGATCGAGGCGTCGACCTCGGCGGTCGGCGGGGCGTACGGGTTGGAGCTCATCGCGCCATTGTCGCGCAGCGGCGCGCCGCGCCGACCGCGCGCTTGCCCCGGTTCATCGCCGTCGCGCGGACTCCACGCCGGCGACGCGCGTCACCAGCTGCAGCACCTGGCCCAGGCGCTCCGCGTTGTCGATCTCCACCGTGAACGTCATGAACGCGCGCCGGTCGGCCGCGCCCTTGGTCGACTGCGAGTTCACGCCGATGACGTTGACGCGCTGCTTGGCCAGCACTTCGGAGATGTCGCGCAGCAGGCCTTGCCGATCCTGCGCCTCGACGATCACGTCGACCGCGTAGAGCCCCTTGCCCTCGCGCGCGTCCAGGCCCACGCCCCACTCCACCGGGATCACGCGCTCGGGCGTGGTCGCGGCCATGTGGCGGAAGTTCGTGCAATCGGTGCGGTGCACGGCGACGCCCTTGCCGCGCGTGACGTAGCCGCCGATGGCGTCCGGCGGCGCCGGGCGGCAACAGCTCGCGAGCGTGGTGAGCAGCGAGTCGATGCCCACCACCAGCACGCCGCCGCGGCCGGTCGCGCCGCCGGTGCGCGGGCGCTTGAGCTGGATGACGTCGTCCGGCGCCGGCGGCTCCGCGGGGCGCAGCAGGTTCTCGATGTTGCGCAGCGAGTATTCGTCCTTGCCCACGACCTCGAACAGCGCCTCCGCGTCGTCGAAGCCCAGCTTGCCGGCGAGCTCCTCGAGGCTGGTCGCCGTGCGGCCCTCGCGCTGCAACAGCTTCTCGACGAGCTCGCGCCCCTTGGCCACCGTCTGCTCGTGCTGCAGCGCGTTGAACCACGCGCGCACCTTCGCGCGCGCCCGCGGGCTCTTCAGGAAGTGCAGCTCGGTGTTGAGCCAGTCCATCGACGGCCCGCCCTCGCGCACGGTGACGATCTCCACCGTCTGGCCGTTCTGCAAGGCCGTCGACAGCGGCACCATCACGCCGTCGACGCGCGCGCCGCGGCAGCGATGGCCGACGTCGGTGTGCAGCGCGTACGCGAAATCGACCGGCGTGCCGCCCGCGGGCAGCTCGATCACGCTGGCCTGCGGCGTGAAGACGTAGATGCGGTCGTCGGGCGTGACGTGCTGCTGTTCGTCCGGCGTCTCGACGAAGTCGCGCTCCCACGCCAGCAGCTGGCGCAGCACCGCCTTGCGCGCCTGCGCCACCTGCTCCTCGAAGGCGCCCGCCGCGCTCACGCCGGCGTAGCCCTTCACGCCGGCCTCCTTGTAGGCCCAGTGCGCGGCGACGCCGTGCTCGGCGTGCTCGTGCATCTCGCGCGTGCGGATCTGCACCTCGAACGCGCGGCCCTTGTCGTCCTGCACGACCGTGTGCAGCGACTGGTAGCCGTTGGCCTTGGGCCGCGCGATGTAGTCGTCGAACTCGCCGTCGACCGCGCGGAATCGGTCGTTGACGCGGCCGAGGACGGCGTAGCAGGCGGCGACGTCGTCGACGATCACGCGCACGGCGCGGATGTCGAACACGTGGTCGAACGCGAGCGCCTTGCCGCGCATCTTCTTCCAGATGCTGTAGATGTGCTTCGGCCGGCCCTGGATGTCCGCGCGGATGCCGGCGTCGGCGAGCATGTCGGCGAGCTGGCAGCGGAAGGTCTCGATGCCGGCCTCGCGCTCGACGCGGCGCTCGTCGAGCAGCTTCGCGACGCGCCGGTATTCCTCGGGCTCGAGGAAGCGGAACGACAGGTCCTCCAGCTCCCACTTGATCTGCCAGATGCCCAGCCGGTTGGCGAGCGGCGCGAAGACCTGCTGCGACTCGCGCGCCATCTCGGGCGGGCACGGCGTCTTCGTCGCGGCGTACCAGCGCAGCGTCTGCAGCCGCGACGCGAGGCGCAGCAGCACCACGCGCAGGTCGCGCGAGAACGCGAGCAGCATCTTGCGCACGCGCTCGGTCTGCAGCGCACGCTGTTCCTTGCCGATCTGCGCCTCCCGCGCGTTGCGCTGGATCTTCACGAGCCGGCGCGTCAGGTCGACGAGGCTCGCGTACGACGGCCCGAAGGCCTTCTCCACGACCTCGATCGGCCGCTGCAACCCGTCGCCCGCGTACACGAGGAAGGCCGCGGCCTGCATCGCGGGCGTGGCGCCGAGGTCGGCCAGGATCTGCGCGACGCCTTCCGCGTGCGGCCAGGCCTCCTCGCCGGTGTCGAGCTTGCGGCCGATCAGCAGCGGCTCGGAGAACGCCCGGGCGCGCACGAGCGCGGCGACGCCGAGCGCGTCCGCGTCGGCCGGGGCGGTGCCCGCGGCGTCCGACGCCGCGGCCTGCGGCGCCGCGAGCGCCATGTCGGCGTCGACGATGCGCACGATCGCCGGCGCGTCGTCGGCCGTCGCGGCGGAGGATTGCGTCTTCATGGCGTGCGCGGCGCCTCGGCCGCGGGCGCGAGCAGGAACTCGCGCACGACCGCGACCTGGTCGGCATGCACCAGCGTCGGCGCGTGGCCCACGCCGGCGATCTCGTGCACGCGGGCGCGCGGGCCGCGCGTGGTCATCGCGGCGGCGGTGTCGCGCGACAGCAGGTCGGACTCCGCGCCGCGCAGCACCAGCGTCGGGCAGCGCACGCGGTCGTACGCCTGCCACAGCATCGCCTCGCCCGCGGCCGCGAGCTCGGGCGTGATGGCGCGGAACGGCACGGCGATCGCCGGGTCGTAGTGCGGCTTGAACCCGTCGCCATCGGGGACGGCCTGCGGCCGCGACAACGCCATCCACTCCTCGCGCGAGTGCGGGCCGAAGCCGAGCGAGATCGCGCGCAACTGGTCGGCGGCCTCGTCCATCGACGTCCAGTGCACCGGCATGCCGAGGTAGGTGCCGATGCGCTGCAGCGCGGCGTACTCGATCGCCGGGCCGACGTCGTTCAGCACGAGCCGCGCGATCGGCGAGTGCTCGAGCGACGCGAGCCCGAGCCCGATCAGCCCGCCCATCGACGTGCCGACCCAGTGCACTTCCCGCGCATCGAGCCGTGCGAGCAGCGTGACCATGTCCGCGACGTACTGCGGGATCGCGTACGACGACGGCGTCTTCAGCCAGTCGGACCGGCCGCGGCCCACGACGTCCGGGCAGACGACGCGGAACTCGCCCTCGAGCGCGCGGGCCAGCGTGTCGAAGTCGCGGCCCTGGCGCGACAGCCCGTGCACGCAGACCAGCACGCGCGGGTTCGCGGCGTCGCCCCACTCCCAGTACGCCATGCGGTGCAGGCCCTCGGGCGCGAGGCACGGGACATGGCGGAGGCGGGGTTCGGTCATCGCGGCGGCTTTCGAGGGTGAGGACGTCTCACCGACGATCGTAGCAAGCAGCAAGGCGCCGCAAGCCGAGGAAGCTCATAAACCGCACTCGGCGTCGCGCATAAGCATCTGCGGCGCGCGGCCGCGACGCTTCTACTTCAGCTGCACCGAGCCGTTCACGTTGGCCGTGACCGTGCCCGTGCCCGCGGCGACGGGCAGGTCGCTGCTCGCCGACACCGCCATCGCGCGCGCCATCATCGGCCGGGGCGGCGGCGGCGTGCCGGTGTCGGTCTGCACGTTCACTTCGCGCACCGCGAAGCTGCCGTAGCCGAACGCCTTCGCGTACGCGCCGGCCTGCGCCCGAAAGCGCGCGATGGCCTGGGCCGTGACGTCGCCCTCGACCTTCTCGCGCGCCTCGCGCGACACGCTGTAGTCCAGGCTCGAGACGTTCATCGACGTGACCTGGCCGGCGAGCGCGGCGATCGTCGCCATGTCGCGGCCCTGCACGTTCATCTGCGTCGAGCCCGTCCAGCCGTTGATGCGGCCCTTGGCGTCGAAGCGCGGCTGCAGCGAGAAGCCGCCGCCCTGCACCTCCACGTGGCCGTCCGGCTTCGCGACGCGGTTGGCCTGCTCGAGCGCAGCGCCCAGCGCGCTCTTCAGCGCGGCCTGCACGGCGGCCGAGTCGGCGCCGTCGCGGCTGGTCGAGAACTGCACCGAGATCCAGTCGTTGGGCACCTGGACGCTTGCGCTGCTGGTCAACGACAGCACGCCTTCGGGCTGCGGCGCGACGACCTGCGCCGAGGCAGGCACGGCGACGGACAGCAGCGGCAACGCGCAGGCGACGGCCAGAAGCGACTTCTTCAGGATGACGTTCATTCGATGGCTCATGGGACTCATTAGAAAAGCGGAATGGAGCGAATCATGCGGGTTGAACGGGGCGATAGCCAGGAAGGGGTGGCGATGGCCGTGTCGTCGTGGCAAGATTTGTAACAGAGAGTCAGCCCCAGGCCCGAAACCGCGGAATCGCCGTTTCGACCCCGCAGAATCGGGCCTGTTACAAATTTGGAGACGCCATGTCGGCCATTCCGGGCACCCGCCAAGACCGCATCGTCGTCGTCGACGACGACGCCCGCATCCGCGACCTCCTGCGTCGCTATCTCAGCCAGGAAGGCTTCGACGTCCTGCTCGCCGAAGACGGCAAGGCGCTCAACCGGCTGATGACGCGCGAGAACATCGACCTGATCGTGCTCGACCTGATGCTGCCGGGCGAGGACGGCCTGTCGATCTGCCGCCGCCTACGCGCCGCCGGCGACCGCACGCCGATCATCATGCTGACCGCCAAGGTCGAGGACGTCGACCGCATCGTCGGCCTCGAGGTCGGTGCCGACGACTACCTGCCCAAGCCCTTCAACCCGCGCGAGCTGCTCGCCCGCGTGCACGCGGTGCTGCGCCGCCGTCCGCCGCAGGAAGCGCCGGGCGCGCCGGCCAAGGACGCGCAGGTCGTGCAGTTCGGCGACTTCGAGTTCGACCTGTCGCTGCGCCGCCTGACCAAGGAAGGCGAGCCGATCGCGCTGACCACCGGCGAGTTCTCGATGCTC
>JASLEM010000232.1 GCA_030151165.1 Burkholderiaceae bacterium
GGCAACGGGCTCGTCTTCGCGAAGCCCGCCACGCACCATGGCGGCATGCGAAACATCTTCTTCCTCACCGTGGCCGCCGCCCTCGGCGCGGCCTGCCACGTCGCCCTCGCCCAGCCCGCCGCGAACGTCGCCAACCCCGCCGCCGTCGCCGCGGCCACGGCGGCGATCGACGCGCCGGCCTACGTCGACGACAAGCTCAAGCTGCCCGCGAACTACCGCGAGTGGATCTATCTCACGAGCGGCCTCGACATGAGCTACAGCGCGAACTCGAAGATGGGCCACCATATGTTCGACAACGTGTTCGTGAATCCCGAGGCGTACCACGCGTACCTGAAGACCGGCACGTGGCCCGACGGCACGACCATCGTCATCGAGACCCGCGGCGGCCAGACGCGCGGCTCGATCAACAAGGCGGGCCAGTACCAGGACGCCGACGTCATGGGCCACGAAGTGCACGTCAAGGACGAGGCGCGCTTTCCCGGCAAGTGGGCGTTCTTCGCGTTCGACGGCGACGACGCCACGCCGGCCGCGATGATCCCGCGCGACGTCGACTGCTATTCGTGCCACGAGAAGCACGCCGCCGTCGACACCACCTTCGTGCAGTTCTATCCGACGCTGATGCCCGCGGCGAAGGCGAAGGGGACGCTGTCGGCGTCGTACCTCGCGGAGACGCTCGCGAAGTGAGCAGCGCGCCCGCCGCCGGCCCGGACGCTCAGGTGCCCGCCGGCTGCAGCATCGTCGCGATCACCGCGTGCTGGTACGACGTGATCTCCCACGTGTTGCCGTCCGGGTCGTCGAAATAGAGCGACCACGCGAGCTGGTGATCCTCGGGCTCGACCGGGCGCTTCAGCCGCTCGATCAGGTGCTGCCGCCACGCGACGAACTCCTCCGGGCTCGCGACGAGCGCGGTGGTCGACTTGCCTGGCGAGCGCGCCGACTCGAACAGCGCGATGCGCACCGTGCCCGACGAGTTGTGCAGCATCAGCGGGCCGCCGTCGGCCCAGGACTCGAGCTCGGGCATGCGCCGGAAGCCCATCACGTCGGCGTACCACTGCTCCGCCTTGTTGCGGTCGGCGACGTGGATGTGGAGGTGGTCGATGCGGTCGAAAGTGGGGATCATGGCGGCGGCGGGCGTGGAGAGGCGACGCACCGCGCACGGCAAGAACGGCGCCCGGTCAGTCCTTAGCGGGGTCGTGCCCCCAGTTCATCAGCGACCAGCGCCACGGCGTGTCGCGGATGTCGCCGGCCGGCCGCTGCGCCAGGTGCCGGTGCACGTAGCCGACGACCTTGCGCATGTGCGCGAGATCGGACGCGCTCAGCTCGTCGCGCCGCTTGTGCAGCAGCCCGACGATGCGCCGCCCGGAATGGTGGCCGACCGATTCGCCGTCGTCGCCGTGCGTGATGCCGACCGACTTCGACTCGGCCGTCGCGAGCCACTTCTCCAGCGCGGACGGCGACAGGTTGACCGCGTCGCGGAAGGCGCGCACCGTGGCGTCGTCCTCGTCCTGCGCGCCGGCCTCGCGCGCGGGCGCGTGGCGCGCGGGCGCGCCCGACGCCGGATGGGCGTGCGGGGCCGCCATCTCAGCGCACCTTCTTCAGCGCGGCACGCTCGTGCACCGCGGTCTTGCCGGACTTCGCGCTGCGTACCATCACCTCCGGATGGGAGGGCGACGCCTTCGCGACGTGCCCCTTCACGTGCGTCGTCGACGTGACGGTGCGCGCCACCTCGCCCGTCGTCGGGCCCTGCGACGTGTTCCATCGCACCTTGTCGCCTGCGGCCAGATTCGCCATCGTCGTCTCCCGGGTTGCATGAACCCGTTGACCGGCAAGGCCGGTGCCCCGCCGAGCGAGGCGAGGCCGGACGTTCAGCGCGACAGCGGGGGCAGCGCGAGCGAGCGCGTGCGCGTCAGCAGCTTCGGCCGCGCGACGGGCTCCTCGGCGACGACGCCCGCGAAGGCCAGTTCCTCGAGCTCGCGCAGGTGCGCGATGCGCCGTTTCGGGCCGCGGTAGCCGTCGAACACCGCGCGATGGCCGGCGAGCGACATCGGCCCGCCGCGCCGGTAGTAGCCGGCCACCCAGTCGAGCAGCGGCTCGAGGTGCGCGTCCTGCTCCGCCTTCGAGCGGTACTTGTGCGGCTCCCAAGGGCGGGTGCGGCAGTTGGCGAGGCAGGCGTCGCGGCCGGGGTCGAGGAAGATCAGCAGCGGCGCGTTGGGCAGCGTGGCGCGGATCAGGTCGCCGTAGCAGCCCTCGATCACCCACTGGTCGGACTCGCGGCAGAACTGCGCGAGGTCGGCCCGCACGATGTCGTCGTCGCGCTGGACGGCGATCTGCTCGGGCTCCCAGACGAGGGTGTCGAGATCGAGCATCGGCACGCGCCGCGCGCGCGCCAGCGACTTCGCCAGCGTCGACTTGCCCGAACCCGCATTGCCAAGGATCACGATACGCATGAACGTATTGTCGCTCGACCGCGGGACCGCTTCCATCCCGATCGACCCGGAGGCCGCCCCGGCGCCGCGCGGCGTGGCGGGCGGCCGACATCGATCCCTCACTCCGCTGTCACCCGCCTGTCACATGCGAGCCCGACCATGGAACGCTGTCAATTGAGATGGATGAGGGTCGACATGAACACCAACGTGAGTTCCGCGGCGATGCCGGGTGCCATCGGGCCGGGGGCCGTGCCTGCGAGAAAGTTCGACCAGAAGGCCGGCAAGGGGACGTGGGCGGTGTTCGCGCTGCTGCTGCTGGGCGGCCTGGGCTACGTCGCGTACAGCATCGCGACCGACTACGGCGCCAGCGGCGAGAACGTGACCACGGTCTGGCCGTTCGTGCTGCTGGGCCTGGCGCTGCTGATCGCGCTCGGCTTCGAGTTCGTCAACGGCTTCCACGACACCGCCAACGCGGTCGCGACCGTGATCTACACGAACTCGCTGCCGCCGCAGTTCGCGGTCGTGTGGTCGGGGCTGTTCAACTTCCTCGGCGTGCTGGTCTCGAGCGGCGCGGTCGCCTTCGGCATCATCTCGCTGCTGCCGGTGGAGCTGATCCTGCAGGTCGGCTCGGGCTCGGGCTTCGCGATGGTGTTCGCGCTGCTGCTCGCCGCGATCACGTGGAACCTCGGCACGTGGTGGCTGGGCCTGCCGGCGTCGTCGTCGCACACGATGGTCGGCTCGATCATCGGCGTGGGCGTGGCCAACGCGCTGATGCACGGCCGCGACGGCACGAGCGGCGTGGACTGGGCGCAGGCGACCAAGATCGGCGAGGCGCTGCTGCTGTCGCCGCTGGTCGGCTTCGTCTGCTCGGCGCTGCTGCTGCTCGCGCTGCGCGCGTTCGTGAAGAACAAGGCGCTGTACGAGGCGCCCAAGGGCAGCGAGCCGCCGCCGTGGTGGATCCGCGGCATGCTGGTGCTGACGTGCACGGGCGTGTCGTTCTCGCACGGCTCGAACGACGGCCAGAAGGGCATGGGCCTGATCATGCTGATCCTCGTCGGGACGGTGCCGATCTCGTACGCGCTGAACCGTGCGATGCCCGTCGACCAGACCACGGCGTTCGCCGCGATGGCGCAGGCCACGCAGGGCTCGCTGCAGCGCGCCTACCCGGGCACCGCGCCGGCCGATCCGGCCAAGCCGCTGACGCTGTACATCCGCACCAAGCAGGTCACGCCCGACCTGATCCCGTCGCTCGCGTCGGTCGCGGGCAGCATCGGCGACCAGGTGCGCCAGCACGACACGCTGGCCAAGGTGCCCGCCGCCGCCGTGCCGAACGTCCGCAACGACATGTACCTCGTCTCCGAGACCATCCGCCTGCTGGACAAGGACACCCACGTCACCTTCGACGCCGACACCAAGGCCAACCTGAAGGCGTTCAAGACGCAGATCGACGCGGCGACCAAGTTCATCCCGCTGTGGGTCAAGGTCGCGGTCGCGATCGCGCTGGGCCTGGGCACGATGATCGGCTGGAAGCGCATCGTCGTGACGGTCGGCGAGAAGATCGGCAAGACGCACATGACCTACGCGCAAGGCATGTCGGCCGAACTCGTCGCGATGTTCACGATCGGCGCGGCCGACAACTTCGGCCTGCCGGTGTCGACGACGCACGTGCTGTCGTCCGGCGTCGCGGGCACGATGGCCGCGAACGGCTCGGGCCTGCAGTGGTCGACGATCCGCAACCTCATCATGGCCTGGGTGCTGACGCTGCCGGCCGCGATGCTGTTGTCCGGGAGCCTGTACTGGATCTTCGTGCACCTGTTCTGACCCGACCGCCCTCCGATCGAAAGCAAGACACCATGAACGCACTCTTCGACCAGGACGCGATGCGCCGCCGCATCGAGCGCGAGCTCATCGACGGCTACGACGAGGAGATCGAGATGGAGATGGAAGACCGTCTCGTCGCCGATCCGCTCGACGCCAGCAACGAGGACGCCGCGCAGCGCGTCAAGTACTTCCGCGAGCTGTTCCGGCTGCAGGGCGAGCTCGTCAAGCTGCAGGACTGGGTCGCGAGCACGCGGCAGAAGGTCGTGATCCTGTTCGAGGGCCGCGACGCCGCCGGCAAGGGCGGCGTCATCAAGCGCATCACGCAGCGGCTCAACCCGCGCGTCTGCCGCACCGTCGCCCTGCCCGCGCCGAACGACCGCGAGCGCACGCAGTGGTACTTCCAGCGCTACGCGGCGCACCTGCCGGCCGCGGGCGAGATCGTGCTGTTCGACCGCAGCTGGTACAACCGCGCCGGCGTGGAGCGCGTGATGGGCTTCTGCACCGACGAGGAATACGAAGAGTTCTTCCGCTCGGTGCCGTCGTTCGAGCACATGATCCAGCGCTCGGGCATCAAGCTGATCAAGTACTGGTTCTCGATCACCGACGACGAGCAGCACCTGCGCTTCCTGGGCCGCATCCACGACCCGCTCAAGCAGTGGAAGCTGAGCCCGATGGACCTCGAGTCGCGCCGCCTGTGGGAGGAGTACACGAAGGCCAAGGAGGTGATGCTCCAGCGCACGCACAGCGCCGAGTCGCCGTGGTGGGTCGTGCAGGCGGTCGACAAGAAGGCCGCGCGCCTGAACGCGATCCACCACTTGCTGAGCCAGTTCGAGTACACCGAGATCGAGCATCCGGAAGTGCACCTGCCGGAACGCGTTCGCCATGAGCACTACTCGCGCCAGGCCGTGCCCGCAGAAATGATGGTTCCCGAGATTTATTGACCCCCACGCTCGCTCGCGCTCGCTGCCCCCCCGAGGGGGCGCTCCGCGACGGGCCTGGCGAAACCAGCTCCCGCGCTCCCTGGAATCTCGCGGACACGGATCTGCGGCAGCGCCGGCGAGGCCGGGAAAATCGGACACAGGCATAGACTACTGCGGATTTCTCCGCCGACCATGCCCGATCCCGACGATATCGACCGCCTCCACACCGCGCGCCTGTTCCTGCGCCGCCCGACGCCGGCCGACGTGCCGGCCTACTTCGCGATCTTCGGCGACCCGGCCACCAACCTCTTCAACCCGCACGGCCCGCTCGCCGACGTGGCCGCGGCCGAGGCGGCCATCGCCGCGCGCGTCGCGCACTGGCGCGAGCGCGGCTGCGGGTCGTGGGCGGTGAGCCTGCGCGAGCGACCCGCCGAGGTGATCGGCTTCGCGGGGCTCTCGTTCAAGCCGTACGGCGGCGTCGAGCGCATGAACCTCGGCTACCGCTTCGCGACGTCCGCCTGGGGTCGCGGCGTCGCGACGGAGGTGGCGCGCTTCGCGGTCGACCGCGGCTGGCGCGTGCTGGGGCTCGACGAGATCTGGGCGATGGTCGACGAGCGGCACCGGGCCTCGCGCCACGTGCTGGAGAAGGTCGGCATGACGCGGGTCGAGCGCGCGCCGTTCGACGGCGACCCCGCGCCGGGCGACGTCTGGTACCGCGTCGGCCGGCCGGGTTGACCCGAGGGAACTGTCGGCGGGAACGGCGATCCACCCCTGCAACCCTGTCGCGCAGCGGCATGGGAAGATGGCCTTCCCCGCGCCGCGCCGCGCGCCCGTTCCGATCCTTCGATGACTCCTGCCGCCCGCCTGCTCCGCCCCCTGATCGCCGCCCTGCTGCCGCTCGTCGCGGCCACGGCGGTCGTCGCCCAGGAACCGGCGCCCGCGGCCGAACCCGAGCCCCCGACCGAACTGGCACCGCCCGAGCCGACGGCCGCGCCTGCCGCGTCCGCCTCCGCGCCGCGCGGTGGCATCCCGCCCCAGTGCCTCGCGCCCGGTGCCGACAAGCGCGTGAACCTGGCCTGCGCGCTGGGCTACCTGCGCCACGCGACCGCCGAACGCGCGGCCGGCCACACCGACATCGCGCTGTCGGACCTCGCCAAGGCCGACCAGTTCGAGCCGAACGACCTCCGCTTCGCCGTCGCCCACGCCGGCCTCCGCCTGGCGGCCAAGGCGCCCGCGTCGCCCGAGCGACTGAAGCAGGCGCTGCGCGACACGCCGGACGACGTCGGCGTGAACATGCTGCACGGCGAGATGTCGCTGGCCTCGCGCAAGTTCGACGACGCGATCGCCGACGCCGGCCGCGTGATCGCGCAACGGCCCGACGCGCACGGCGGCTACGAGCTCCGCGGCACGGCCCGTTTCGCGAAGAGCGACGTCGACGGTGCCACCGCGGACGTCACGCAGGCGCTGCGGCTCTCGCCCCGCTCGCCCGACGCGCTGCGCCTGCGCGCCTCGATCACGACGGTCTCGGGCCGCTACGACGACGCGCTGGCCGACCTGCAGCTCGCGCACCGCATCGAGCCGCGCGCGGACGACCCCTTCCTCATCGGCGGCACGCAGTTCCTCGCGCGCCAGTTCACCTCGAGCGCGGCCTCGCTCGCGAAGCCGTCGGCCGGCGCCGGCGACGGCGCGTACTGGCTGCTGTGGCGCTACATGGCGCTCGCCCGCGCCGAAGGCCCCGAGCCCGCGCGCGGCAGCCTGGGCCCGGGCTCGATCCCCGGCTACACCGCGCCGTGGCCGATGCCGGTGATCGACTTCTACCTCGGCCGGCTGGACGGCGACAAGCTGCTCGAGGCCGCGCGCGCCGCGCAGGCGAACGACGACCAGTCGCAGGTCTGCGAGGCCCATTTCTACCTCGGCGAGGACGCGCTGCTACGCTTTCGCCGCGCCGAGGCGCTCGACCTGTTCCGCATGACGATCGCCGAATGCCCGCCCGCGTTCCACGAGTACGTCGGCGCGCAGGCCGAGCTGAAGGCGCTGACCGCGCAGGACGCGGCGGTCGCGCCGCAGGTCTCCGCGCGCTGAACGGCGCGGCGGCGGCGGGCTAGTCCCGCCGATGCCGGAACGCGAGCCAGCCGGCGATCACCGTCACGGTCGCCACGATCACCGCGACCCACACGAAGCCGTTCGGGTTCTGCGCCAGCGGGATGCCGCCGACGTTCATGCCCAGCAAGCCGGCGACGAGGTTGATCGGCAGCGCCAGCACCGTCACCACCGTCAGCGTGAACACGCTCGAGTTCGTGTGCTCGCCGACCTGCGCGGCGATCTCGTCCTGCAGCAGCTTGATGCGTTCCTGCAGCGCCGAGAGGTCGTGCATCACGAGCGCGAATTCCTCGGTCGCCTGGCGCAGCTCGTCGAGGTCGCGCTCGGTCATCCACGGCGGCGGCTGGCGCAGCAGGCGGAACAGCGCGCCAGGCTCGGGCGCGAGCAGGCGCTGCAGGCGCACCAGCACGCGGCGCAGCTTGCCGAGCTCGCCGCGCTGGTCGCCGGGGCGGCCGACGAGCAGCTTGTCCTCGACGTCGTCGACCTGCAGCGTCGCCTGGCGCACGATGCGCACCAGCACGTCGCCCTGGTCGTGCAGCAGCCGGTT
>JASLEM010000242.1 GCA_030151165.1 Burkholderiaceae bacterium
GACCTGGTCGTTCTTCGACGGCGGCGTCTTCTCGCCGGTGATCTCCCACCACGCGCTGCCGGCGAAGGTCATCGCCGACGCCTCCCAGTAGTTCAGCCCCATCGAGCGCGCGATGCCGTGGTAGATCGAGCCCTGGTACGGATGGCCGAACTGGTTGATCTGGAACGGGTCGTTGTCGGTGACCCACGGGCCGCGCAGGTTGTGCTCGATCGAGTGGAAGCTGACGTCGTAGTCGTGCGAGCGGCTGAACGCGCGGTCGAGGTTGCTGAGCGTGAGGTCGAAGCCGATGATCTCGAGCGCGGGAATCGCGACGCTCTTCTCGCCGGTCGGCGGATCGGCCGCGCGCGCGGCGTGCTCGGGCGCGGTCGGCGCGGGCTCGCGGTATTGCGCGTACGCCGCGGGGCTCGCGCAGAGCACGCCGAAGGCGGCGAGCGCGACGGCGGCGCGGGGCGTGGTGGGGCGATGGCGATGGCGGAGTCGGAGCATCGCCCCCCAAGGCAAGCAACATTCCCGCAACGCGCGCGACACGACACGACACGCGCGACGCGAACGGCCGCCTGCAGCGCCGGAGCGCCGCCTCAACGCTCCTTGACGATCCCGCGATACAGCAGCACCGTCGCGGCCAGCCCGCACGCGGCGGCGGCGCTCATCCACCAGCCGGGCGCGGCGCGGTCGCCGGTCGTGTGGATGAGCCAGGTCGACACCGTCGGCGTGAAGCCGCCGAAGATCGCCGTGGCGAGCGCGTACGCGAGCGAGAAGCCCACCGTGCGCACGTGCGGCGGCATCACCTCGGTGAGCGCGACCACCGCCGCGCCGTTGTAGCTGGCGTAGAGGAAGGACAGCCACAGCTCGGTGGCCAGCATGCGCTGGAACGACGGCGCGGAGACGAGCCACGACAGCGCCGGATACGCCGTGAACAGCGTCAGCACCGTGAAGCCGACCAGCAGCGGCCAGCGGCCCACGCGGTCGGACAGCGCGCCCATGATCGGCAGCAGGATGAAGTTCGACAGCCCGACGCAGAACGTGACGACCAGCGCGTCGGTCGTGCCCAGCTTCAGCACCGATTTGCCGAAGGTCGGCGTGTAGACGGTGATCAGGTAGAACGACACCGTCGTCATCACCACCATCATCATCCCCGCGACGACGAGCCCCCAGTTGCGGGCCATCGAGTGCAGGATCTCGGTGAACGTGGGCCGCACCTTGCGCGCGAGAAACTCCTCGGTCTCGAGCAGCGAGCGCCGGATGTAGAAGACGAACGGCAGGATCATGCAGCCGACGAGGAAGGGCACGCGCCAGCCCCAGGCGTCGATCACCGCGGGGTCGAGCCACACCTTGACGCCGTAGCCGAGCGCCGCCGCCACCATGATCGCGGCCTGCTGGCTGGCCGACTGCCAGCTCACGTAGAAGCCCTTGTGGCCCGGCGTGGCCATCTCCGACAGGTAGACTGACACCCCGCCCAGCTCGACGCCCGCCGAGAAGCCCTGCACCAGCCGGCCGACCACGACGAGGAAGGGCGCGAGCCAGCCGATCGTCGCGTAGCCCGGCACGCAGGCGATCAGCACGGTGCCGCAGGCCATCAGCGCGAGCGTCAGGATCAGGCCGCGGCGGCGGCCGATGCGGTCGATGTACGAGCCGAGGATCACTGCGCCGAGCGGGCGCATCAGGAAGCCGGCGCCGAAGGTCGCGAAGGTGACCATCAGCGAGACGTAGTAGTTCGCGCTCGGGAAGAACGCCTTCGCGATGTCGTCGGCGTAGAGGCCGTACAGGAAGAAGTCGAACATCTCCAGGAAGTTGCCGCTCGTCACGCGCAGCACCGTGCCGAACTTCGAGGCCTTGGCATGCGCCTCGGTGGCGAACGGGCGGGTCGGCGGGGTGGCGATGTTCGAGCTCATGTCGGAGGCTTTCGCGGGACGTTCGGGAGCCGGGCGCCGCCCGGCGGTGCGCAAGCGTAGCAATCATCGAGCCGGACAGCAGCGGCGGCGACCATGACCCTGCGCGCGACACCGTCGTCACACGGCCCGCGTTAAGCTCGCAACCTGCTCGCGGCGGCGACCTGCGGCATCCCGCCGATCGCCGCGCATCGTCCCTCAAGAACCGGGAATCCTCCATGCCTGCCTTGCTCGTCCGCCACGTCAGTGCCCTGGCCCTCGGCCTGCTGTCCGCGCTCGCCGCCGCGCAAGGCGCGTCGCCGGCCGCAACGGCCGAAGCGCCGGCGGCGTCCGCCCCGGCCACGGTCGAGAAGCAGCGCGCGATCTTCGCCGTCAGCGACAGCGATCCGCAGAAGTGGAACCTGACGCTCGCCAACATCGCCAACGCGCTCGACGGCATCGGCAAGGACAAGGCCGACTTCGAGCTCGTCGTCTACGGCCCGGCCATCGCGATGCTCAAGAAGGATTCGCCCGTGGCGGACAAGGTCGCCGCGGCCGTCGCCAGCGGCGTGCACGTGGTCGGATGCCGCAACTCGATGCGCGGCGCGCATCTCGAGGAAGCCGACCTCGTGCAGGGCGTCGACACCGTGGCCTCGGGCGTCGTCGAGCTGATCCGCCGCCAGCTATCCGGCTACGCGTACGTGCGCTCCTGAGCGCTGAGCGCGCGTCGGCCGCGCGCGTGCAAGGTGTCACGCCGCGGCCGGCGGACTGAGGGAAAACGCTCAGGTTCGCGACAGAAACGCCGAAGACGTTCCCTGGGAACCCCTGGCGCCGCTGGCGTCGGGCGCGCCTGAAAGAACGTCGTCCAAGCCATGCTGCCCTCTTCCTACGACCCGTGGGTCGTCGCCTGTTCGCTGCTGATCGCGAGTTTCGCGTCGTACGTCGGCCTCGACCTGGCCAAGCGCGTGCGCGGCCCCGACAAGCGTGCCGCGCTGCACTGGCTGGTCGGCGGCTCGTTCGCGATGGGCAGCGGCATCTGGTGCATGCACTTCGTCGGCATGCTCGCGTTCTCGCTGCCGATCGAGCTCGGCTACGGCGCGGGGATGACCTTCGTGTCGTGGGTCGCGGGGGTCGGCTCGTCGGCGATCGCGCTCTGGGTCGCGAGCCGCGACAAGCTGCGCTGGCAGCACGTGAGCGGCGGCGCGCTCGCGATGGGCCTGGGCATCTCGGCGATGCACTACCTGGGCATGGCCGCGCTCGACATCGCGCCGGGCATCACCTGGTCGTGGACGACCGTCGTGGCATCGGTCGTCATCGCGATCTGCGCGTCGGCGACGGCGCTCGAGATCTTCTTCTGGCTGCGCAAGGCGAGCGCCGCGCGCGCGCTGCACTTCCAGATCGGCGCGGCCGTCGCGATGGGCCTGGCGATCTGCGGCATGCACTACACGGGCATGGCCGCGGCGAGCTTCCCGGCGGGCTCGGTGTGCCTGAACGCCGGCGGGCTGTCGGCGCGCAGCCTGGGCGCGCTGG
>JASLEM010000268.1 GCA_030151165.1 Burkholderiaceae bacterium
TCTCGCCCGGCGCGACGTCCAGCGTCACGCCGTGCAGCACGTGGCTCTTGCCGTAGAACGCGTGGAGCTTGTCGAGCCTGAGCATCACGCGTCCTCCGCCTGCGATTGCGCCCGGGCCTGCGAATCCAGGGAGCCGAGGTACGCCTCCTGCACGCGGGGGTCGGCGCGTACGGCCTCGGGCGTGTCGAAGGCGATGACCTCGCCGTACACCAGCACGGCGATGCGGTCGGCGAGTCCGAACACGACACCCATGTCGTGTTCCACGGTCAGCAGCGTCTTGCCGGCCGTCACCTCGCGGATCAGCTGCACGAATCGGCGCGTCTCGCTCTGGCTCATGCCCGCGGTGGGCTCGTCCAGCAGCACGACGTCGGCGCCGCCGGCGATGGTCAGGCCGATCTCGAGCGCGCGCTGCTCGGCGTAGGTGAGGTTCATCGCGAGCACGTCGCGGCGGCGATCGAGCTGCAGCATCGCCATCAGCTCCTCCGCGCGCTCGTTGGCGTCGCGCAGGCTCGCGAGGAAGCGCCAGAACGCATAGCGGTAGCCGAGCGACCACAGCAGCGCGCAGCGCAGGTTCTCGAATACCGACAGGTGCGTGAACAGGTTGCTGACCTGGAAGCTGCGCGCGAGGCCCATCCGGTTGATGCGGTGCGGCGCGAGGCCGTCGATGCGCTGGCCGTTCAGGCGGATCTCGCCCGAGCTCGGCGCGAAACGGCCGCTGATCAGGTTGAACAGCGTCGACTTGCCCGCGCCGTTGGGCCCGATGATCGCCACGCGTTCGCCCGCGCGCACCTCGAGCGCGGCGCCGCGGATGATCTCGGTCTTGCCGAAGCGCTTGCAGACGTCGCGCAGCTCCAGCGCGATGCGGGTCTCGCTCATGCGGCCTCCCGGCGCTTCTGTTCGCGCTCGATGTCGGCCTGCGCGTCGTCCCAGCGCCGGCGGAAGCGGCGGCGGGCGAGCTCGAACAGCACGAGGCCGATCGCCAGCAACACGGCCGCGCCGATCCAGGCCGCGGCGCCCTTCGCGTCGAGCGATACGCCGCCGAACTTCATCACCGGCCCGAGCGCCTGGTTCAGCTCGAGGTGGTACAGCATCTCGATCATCGCGCTCGCGCCGACGAGCACCAGCGCGCCCGCGCCGGCGAGCGCGGCATAGCCGGGCAGCAGCGGCTTCAGCCTGCGGTGCGCAGCCAGCCGCAGGTTGGCCAGGACGAGGCTCGCGACCCCGCCCGGCGCGTACATCACCATCAGCAGGAAGGCGAGGCCGAGGTAGAACAGCCACGCCTTGGTCAGTTCCGACAGCACCACGGTGGCGAGCACCATCAGCACGCCGCCGATGATGGGCCCGAAGAACGCCGACGCGCCGCCGATGAACGTGAACAGCAGGTAAGCGCCCGAGCGCTGCGCACCGACGACCTCGGCCGTCGCGAGCTCGAAGTTGATCGCCGCGAGCCCGCCCGAGATGCCGGCGAACAGGCCCGAGATCATGAAGGCGAACCAGCGCACGCGCTGCGTGTCGTAGCCGATGAAGGCGACGCGCTCGGGGTTGTCGCGCACCGCGTTGAGCATGCGCCCGAGCGGCGTACGGGTGAACGCGAACATCAGGCCCGTGCAGACGAAGCAGTACAGCGCGATCAGGTAGTAGACCTGGATCTGCGGCCCGAACGTGATGCCGAATGCGGCCGGGGGGACGACGCGATCGCTCGTGACGCCACCTTCGCCGCCGAAGAACTCGGGCAGCATCAGCGACATCGACCACACCAGCTCGCCGATGCCCAGCGTGATCATCGCGAAGGTGGTGCCGGACTTGCGCGTCGTCACGAACCCGAGCAGCGCCGCGAAGAACAGCCCCGCCGCGCCGCCCACCAGCGGCACGAGGCTCACCGGCAGGTGCAGCGTGCCGGCGCCGACCTGGTTCAGCGCATGGATCGCGAGGAAGCCGCCCAGCCCGCTGTAGACCGCGTGCCCGAAGCTGAGCATGCCGCCCTGCCCCAGCAGGATGTTGTACGCGAGGCAGGCGATGATCGCGATGCCCATCTGCGACAGCAGCGTCTGCGACAGGCTGCTGCGGAACACCAGCGGCGCGACGATCAGCACCAGCGCGTAGCCGCCCCACACCATGAAGCGTCCGACGTTCCACGGCTTGAAGTGGAAGCTGTGCGACGGCGTCATTCGCGCGTCCCGAACAACCCGCGCGGCCGGAAGATCAGGATCAGCACCAGCAGCAGGTACGGCAGGATCGGCGCGACCTGCGCCAGCGTCAGCTTCATCAGCGGATAGAGCACGCCGTCCGGCGCGACCGCCCAACCCGCCGCGGCGGCCGCGTCGACCAGCGACTTGTCGACCGTCAGCGGCACCGTCTGCAGCAACCCGATCAGCAGCGAGCCGACGAACGCCCCGACCAGCGAGCCGGTGCCGCCGACCACCACGACGACGAACAGGATCGAGCCGACGCCCGCGGCCATCGACGGCTCGGTGACGAAGGTCGTGCCGCCGATCACGCCGGCCAGCCCGGCGAGCGCGCAGCCCGCGCCGAAGACCAGCATGAACACGCGCGGCACGTTGTGGCCCAGCGCCTCGACCATCTCCGGATGCGTCAACGCCGCCTGGATCACGAGGCCGACGCGCGTGTGCTTGAGCAGCAGCCACAGCGCCAGCAGCATCAGCAGTGCGACGGCCATCATGAAGCTTCGCGTCGCCGGGAAGTTGGTGCAGGCGGCCGCGGCGCAGACGTCCGCCGGCGCGCGCCCGAAGACAAACGACAGGCCATGCTGCGCCGACTGCACCAGCGTGAACGCCGGCTGCGCGAGCAGCGGCGGCGGGTCGAACGCGAGCGACGCGCGGCCCCACACGAGCTGCACGACCTCGAGGATCAGGTAGCTGAGCCCGAAGGTCACGAGCAGTTCCGGCACGTGGCCGAACTTGTGGACGCGCCGCAAGCACGCACGCTCGAAGGCCGCGCCCATCGCGCCGACCACCAGCGGCGCGAGCACCAGCGCGGGCCAGAACCCGACGACGCGCGACAGCGAATAACCGATGTACGCCCCCAGCATGTAGAAGCCGGCGTGCGCGAAGTTCAGCACGCCCATCATGCTGAAGATCAGCGTGAGCCCCGAGCTCAGCATGAACAGCAACAGCCCGGAGCTCAGGCCGTTGAGGATGTTGATGACGGTCTGGTCCAACCGGCGTCGATGCGTTGGGTTGCGGCGCGCGCGGCGTTCAGCCCGGTCGCTTCATCTGGCAGGACGTCGGGGTGCTCGCCACGTACGCGTCGTAGGCCGCGACCGGCGCGAAGGTGTAGCCGGTGTTCTCGACCGCGACCGGGTTCTTCGCGTCCGTCTTCTGCCAGACCGAGATCCACAGCGGCTGCTGCAGCTGGTGGTCGGTCTTGCGCATCTCGACGTCGCCGTTGTAGCTCTTGAGCTTCATGCCTTCCATCGCCGCGGCGACCTTCACCGGGTCGGTCGACTTCGCCTTGGCCATCGCCTCGGACAGGAACTGCAGCTCGGAGTAGATGTCGGCGATGTAGAAGTCGTCGTTGAACTTCGCGTGGAAGTCGTCCATGTATTTCCGGATCGTCCCCGGCATGTTCGGGTAGCCATACCCCACGAAGTACACGCGGCCGGCCGCGCCGGCGCCGAGCGCGGTGGGCGTGCCGGTGTTGTTGGCGTAGTAGGTGAAGAACCTGACGTTGAGGCCCGCCTCGTTCGCCGCCTTGACCAGCAGCGACAGGTCCGAGCCCCAGTTGCCCGTGATGATGGTGTCGGCGCCGGAGGCCTTGATCTTGGCGACGTAGGGCGCGAAGTCGGTCACCTTGGCGAGCGGGTGCAGGTCCTCGCCGACGACCTGGATGTCCGGGCGCTTGCGCGCGAGGTCGGCCTTCGCGAACTTGGCGACCTGGATGCCGTGCGCGTAGTTCTGGCCGATGATGTAGACCTTGTGGATGTCCTTCTGGTCCTTGATGTAGGTGGTCAGCGCTTCCATCTTCATCGAGGTGTCGGCGTCGAGCCGGAAGTGCCAGTAGCTGCACTTGCTGTTGGTCAGGTCGGGGTCGACCGCCGCGTAGTTCATGAACACGACCTCGTGGCCCGGGTTGCGCTCGTTGTTCTTGTTGACCGCGTCGATCAGCGCCGCCGCGGCGCTCGAGCCGTCGCCCTGCGTCACGTAGCGGATGCCCTGGTCGATCGCCGACTTCAGGCCGTTGACCGTCTCGCTCGGGCTCAGCTTGTTGTCGATCGGCACGATCTCGAACTTCACGCCGGCCGGGTTGCTCTTGCTGAACTGCTCGGCCATGTACTGGAAGCTCTTGACCTGGTTCTCGCCGAGGGGCGCCATCAGGCCGGACAGCGGGTCGAGCCACGCGATCCTGACGGTCTCGCCCTTCTGCGCGACCGCCGTGCCCGCGTGGAGCGCGAGGCCCGCGAGCACCAGGCCCGCGGCGATGGACAGGGGATGCTTCCTGGACGTCATGTCGTTGTCTCCGTTGGCGCGCGCCTCTCGTGCGGCGTCCGTTGATCGCCGATGTCTCGTCGGCGCAGGCTACGGTAATGGAACGCGCGGCGAACGCGTTCAGGGACTACCCCGAAGAACCCTGTCGCCGCAGTGACACGCGCGCGGCGGTGCTGGCGTCGGGCCCGCGTCAGGCCGTCGTCGAGGCCGTCGGCAGCACGTGGTCCCTGAACTGCTCGCGCAGCTTCAGCTTCTGCAGCTTGCCCGTCGCCGTGTGCGGCAGCTCGGCCACGACGGCGACGTCGTCCGGGATCTGCCACTTCGCGACCTTGCCGTCGAAGAAGCGCAGCATCTCCTCGCGCGTGACCGAGGCGCCCGGCTTGGGCACGACCACCAGCAGCGGGCGCTCGTCCCACTTCGGGTGGCGGCAGGCGATCACCGCGGCCTCGTGCACCGCCGGATGCGCGACCGCGATGTTCTCGAGCTCGATCGAGCTGATCCACTCGCCGCCGGACTTGATGACGTCCTTGCTGCGGTCGGTGATGAACATGAAGCCGTCGGCGTCGATGGCGGCGACGTCGCCGGTCGGGAACCAGCCGGGCTCGCCGTCGACCGACACCAGCGGCGACTGCGCCTGCCGGAAATAGCGGTCGATCACCCACGGCCCGCGCACGACGAGGTTGCCGGCCGACACGCCGTCCCACGGCAGCGCCTTGCCCTCGTCGTCGATGATGGCCATGTCGATGCCGTAGATCACGCGGCCCTGGCTCTGCAGCAGGCGCTGCTGCGCGTCCTTCGGCAGCGACTCGTGCTTGGCCTGCAGCTTCGACAGCGTGCCCAGCGGCGACAGCTCCGTCATGCCCCACGCGTGGATCACCTCGACGTGGTACTCGTCCTGCAGCGTCTTCATCATCGCCGGCGGGCACGCCGAGCCGCCGATCACGGTGCGCCTGAAGGTGCTGAAGTGCAGGCCTTTCGCCTTCATGTAGTTCAGCAGGCCGAGCCACACGGTGGGCACGCCGGCGCTGAAGGTGACGCCCTCGGTCTCGAACAGCTCGTACAGCGACGCGCCGTCCAGGTGCGGCCCCGGCATCACGAGCTTGCAGCCGACGAGCGCCGCCGTGTACGGGATGCCCCAGGCATTGACGTGGAACATCGGCACGATCGGCAGGATCACGTCGCGCGTGGAGCAGTTCATCGCGTCCGGCAGCGCCGCGCCGTAGGAATGCAGCACGATCGAGCGATGGCTGTAGAGCGCGCCCTTCGGGTGGCCGGTGGTGCCCGAGGTGTAGCAGAGCGTCGCGGCGGTGTCCTCCGACAGCTCGGGCCACGCGGCGTCGCCGGATTGCGCGGCGAGCAGGTCGTCGAAGCACAGCAGGTTGGGGATCGAGGTCTCGGCCGGCATGCGCTCGCGCGAGGTCATCGCGACGAAATGGCGCACGCTCGTCAACCGGGGTGCCAGCTTCTCGACCAGCGGCACGAAGCCGATGTCGAAGCACAGCACCTGGTCCTCGGCGTCGTTGGCGATCCACTCGATCTGCTCGGGGAACAGGCGCGGGTTGATCGTGTGGCAGACGCGCCCCGAGCCCGAGGCGCCGTAGTAGATCTCGACGTGGCGGTGGCCGTTCCAGGCCAGCGTCGCGACGCGCTCGCCCGCCGCGACGCCCAGCGCGTCGAGCGCCTGCGCGAACTGCCGCGCGCGCCGCGCGACCTCGGCCCAGTTGCTGCGGTGGATGTCGCCCTCGCAGTGCTTCGACACGATCTCCACCTCGCCCGCATGCCGCGCCGCATGGCGGATCAGCGAGGCGACGGTCAACGGCAACTTCATCATCTGGCCCATCAGGACGCTCATGGATGTCTCCTTGTTGTTCGACGCGCTCTTGCGCGCAACTCCGGCCAACCGGCGCTCGTGCTCGCCCTACTTTAAAGCCCTTTCGCGGCCGCGCAACGAGGGCCGTCGCTAGACTGGCGCGGATGAACGACACCGCCACGACGCCGCCCTCCGCGACGCTCGCCACCCCCGACGGCCCCGACGCCGCCCGCTGGATCAACCGCTTCGCGCGTTTGACGGACGAGGTGGACGACGTGCGCCGCGACGGCGAGACCGCGCCGGCGCCGGCCGCGCCCGGCACGCCGCGCCGCCACGCCTTCGGCACCGACCTCGCCGCCCAGCCCGTCCCCGAGCCGCACTGGGTCGCGACGAGCGACGACTGCGCCGCGCTGCTCGACCTGCCCGTCGACTGGGCCACGCGCCCCGACTGGCGCGCCGTCGACGTGCTCGCCGGCCGCGCCACCTGGCCGGGCATGCGGCCGATGGCGACGGTCTACAGCGGGCACCAGTTCGGCGTCTGGGCCGGCCAGCTCGGCGACGGGCGCGCGCTGCTGCTGGGCGAGCTGCAGGCCGCGGGCGGCGCGTCCTTCGAGATCCAGCTCAAAGGCGCCGGCCGCACGCCGTACTCGCGCATGGGCGACGGCCGCGCCGTGCTGCGCTCGTCGATCCGCGAGTTCCTGTGCTCCGAGGCGATGCACGCGCTCGGCGTGCCGACCACGCGCGCGCTGGCCGTCGCCGGCTCGGCGCTGCCGGTGATGCGCGAGACGATGGAGACCGGCGCCGTCGTCACCCGCGTCGCGCCCAGCTTCCTGCGCTTCGGCCACTTCGAGCATTTCTCGCACACCGGCCAGCACGCGCACCTGCGCCGCCTCGTCGACTTCACGATCGCGACGTACTTCCCCGAGCTGCGGGACGGCCGGGACGGGCTCGATCCGCTGCACGCCTGGCTCGCGGAGGTCGTGCGCCGCACGGCCGCGATGGTCGCGCACTGGCAGGCCGTCGGCTTCGCGCACGGCGTGATGAACACCGACAACATGAGCATCCTCGGGCTGACGATCGACTACGGCCCGTTCGGCTTCCTCGACGGCTTCGACCCCGGCCACGTCTGCAACCACTCCGATACCCAGGGCCGGTATGCCTTCGCGCGCCAGCCCAACGTCGCGTGGTGGAACCTGCACGCGCTCGGCCACGCGCTGCGCCCGCTGGTCGCCGACCCGGACGCGTCGCTGCCCGCGGTGCTCGACCGCTTCGGCGACGACTTCACCGCCGCGTACTCCGACCACATGCGCGCCAAGCTCGGGCTGGAGCGCGCCGAGGACGGCGACAAGGCGTTGCTCGACGACTTCCTCGAGCTGCTCGCCGGCGAACGCGCCGACCACACGATCGCGTTCCGCGCGCTCGCCGCGTTCGACCGCGGCACCGGCGCGACGCCGCCGGCCCTGCGCGACCTCTTCATCGCCCGCGACTCCGCCGACGCCTGGGGCGCGCGCTACCTCGCCCGGCTCGCGCTCGAGACGCGCGGCGACGCCGAGCGCCGCGCCGCGATGAACCGCGCGAACCCGAAGTTCATCCTGCGCAACCACCTCGCGCAGCGCGCCATCGAGCTCGCCGAGGGCGGCGACTTCTCCGAAGTGCGGCGCCTGCATGCGCTGCTGCGCCGGCCGTACGACGAGCAGCCGCAGTTCGAGCGCGACGCCGGCCTGCCGCCGGACTGGGCGCGCGGGATCGAGGTGTCCTGCTCGTCGTGAGGCGCGGCCGGCCCCGCGGCGACCCTCGTCCGCGTCGGCTGCGATAGACTTCGACCCCGCGAAGCGGGTTTTGCGGCGCTGACGTCGATGGCCGTCAGCGTCCGTCGCCTTCAGCGCCCCTCCTGCCGATGCCTCACCGGGCGCCCTTCCGACGATGAAACTCCTGCTCGACTTCCTGCCGCTCGTCTTCTTCTTCGTGACCTACAAGGTCGCGGGGATCTATCCGGACCAGGCGGCCGCGTTCGCCACCCACTGGCTCGGCGGCATCGTCTCGGGCGGCGTCGTCGGCCCGAAGGAAGCGCCCGTGCTGCTGGGCACGGTCGTCGTCATCGCGGCCACGCTGCTGCAGGCGATCTGGATGAAGCTCAACGGCCGCAAGATCGACCTGATGCTGTGGATCAGCCTGGCGCTGGTCGTCGTGCTCGGCGGCCTGACGGTGTGGTTCCACAACGAGACCTTCATCAAGTGGAAGCCGAGCATCGCGTTCTGGCTCATGGGCCTGGTCTTCTGGATCAGCCAGACCTTCCTCCACAAGAACCTGCTGCGCCAGACGCTCGGCCACGAGATCGAGCTGACCGACATGGTCTGGCAGCGCCTGAATTTCGCCTGGGTCGCGTATTTCGGCTTGATGGGCCTGCTCAACGTCTGGGTCGTGTATTCGTTCTCGACCGACGCCTGGGCCAATTTCCATACCTTCGGGACGACCGCGCTGTCGTTTCTCTTCATCATCGGCCAGGGGGTCTACCTGAGCCGCCATCTCGAACCGCTGCCGGCCGCCGACAAGCCGGCGCCCTGAATATGTCCGAGCGCCCGACGAACGCCGAATTGCACGCCGCGATGACGCGCGCCTTAACCGAACAACTGGCGCCGAGCGCGCTCGAACTGGTCGACGACAGCGCCGCGCACGCGGGCCACGCGGGCGCCCGCTCGGGGGCCCATTTCAACCTGCGGATCATCAGCGCGCGCTTCGACGGGATGGCCCGAATTGCCCGCCATCGCCTCGTGTATGATGCCCTTCGCCCCTGGATGGCCGAGGGTGTCCACGCGCTCGCCATCGACGCTCGCACGCCCTCCGAAGCCTGACGGTTCACTTCCGCTTTGTTTCCGTCGGCCTCGAATCTCGAGAGTTTCTCGACGGGGCAAGCACCGATGCGCCACTGGTAACTTCGGGTTTCATTTCATCAACCTGAAGCCTGACGCCAGCATAGTGAAAACACCAGGAACTAACTGTCCTGTTCACTTTCCAAGTCCGTTTGCTCGAAAGTCTCCCAGCATGAATATCAAAACTTCGGCCGCGCTGATCGGCACCCTGGTGCTGCCGCTGGCAGTGATGGCCCAGAACGTGGCCACGGTCAACGGCAAGCCGGTGCCCAAGTCGCGCGTCGATGCGCTGATCGCCACCGCCACGCGCGGCCAACAGCACGTCGAGGTCAATGCCGACATGCAGGCCCAGGCACGTGACCAGGTCGTGATGCGCGAGATCTTCACGCAGGAAGCCGAGAAGGAAGGCATCCCCCAGACCGCCGACTACAAGGCGGCGATGGACCTGGCGCGCCAGAGCGTGCTGATCACCACGATGTTCCAGAACTACGAGAAGGCGCATCCGATCTCGGACGCCGCCGCGCAGGCCAAGTACGAGCAGATCAAGGCCGCGAACTCGTCCAATGAAGTCCACGCCCACCACATCCTCGTGGACAGCGAAGACCAGGCGAAGACGCTGATCGGCCAGATCAAGGCCGGCGCGAAGTTCGAGGACGTCGCGAAGAAGGAATCGAAGGACACCGAGTCCGCGAAGAACGGCGGCGACCTGGACTGGGTCAAGCCGAGCGGCTACGTGCCCGAATTCGCCGCCGCGCTGGAAAAGCTGAAGCCCGGCCAGATGACCGACACGCCGGTGAAGACGCAGTTCGGTTACCACATCATCCGCCTCGACGAAGTGCGCCCCGCCAAGTTCCCGTCCTACGACGAAGTCAAGGACAAGCTGAAGCAGCAGATGGCCCAGGAACAGCTGCAGGAGTTCCAGGACAAGCTGCGCAAGAGCGCGAAGACCGACTACAAGTTCGCCGCCGACAGCGCGCCGGACCAGGGCGCGCCCGCGAAGCAATAAGCTTCCCCGCCCGCAGCGCGAAGCGCCCCGCCTTCACAGGCCGGGCGCTTTTTCCTTGCCCGGCGCTCAGGCCGTCGCGGGCTCCACCAGCCGGCCGGCCTCGATGTGCAGCTGCCGGTCGCAGCGCGCGGCGATCGCCTTGTCGTGGGTGACGAGCACCAGCGTCGTGCCGATCTCGCGGTTGAGGTCGAACATCAGCTGCATCACGGTCTCGCCGGTCGCGAAGTCGAGGCTGCCGGTGGGCTCGTCGGCGAGCAACACCTGCGGCCGCACGACGAAGGCGCGCGCCAGCGCGACGCGCTGCTGCTCGCCACCGGACAGCACGCGCGGATAGTGCCCCAGCCGCTGGCCCAGGCCGACGCGCGCGAGCATCTCGCCCGCGCGCGAGCGCGCGTCACGCGCGCCCGCCAGCTCGAGCGGCAGCATCACGTTCTCGAGCGCGGTCCGGTGCGCCAGCAGCTGGAAGCTCTGGAACACGAAGCCGACGCGCTCGGCGCGCACCGCGGCGCGGGCGTCCTCGTCGAGCGCGAACAGGTCGGTGCCGGCCATGCGCACCGAGCCCGAGCTGGGAACGTCCAGCCCGGCCAGCAGTCCCAGCAAGGTGCTCTTGCCCGAGCCCGAAGCGCCGACGATCGCCGCCGACTCGCGCGCGTGGAGGGTGAACGAGATGTCGTGGAGAATCGTCAGGGTTCCGGTGGCATCGCTCACCTGCCGGCAGAGACGATCGACCACGATGATGGGTTCAGACATGCATTCACTTTTTGGGGCGCGGCAGACGCGCCGCGGATTCCTCCACTGTAGCCTGAGCGCCTGCGCGCTGCTGGCCGCCAGCGCCGCGATCTCGCCCGCGGCCCTCGCCGCGGCGTCGGGCGCGGCCGCCAGGGACGCCGGTGCCGGCCACCAGGTCGTCGTCGTCGGCGACAGCCTCTCCGCCGAATACGGCCTCGCGCACGGCGCCGGCTGGGCCTCGCTGCTGCGCGAGCGGCTCGCCACCGAGAAGCCCGGCTGGACGGTGCTCAACGCGAGCATCAGCGGCGACACCACCGCCGGCGGCCTCGCGCGCCTGCCGGCGCTGCTGAAGGCTCATCCGGCCGTCGTCGTGATCGAGCTCGGCGGCAACGACGCGCTGCGTGGCACCCCGATCGCCGAGGTGCGCCGCAACATCGACGCGATGGCGACGATGGCGACCGCGGCGGGCGCGAAGGTGCTCATCGCCGGCATCCAGGTGCCGCCCAACTACGGCCGCCAGTACAACGCGGACTTCGCGCAGATGTATGTCGACGCCGCCGCGGCGCACAAGGCCGCGCTGGTGCCCTTCCTGCTCAAGGGCGTCGCCGATCGCCCCGACTCCGCCGACTGGTTCCAGGCTGACGGCATCCATCCGATCGCGAAGGCGCACCCGATCATCCTGGACAACGTCTGGCCCGTCCTCAAGCCGCTGCTGAAGCCGTGACGCGCCGGCTCCTGCCTCGCCCGCTCGCCGGCCTCGTCCTCTCTGCGCTGTTCGTCGTCGCGCCCGCGTTCGCGGCGGGCCTGTCCGCGAAGGACGCCGACGCCGTCCGCGCCGCCATCACCCGCTCCAACGACGCGCTCGTGCGCGGCGATGTCGACACGGTCGTCGACTGCACCGCTGACCCGCTGGTCGCGGCGATCGGCGGACGCGACCGATACGCCCCGGCGATCCGCAACACCGTGAAGATGATGCGCGACCACGACCTCCACGTCGTGTCGCACACGATGGAGCCGCCGGGCGCGCCGGTGACGGCCGACGGCTTCCTCGTCACCGTCGTGCGGGAGTCGACGGTGATGTCGTCGCACGGCCAGCGCAGCCGCACCGACGGCTTCACGGTCGCCGTCCGCCCCGTGACCGGCGGCCCGTGGAAGCTGATCGGCGGCAAGGGCATCGCCCAGGCGCCGCAGGTCATGCAGCAGCTGTTCCCGGGTTTCCCGGCGAACTACGTGTTTCCGCCGTTCACCGAGAAGGCGGAGTGAGCCTGGCGTCCAGACCGCCGGCCGCGTCGACATCCGCCGCATCGACCCGCGACACGAGGCCCGAGGCCCGATGCGCGGTGCGGGCCACCCCGCCCCGGATCACGGCATCACGCCCTCGACGCCGCGCGGACGACGTCGTCGACCGCAGCGCCTATTCGCCACGCGACGGGTTCGCCGCCGCATTCGTCGCGCCGCGCACGGGCGTGACTGGCGCGACGGGTGCAACCGGCGCCACGACAGGTGGCACCGCGCCCACCGGCCGCGGCGCGATCGGCGCGGGCGCCGCGAACGGCGCGGGCCTGATCGAGGTGGGCACCGGCGGCGCGATCGGCGCCAAGGTGGCGACCGGAGGCGCGATCGCGGGCCGGCGATCGACCAGCGCCTGGCTGGCCACCGGAGCCGGCTCCGCGACCTTGCGGCCGCGCACGTCCGGCTTCGTCGGCGCGACGGGCGTCGCCACCATGGGCTTCGCGACGCCCAGCCCGGTCGATGACGCGCCCGGGTTGGACGCGGCAGCCGCCTTGCCCGGCATGGTGGCCGGCGCAGGCGCCTGCGCAGGCACGGGCGGCAGCGAAGACGCCGGCACCTGCACGACGTTCGCCGACCCCGGCAACACCGAATGGCCGGACGGCGGCGCGGGCGGCGGCAGTTCGGCGAGCTTGTCGGCGGCGTCGACGAGCGCGTGCTTGCGCTCGGACCTGGCGATCGCGGGCATCGTGGCCACCGGCACGCGCGGCAGCAGCGCCGACTGCGCGACGACCGCCACCGCCCCCGGCACGCCGCGATTGGCATAGGCCACCGGCCCGACGGGCACGAAGCGCGGCCGGTTCTTCGCGGGATCGATGCCTGCGCGCAGCGGCGGCGCGGGCCGGCCGTCGTTGACGGCGCTCCAGTAGCGCGGCGACGTGGCGTAGCCCGGGAAGAACGCCTCGCCGGGCGCCAGCGGCACCCAGCCCACGGCCGGCGCGCCGCCGACCAGCAGGCCGGCGCCACCGAGCCAGCCCACCAGCGCCGGTGCATAGACCGGGCGGCCCGCCCAGCGTCCCGGCGTCCAGGCCCAATGGCCGCGCACCTGCAGCCAGCGCCCATAGTGGAACGGCGCGAAGCCCCAGGCGCTGTCGTCGACCCAGGTCCAGCCCCACGGCGCGATCCACAGCCACGATCCCGCCTGGTACGGCGCCCAGCCGGCGGGCAGGCCGTTGGGCGTCCAGACCGGGCCGACCCCGGGGACGTTGCTCCAGCGGCCGTAGCGGCCCAGGCCGGCGCCGCCGGACATCTCGGCCGGCACGTTCGCCGCGCCGGCGGCGTTGGCCGCCGCGTCGCGATCCGCGAGCCCCTCCTGCGCCAGCACCCACGCGGAGAACGCATCCGCCGGCGCCGGCACGAGCCGGTAGTGCGTCGTCTGCTGCGCGCCCTCGCGCCACACCTCGGCACGCTGGCCGGCCGCCAGCGGCAGCGAGCTGTCGGGCGCCTCCAGCAGCATGTCGCCGGTCCACGACTGCGCGGCCAGCACGCCGTTGGGCGCGCGGTCGAAGCGGTACTCGCCGGGATGGTGCGGCACCCACACGCCCTCGTCGGTGGTGACGGTGAGCTCGCCGAGGATGTCGGCCGAGCGCACGCGCACCGCCGCCTGGCCGTGCTCGAAGCGCAGGAAGATCTTCTGGTCGTCCAGGCGCAGGATGGACAGGTCGGTGGACGGCCCGACACGCACCGTCGACGAGCCGATCTCGAGCGTCGCGCGGCCGTCCGCGCCGGTGATCACGCGGTCGCCGGTCGACATCGGCTGGTTGCGCGGCAGGTCCAGCCACGGCCCCTCGGGGCTCACGGTGCGGACGTCGCCCGAGACCTCCGCCACGCGCCCGACACGGCCCGACGGATCCTCGTCGGCCCAGGCGCCGGCTGGCGAACACCAGGCCACGCAGGCCAGGGCGAGCGCGCCGGCCACGCGTGCGAGGGTCGAGGAACGGGAAGACGTGTGCGGCGTGTCCATGATGATTCAACGCGGGTGTCGACGCGGCGGCCGACCGAGCGGCCGCCGGGCGCCTCAATCGTCCGCGTTCGGATCCATCTCCGGGAACAGCACGCTGGTGAAGCCGAACTGCGTGAAGTCGCGCATGCGCGTCGGGTAGAGGCGGCCCAAGAGGTGGTCGACCTCGTGCTGCACGACACGCGCGTGGAAGCCGTCGGCCTCGCGGTCGATGACGTTGCCTTGCGGGTCGACGCCCGTGTAGCGGATGCGCTCCCAGCGCGGCACGACGCCGCGCAGGCCGGGCACCGACAGGCAGCCCTCCCAGCCGTCGACCTCGCCGTCGCCGAGCGGCGTGATCGTCGGGTTGATCAGCACGGTCTTCGGCACGGCGGGCGCCTCGGGGTAGCGCTCGTTGCGGTCGAAGCCGTAGATGACGAGCTGCAGGTCGACGCCGATCTGCGGCGCCGCCAGGCCGGCGCCGTTGGCGTGCGCCATCGTCTCGAACATGTCGGCGATGAGGTCGTCCAGCTCGGGGGTGCCGAACTGCTCGACGGGCTGGGCGACGCGCAGTAGGCGCGGGTCGCCCATCTTCAGGATCTCGCGGACGGTCATGGTCGTCGGGCCTTCTGGAATGGGGTGTATCGGGTCGATTCTGCAGCGGGACGCGCCGCGGGGTGATGCGCGCGTCGATCAACCTTCGCCGGACACCGCCTTCGCCGCGGCTTCGGCGGCGGGGGATTCATCGGCGGCGTCCACGGCGTCGGCCGGCGCCGCGAGCAGCGCCTGCAGCCCCGCCTCGTCGATCACCGGGATGCCCAGCGCCTGCGCCTTGTCGAGCTTGCTGCCGGCTTCCGCGCCGGCGACGACCCAGTTCGTCTTCTTCGACACCGACCCGCTCACCTTGCCGCCGGCGGCCTCGACCAGGTCCTTGGCCTCGTCGCGCGTCAGCGTCGGGAAGGTGCCGGTCAGCACCAGCGTCCGGCCCAGCAGCGGGCGGTGCGCGTCGCTGGCGGTGCCCTCGATCGCCGGCCACGACACGCCGGCCGCGCGCAGCTGCTCGACGATCTCGCGGTGGTGCGGCTGCTCGAAGAACGCGCGCACGCTCTCGGCGACGATCGGGCCGACGTCATTGACCTCCAGCAGCTGCTCGACGCTCGCGTCCATCAGCCGGTCGATGTCGCCGAAGTGGCGCGCGAGATCCTTGGCCGTGGTTTCGCCGACATGGCGGATGCCCAGGCCGTACAGGAAGCGCGGCAGCGTGGTCCTCTTGCTCTTCTCGATCGCGTCGACGAGGTTTTGTGCGCTCTTCTCGCCCATGCGCTCGAGCGCGACGAGCTTGGCGAAACCGAGCTTGTACAGCCCGGGCAGGTTGCGCACGACGCCGGTGTCGACGAGCTGCTCGACGACCTTGTCGCCCAGCCCCTCGATCTCCACCGCGCGCCGGCCGGCGAAATGCAGGAAAGCCTGCTTCAGCTGCGCCGGGCAGGTCAGCCCGCCGGTGCAGCGCCAGTCGGCCTCGTCCTCCTCCTTCGCGATCGGGCTCCTGCAGATCGGGCACTGGTCGTGCACCCAGGCCCGCATGTCGAACAGCGGCTTCGCCGCGACGTCCGGCGTGCGCTTCTCGAGCACCACGCCGACGACCTCCGGGATCACGTCGCCCGCGCGGCGCACGATCACGACGTCGCCCACGCGCACGTCCTTGCGCTGCGCCTCGCCCTCGTTGTGCAGCGTGGCGTTGCTGACGGTGGTGCCGCCGACGAAGACCGGATCGAGCTTGGCCACCGGCGTCAGCTTGCCGGTGCGGCCGACCTGCACGTCGATGCCCAGCAGCGTCGTCGTCTGCTCCTGCGCCGGGTACTTGTGCGCGACGGCCCAGCGCGGCTCGCGGCTGACGAAGCCGAGCCGCTGCTGCAGCGCGCGCGAGTCGACCTTGTAGACGACGCCGTCGATGTCG
>JASLEM010000274.1 GCA_030151165.1 Burkholderiaceae bacterium
CGGATCGTGACCTTCTCGCCCTCGTCGACATGCTCGTGGCGCACCAGGATCTCCGGCGACGAGCCGACGATCTGGAAGCCGCCCATGTCGTAGAAGTACATGTACGGGGAGGGGTTCAGCGAGCGCAGCGCGCGGTACAGGCTCAGCGGCGACTCCGTGTAGCGCTTCTGCAGGCGCTGGCCGATCTGCACCTGCATCATGTCGCCGGCCGCGATGTAGTCCTTCGCCTTGAGCACGGCCTCGACGTAGGCCTCCTGCGAGAACTCGCGCTGCACCGCGTACGACGGCCCGCGCCTGACGGCGGGCGCCGTCACCGAATAGCGCAGCTTGTCCGACAGCTCGCCCAGGCGCTTCTTGGCCGCGAAGAACGCGTCCGGCTTCGACGGGTCCGCGTAGACGATCAGGTACAGCCGCCCCGACAGGTTGTCGATGACCGCCAGCTCCTCGGTCTGCAGCAGGAGGATGTCGGGCGTGTCGAGCCCGCCCGCCTTCTGCGTGCCGGCGAGCTTGGGCTCGATGTAGCGCACCGCGTCGTAGCCGAAATAGCCCGCGAGGCCGCCGCAGAAGCGCGGCAGGCCCGGCCGCAGCGCGACCTTGAAGCGCTGCTGGAACGTCTCGATGAAGTCGAGCGGGTTGCCTTCGTGCGTCTCGACGACCTGGCCGTCGGTGACGACCTGCGTCGTCCAGCCGGTCGCCTGGACGCGCGTGCGCGCCGGCAGCCCGATGAACGAGTAGCGGCCGAAGCGCTCGCCGCCGACGACCGACTCCAGCAGGAAGCTCTGCGGCTGCCCGCCGGCGAGCTTGAGGTACAGCGAGAGCGGGGTCTCGAGGTCGGCGAAGGCCTCGAAGATCAGCGGGATGCGGTTGAAACCCTGGGCGGCGAGGCTCTTGAATTCGAGTTCGGTGATCACGTTGGAAGGCTTTCCGTTGGCTGCGCGCTCGGCGTGCGAGGGCGGGTCGCGCCTGCACGCCGATATGGCGACGATTTCGGGGCGGCTCGCGCGAGGCGAACCGCTGTCGGGGTCTGGAGTTGCCACCGCGCGGCACGCGCCGCCGCGGTGCAGCGTCCGCGCACTGCGACGGTACCCGGAGGATCGACCGTCAGCGGCGCGTGGCGCGTGCGTTCATCACGAACGGCGTCGCCAGGGCCAGGCTCCCTGGTCGTGCGACCGCACCGGGCAACGCGGGGCGCCGGGGCTGCAGGAGTGGGGGCCTTCGAACATGCGAACCAGTTTAGCCGAAGGCGCCGCGAACGCACGCACCGCGCGTCTGGCGGCGCGACGACGTGGCGCGTGCGCCGCAGACCGTTCGCCGCGACGTCGCGCCATCAGGGCATCCACCGCTGTTTCGTCGGCCGTGCGACACCGTTACCGCTGCACACACGATGCGGCGGGCCACACAGTGACGTAATGCGCACTCGCGGTCGATTGGCATTCCTGTCGAGTCGGCACAAGCCTTGCATGCTTACATCTTGTCGCTAAACTCGTGACAACGCTGAGCAGACCGTCGTTGGGAATTCAGCGTCTCCCCTGTCGATTCTTCCGCCGCGAGCGAGGGTTTTATTCGCGGCGAACCGAACGTGTCACTTGAGCACGAACGCCATGACTGAATTGCGAATCATCGCGCGTTGCGCCCTGATCCTGGCCGGCTCCCTGGCGTGCGCGGTCGCAGGCGCGCAGGCGCCGGCACCGTCGTCCGCCGCGGCCTCGTCCGCGGCCGACCGGGCGCAGAAGGAAACCGACCGCACGCTGTACTGGATTCGCGTGCTCGCCGAGAAGCCGGCACCCAAGGCCGCCGCGCCCAAGCCGGCGCCCGTGGCCGCCGCGCCGCAGCCGGCCAGGCCCGCCGCGGTCGCCACCGCCGCTGCCGCGCCGCAAGCCGAACGTGTCAAGGTCGCGGCCGCCACGCCGACCGCCGCCGAAGTCGCGCCCGCCAATGCCGCGAACGGTTCCGTCGTCGTCGCCGCGCCGGCGGCGACCGCGCCGTCGGTCGCGCTGCCCGCGGGGCGCTCGGGCAATTCCGCCGCGATGGCGACCTCGGGCGGGCTCGATGCCGGCGTCGCGGCGCCCGCGCTGGCCGGCGCCATCGCCGCCCCCGCGCTGACCCCCGCCACGACGCCGGACGTCGCGCCGGCGCCGGAGGTCGAGGAGCCGGATCCGGGCCTGATCATGACCAAGTCGGCCGACCCGCAATTCCCGATGAGCGCGATGAAGCGCCTGCGCAAGGGCGAGGTCGAGGTGCGTTTCGAAGTGGGCCCGGACGGCCAGGTCGACGTCGTGAGCGTCGTCAAGACGACCAATCCCGGCCTCAACGACGCCGCGCTCGACGCCGTGCGCCAGTGGCAGTTCAAGCCGACGCCGCACGGCCACACCGCCGTCGTCGACCTGGCGTTCAACCTCGATTCCTGAGCCGCCGCGCGCGCTCGACGAAAGGCGACCCGCGGGTCGCCTTTTTCATGCGTGGTCGAACAGCGCGTCGATGCGCTCGATCACGCGGTCGGGCCGCGCGTCCGCCACCGGCTCGCCGTGGTTGTAGCCGTAGCCGACCAGCACCACCGGGCAGCCGGCGGCGCGCGCGGCCTCGCAGTCGTTGCGCGAGTCGCCCACCATCAGCGTGCGCGCCGGCGTCGTGCCGAGCGCCTCGCAGGTCCTGAGCAACGGCAGCGGATCGGGCTTGCGGCGCTCGAACGAGTCGCCGCCGAAGACCTGTTCGAACGCGTCCAGCAGCCCCTTGTCGCGCAGCAGGTCGAGCGCGAACGCGCGCGGCTTGTTCGTCACGCACGCCAGCTTCCAGCCGCGCGCGCGCATCGCCGCGAGGCCTTCGCGGGCGCCCGCGTACACGTCCGCATGCGCGCCGTTGATCGCCGCGTAGTGCACCTGGTAGCGCTCCCAGGCGCGCGCCAGCAGTTCCGGCGCGCCACCCGCGTGCGCGAGGGTCTGCTTCAGCAGGTGCTCGCTGCCGCGGCCGACCGTGCGCGTGATGAAGGCGCGGTCGACCGCAGGCAGGCCGAGGTCGGCCAGCGTGCGGGCGAGCGCCTGCTCGAAGTCGCCGACGGTGTCGACGAGGGTGCCATCGAGATCGACGATCGCGGCGTCGATGGCTGAAAGGAAGAGATCGTTGGCGGTCAAGGCGGGCTGTCGGAGTTTCGAAGCAGTCTAGCCAAGGGCGGCGACGCGCGATGCCGTGTCCGCGCGCAGAATCGGCGGCGGAGGGTCGGGCATGGAAATCAAGTGGATCGAGGACTTCGTCGCGCTGGTGCAGCACCAGAGCTTCTCGCGCGCGGCGGAGGATCGCAACGTGTCGCAGTCGGGCTTCAGCCGGCGCATCCAGGCGCTCGAGCAGTGGGTGGGCGCGGATCTCGTCGATCGCAGCGGCTATCCGCCGACGCTCACCGCGGCCGGCCGGCTGTTCAAGGAAGCGGCCGAAGAGGTGCTGCTGAAGCTGTACGACACGCGCGCCGTGATCCGCGAGGACCGGCGCCTGCCCGGCGTGGCGCTGCAGATTGCCGCGGGGCACACGATCGCGCTGAACTTCCTGTCGCACTGGCTGGCCGCGCTGCCGCCGCAGTTCCGCGACGTCCGCACGCGCGTGCTGCCCACCAACGTGCACGACTCGATCCTGATGCTCGCGAACGCGAACTGCGACCTGATGTTCGCGTACCACCATCCCGACCTGCCGCTGCACCTCGATCCGGCCAAGTACGAGCACCTCGCGCTCGGCGTCGACGCGCTGCTGCCCGTGTGCCGCGCGGCGGACGGCGGCGGCCCGCGCTTCCGGCTGTCGGCCTCGGCCGGCGCGCGGCCGGTGCCGCTGCTCGCGTATGCCGAGACCAGCTACTTCGGCCGCTGCATGGACTGGCTGCTGCGCCGCGCCAAGGCCGCGCCCGGGCTGCAGCGCCATTACGAATCCGACATGGCGGAGCTGCTGAAGAAGATGGCGCTCGCCGGCGAAGGCGTGGCGTGGCTGCCGCACAGCGCGATCGCCGACGAGCTGGCGCGCGGCGAGCTGGTGCCCGCGGGCGGCGGCGAGTGGCGCATGGAGCTCGAGATCAGGGTTTATCGGGATGCGACCCAGCGCAGCCCGCTCGTCTCCACTCTGTGGAAGCACCTGCAGGACACGCGCGAACCCGGCGCGACCTAGCCCGCGAGCGCGCCCGATGCGGCCGCCGCATCGAGGCATCCGGTTCCCGCATCGTCGGCGGCCGGGCGATTCCCAGAATGGCGGGACGGCGCTGCGAAAG
The DNA here is from genome assembly GCA_030151165.1 of Burkholderiaceae bacterium. Next base: position 4,241 of record JASLEM010000274.1, read on the forward strand.
GATTTCGCGGCGACCGACACGCCCCGTGCACGCGGGGCCCACTCCCCTCGCCACCGGATCGTTTCGCCATGAAAAATCGCCTGACCCTCTACATCAGCCTCGGAATGATCCTCGGCGTGCTGGCCGGCTGGCTCGGCCACCAGGTCGCCGACCCGAAGGCGCTCGCCGACCGCTTCGGCATCCTCACCGACATCTTCCTGCGCCTGATCAAGATGATCATCGCGCCGCTCGTCTTCTCGACGCTGGTCTCGGGCCTGGCCGGCATGAGCGGCGGGCGCGACATCGGGCGCATCGGTGTCCGCTCGATCGCGTGGTTCGCCTGCGCGTCCTTCGTCTCGCTCGCGCTCGGCCTGGTGCTCGCCAACGCGTTCCAGCCCGGCGCCGGCCTGCACATGAGCGCCGGCACCGCGGCCGTCAACACGGGCCTGAACACCGCGGGGCTGAACGTGCGCGACGTCGTCACGCACGCGATCCCTACCAGCCTGCTGGACGCGATGGCGCGCAACGACATCATCGAGATCGTCGTCTTCGCGCTGTTCTTCGGCCTCGGCCTGAACGCGCTGAAGGGCAACCCGGCGGTCGACGGCGTGATCGCGGGCATCGACGGCCTCGTGCCGGTGATGCTGCGCCTGACCGGCTACGTCATGCGCGTCGCGCCGCTGGGCGTGTTCGGCGCGCTGGCCTCGGCAGTCACGTTGAAGGGGCTCGATGTCCTCGTGACCTACGGCCGGCTGCTCGGCACGTTCTATGTCGGCCTGGCCGCGCTGTGGGCGGTGCTGGTCGCGGTCGGCTACGGCTTCCTCGGCAAGCGCGTCGGCGCGTTGCTGAGGGCGGTGCGAGAGCCTGCGCTGATCGCGTTCTCGACCGCCAGCAGCGAGGCCGCGTTCCCGCGCCTGGCCGAGAAGCTGGAGGCGTTCGGCATCGAGAAGAAGGTCATCGGCTTCACGCTGCCGCTCGGCTACGCGTTCAACCTCGACGGCTCGATGATGTACCAGTCCTTCGCGGCGATCTTCATCGCGCAGGCGTTCGGCATCGACATGCCGCTGTCGCAGCAGGTCACGATGCTGCTCGTGCTGATGATCAGCAGCAAGGGCATGGCCAGCGTGCCGCGCGGCTCGGTCGTGGTGGTCGCGGCGATCGCGCCGATGTTCCAGCTGCCGATGGAGGGCGTCGCGCTCGTGCTCGCGATCGACCAGCTGCTGGACATGGGCCGCACGATGACCAACGTGATCGGCAACAGCATCGCCACCGCGGTCGTGGCGAAGCTCGAGGAACGGCGCGCCGCGGTGCGCGAGCCGCAGCGCGTCGACCTCCACGTCGAACTGCAGGTCGCCGGCCGATGAGCCGCGCCGACACGCACGCCCCCGCGACCGCCGCCGGCGGCGTGGTGGGTGTCCTCGGCGGCATGGGGCCGCTGGCCACGGTGGACTTCCTGTCCAAGCTGCTCGCCGCCACGCCCGCGGCCAGCGACCAGGAGCACGTGCCGGTCGTCGTCAGCGCGATCCCGCAGGTGCCCGATCGGACGCTCGCGTTCCGCGGCGAGGGCGCGTCGCCGCTGCCCGCGATGATCGACAGCGCGCGGCGGCTGAAGGCCGCGGGCGCGGGGCTCGTCGTCATCGCCTGCAACACCGCGCACCTGTGGTTCGACGAGTTGCGCGAGGCCGTCGGCCTGCCGATGATCCACCTCGTCGACGCCGCGATCGCCGACGCCGCCGTCCTCGCCGGCCCCACCGGGCGCATCGGCCTGCTGGGCACCGACGCGACGCTGGCCTCCGGCCTGTACATCAACCGCGGCGGTGCGACGCCCGCGCCGATCCACTGGCTGCTGCCCACCGCGCGCGAGATGACCGAGCTCGTGATGCCCGGCATCGAGGCCGTGAAGGCGGGGGATCTCGTCGCGGGCCGCAGCCGCCTGGCCGCCGCAACCGAGGCGCTGAAGGGCCGCGGCGCGACGGCCGTGATCCTCGGCTGCACCGAGATCCCCGTCGTGCTGGACGCCGCCGGCGCCACGCTGCCCGTCGTCGACGCGACCGCGGCGCTGGCGCGGCAGGCCGTGGCGTGGTCGCGCGCACAGCGGCCGGGTCGCGCTTGAGTGGCCGCCGCAGGCGGCTTGTCGCGCCGGGCGCCCGCAACGCATAGAGTTCGCGTGTCGCTCCGCCTCAACTCCAGGAACCCCATGCGCCCCATCGTGCCCTGCGCCCTGCTCGCCCTCGCCGCCATGCTGACCTCGTCGCCCGCCCCGGCCGAGCCGATCGGCTCCGTCGACACCGTCTTCAAGCTGATCGGCCCCGACCACAAGATCGTCGTCGACGCGTTCGACGATCCGAAGGTCGGCGGCGTGACCTGCTACGTGTCGCGCGCCAAGACCGGCGGCGTCAAGGGCGCGCTCGGCCTGGCGGAGGACAAGTCCGACGCGTCGATCGCGTGTCGCCAGGTCGGGCCGGTGTCGGTGAAGCAGCCGCTGCCGCAGCAGGAGGAAGTCTTCAACGAGCGCCTGAGCCTCGTGTTCAAGCGGCTGCGCATCGTGCGCATGGTCGACCGCGCGCGCAACACGCTCGTCTACCTCACCTACTCCGACCGGCTCGTCGACGGCTCGCCGCAGAACGCGGTGACGGCGGTGGCGGTCGACCGCGCGACGGCGATTCCCGTGAAGTGACGGCGGCGCGCGCGCCCGCGTGACGCGCGGGCGGCGCTAGCCGGGCCGCGTGCCGAGCGCGACGCGCAGCTGGCGCACCATGGTGTCGACGCGCAGGCGCAGCGCGTCGAGCTCGTTGCGCAGCTCGCTGTCGTCGGCGTGGCGGGCGCGGTCGCCGCGCACGAGGCCGTCGATGCGCTGCGCGGCGATCTCCAGCTCGATCGCGCCGAGCGCGGCCGCGGCGCCGCCCATCGAATGGATCTCGCGGCCGACCGCCTCCCGCGACGAGTCGGCGCGTCCGGCGAGGTACTTGTCGACCGCCGCGAGGCCCTCGCCGTACAGGTCGACGAAGTAGCCCAGCGCCTGCATGTAGAGCCCGCGCTGGCCGGCGAACAGGCTGAGGCCGCGCACGAGGTCGAGCCCCGAGATGCTCTCCAGCACGTCGTCGCCCGCGGGCTTCGCGGCCGGCGGCGGCGCCTTCGGCGTGGGCACCGGGGCGGCCGCGTCGGCGCGCGGCGCCTTGCGTGACTCGTCGAGCCAGCGCAGCAGCGTCTCGTAGAGCGTGGCCGGGTTCACCGGCTTGCCGATGTGGTCGTTCATGCCGGCGGCGAGGCAGGCGTCGCGGTCGGCGCCGAACGCGCTGGCCGTCATCGCGACGATGGGCGTGGCGTCGAGCGCGGGCCGCGAGCGGATCAGGCGCGTCGATTCGAGGCCGTCCATCTCGGGCATCTGCATGTCCATCAGGATCAGGTCGTAGCCGCCCTCGCCGGCCATCTCGTAGGCGATGCGGCCGTTGTCGGCGACGTCCACCTGCAGGTCGACCAACCGCAGCAGCTCGGTGGCGAGCTCCTGGTTGATGCGGTTGTCGTCGGCGAGCAGCACGCGCGCGCCGCCGTGGCGCTGTTGCAGCAGGTGCTCGACGGCGCGGCCGGCGGAGAGGGTGTCGCGCGGCGTCGGGGCGGACACGTCGTTGGCCTCGGCCCACTGCAGGCGCGCGGTGAACCAGAAGACGCTGCCGCGCCCCGGCTCGCTTTCGACACCCACCGCGCCGCCCATCAGCTGCGCCAGCTCGCGCGCGATCGACAGCCCGAGGCCGGTGCCGCCGAAGCGCCGCGTGGTCGAGCCATCGGCCTGCTCGAACGGGCTGAACAGGCGCTCGAGCGCGTCGGGGGCGATACCCACGCCTGTATCGTGCACCGCGAACCGCGCGGTCAGCTCGGTGCCTTCGCGCGACAGCACGTCGCAGCGCAGCACGATGCTGCCGCGGGTCGTGAACTTGACGGCGTTGCTGAGCAGGTTGACGAGGATCTGCGACAGCCGCAGCGCGTCGCCGCGCAGCGTCTGCGGCAGGTCGCCGCGGTCGACGGTCAGCGACAGCCCCTTGCGCCGCGCGCCGTCGGCCACCATCGAGCTGCTGCGGGCGAGCAGCGCGTCGACGGAGAAGTCGACCATCGCCAGCGCCAGCTTGCCGGCGTCGATCTTGGACAGGTCGAGGATGTCGTTGATGATGTCCAGCAGGTGCTGCGCGGCGTCGCCGACCTTGCCGAGCCGGTCGGCGGTGACGGCGTCGTGCGCGTCGCGGCGCATCAGGTGGGTGAGGCCGATGATGACGTTCATCGGCGTGCGGATCTCGTGGCTCATGTTCGCGAGGAAGGCCGACTTGGCCTGCGCGGCGTCCTCGGCCAGGTCGCGGGCGACGACGAGCTCCTCGTTGAGCGACTGCAGGTCGGCCTGCGCGCGCTTGGACTGCGTGATGTCGGAGGCGAGCACGAAGAAGCCGCGCACGGCGTCGCGCTGGATGTCGGGGATGTAGTGCACGCTCCAGATCGCCTCGCGGCCGTCGGCGCTGCGCTCGGCGCTCTCGAAGTGCTGCGCCTCGCCCGCCAGCGCCGCGCGGACGTGCCGGTGCGCGACGGGCCATCCGCCCGCCTCGAAGATCTCGGAGATCGTCTTGCCCAGCAGCTGCTCGGTCGTGCGCCCGAACCAGTCGCAGTAGACGCGGTTCGCGAAACGGCAGCGCTCCTCGTTGTCCCAGTAGGCGACTCGGCTCGGCAGGTTGTCGGCGATGCCGCGCGTGAAGGACTCGGCCTGGATCAGCTTCGCGTTGAGCTCCTGCAGCCGCTTCTCGCTGCGGCGCATCTCGGTGATGTCCGTCGCGATGAAGAAATAGCCGCGGATGACGCCGTCGACCAGGTCGGGCAGCCGGTAGATCCAGAAGTTGGAGACGCGCCCGTCGTGGCCGCGCATGTCGGTCGGCGTCCCGAGCGCCTCGCCGGCC
>JASLEM010000381.1 GCA_030151165.1 Burkholderiaceae bacterium
GATGCCGTCGACATATCCCCGCAGCGCATGATCCGCCTCCCAGGCGGCCAGCAGTTGCGGCGCACTCGACCCGGGCAGGTCGTCGCTCGAGATCAGGCCGACGTCGCGCGAGAACGGCCGGTAGACGCCGGTGAAGCCGAACACGCGAGGGCCGTTGAGATACGTTCGGCGACTCAGCCGCTGGTTGGCAGCATGCGCTCGCGCCGTCTTCTGGTTGCCGGGCAATCCTTCGCGGCGTCCGTCCTTGGGCGACCGCACCAGCGACTCGACGACCAGCCACTCGAAGGCGAGATCGGCCGTCGTGCTGCCATCGCTGCAGACGACATCGCGCAGGCCCTGGCACGCCACGGCGCCGACGGCGGACAAGGTCGCGAACCGCGGTTGGCTCATGCGGGCGCGCAGGCCCGGCACGAGCCGGTCCGCGATGCGCTCCGACACGGCTGCGGACCCCGTCGGGTCCAGGCCGCCTTCGCCGACGGCGCCGGGGTCGTACGCCGACAGGCGAGGCATCTGATCGAGACGAGACACCGCCATTTACGCCACGCCACCCGTTCGCCTGACGGGCGTCTTCTTGAAGCTCACGTCCGTGCCCAGGGTGGCGACCCACCAGTCGAGCCGGGCGCTGTCGGCCACGGTGGCCGTGAATTCGACGCGGCCGTTCGAGCGCTGGACGGCCTGCTGATCCTGGGACAACGGTGTTTCCTTCAGGATGAAGGCACGTTCGGCCGGCAAGGTCAGCCGGACGCGCACCTGCCGGCCACAGCCGAATCCGAAGCCGCCTTGCTCGTCGTCATACCTCGCGAGGTCGAAGTCGTCGGGCCGAACGAACGGCATGCCGGTGTCGGCGGCGCGTTGAAGGCGGTGCAAGGCCAGGTTGCGATCATCGCCATGGCCCTCGAAGCGCACCACCAGGAACAGCCGGACGCCTTGCTGCCCCAGGCCCAACGGCATGACCCGCGCCTCGGTCGCCTTGCCGGCCTGGTTGACATAGCCGATGTCCAGCCAATGATCGGCATAGAGCGCCTGGGTGACGGCGTCGAACACGCCCGCGGCCAGGCGCGGCGGCAGCAGCGGCTGGAGCGGACTCACCACGCGCACCTTTCGGGGCCAGGCCTTGGCCTGAGAGGTCGTCACCCGGGCGCGCGAGTCGAGCTGCGTGCTGGCCGCCTCGAAAGTGGGCTTGAGCGCGCGCATCACGTTGGCCGGCAGCAGGCTTGCAAGCTGCTCGCGCGCGAGCAGCAGCAGCATCGACTCCTGCTCGCTCAGGCGCGGCGAGAACGCGTCGCCCGACCCCGGCATGCACCGATAGCCGAAGGGTTTCGTGCGATCGTCTCGCTCGATCTCGGGGAAGTGTTCGGCCAGTTGCTCCAGGATGCGCTGCACGCTGCGGATATCCCTGGGGTATCCGGCGACCGCGAGATCGTCGCGGAGTTCGGTCGCGGTGACCTTGCGGTGGCGCGGAATGCGGCGGAGCAGTTCGAGCGCCAGCAGCGTGGTATCGAGGGTCCGGGGTTTGGCGCGTGGCACGTTCGATCAGTGGTGGCTCCGACGACCGAGTATCGCGCGCACCTCCGGCAGTTCGTGTCGCTGCAATCACAAGTTCGAGAAATTGTCGACATCGGGGGCAACCGTTGCGACGCGACATGTCGCATCTCGTCGGATCATGTCATCCTTCGAACACGACCAAAACGCAAGCCATGGCAGATCAGGAACTCAGGGACAAGAACAACCGCCTCCTGGCGCGCATCAAGACGCTCTCGAACGGCAAGCAGGAGATTCGCGATCCCAACAACAGGCTCAAGGGCGTCTACGATCCGAAGACCAACGAGACTCGCGACCCCAACAACAAGCTCGTGGCCAAGGGCAACGTGCTGAGTTCGCTCCTATGAGAACAGGAGCGAGCCTGACGCGACGAAGCCCCGTGAACCGGCGCCGTTGCACGTGATGAGGCCGGAGAGCGTCGCGGCAAGCCCTCGACACCTCGAGCAGTTGCTCCAGGACGTCGCAGTGAAGGTGGGCTCCTTGCGTGAAGCGCGCCTGCGCTTCTCCGACCAGCTCGCCCCCGACTTCAGCCTGTTCGACTACCTGCGTTCGGACGAGGTCGGACTGTCGCGCTGCCTCGCGGGCCTGCTGGATCCGGGCGGCAGCCACGGACAGGGGACGCTGTTCCTGCGGCGCTTCCTCGAAACGATCGATCGGCCGGACTGGCGGGTGGACGGCGAGCGATGGAAGGTCGCGCTCGAGCAGCAGGCCGCGGGACAGCGCCGCATCGACATCCATCTCTCGGCGCGCGCCGGCCTGATCGGCATCGAGAACAAGCCGTGGGCCGCCGACCAGGACGGGCAACTGCGCGACTACGCGAGCCACCTGGCGAAGGATGCCGGAGGCCGGCCGTGGGTGCTCGTCTACCTGTGCGACCACGAACCTTCGCAAGCCAGCCTGAGCAAGGAGGAGTCCGCGCGCCTGGGCGATGAAGGCCACTTCATCCACGTCGATTTCGAGCGTGTGGCGCATTGGCTGGAGCGCTCGCTGGCGTCGGTGCGTGCGCTCCAGGTGAGAGTGTTCGTCGATGAGCTTGCCAGGTTCATTCGACGGGAAATTCGAGGGGAGCTGGACATGACCGAGAAACTGTTGACCGCCGACGTGGTGACGGCCAACGCGCACCAACTCGCCGCGGCTTTCGAGATCGCCAATGCGCTGCCAGAGGTCAAGGCGCGCCTGTTGCGTTCGTTCGAGCAGCGGCTGCGATCCGTTCTGGCGCAGGAAGGCATCGGGTTGCAGGCCCAGCCTGGCCTCGAGCGCGGCGAGAAATGGACGACTCTGTCCATGGAGTTCTTCGCCGGGCAGGATGTCCTGCTCAAGTTCGGCTTCGAGGCGCCGCAACACAACGGCTTCATCTGGGGCATGGCCCGACGCGACGACGGCATCGCCAAGTCGCCGGAGCGATGGCAGGTCGTGCGGGACGTGATGACCGAAGCGTATGGCGTGGGCCAGTCCAGCGACCACTGGATGTGGCATCGACGCAGTTCGAGCGAACTGTTCTGCGGAGATTTCGCGAACTGGAACCTCAACCCCGATCCCTGGCTATTGCTGCGCGAGGGCGCGGTGGATTCCGATGGCCTTTCGCTCGAGCGGCGCGTTGCTGGCGTCGCGTGCGCCGTGCGCGAGGCGTTCACGCGTGCAAACCGGCTCGAGGCGCTGTCCAGCCTGCGCCGCTCGCAGGTCGAAGAGTCCTCGCCGTAAGACATCGGCAGAACCAAGCCGTCATCGGCGCCTTGTCGGCGGCGACCTGCGACCCCGCGGAACGACGAGGGTCGGGACGGCAAGTGCCTTCGCGTCGCCGAGGGGCCGCTCTCCTTGGTTCGCGGCAATCCGCGAGGTCTCTGGGCATGATGGTCGAGACGTTCGTCGGCTGCACCGAGGGGCCGGGGGAGGCCTCGCGCCCGGCTGTGATAGCGTCTCGCTCCGCGCCCGTTGGCGGCGCGTTCCACAACATCGTGAGCCAGGGAGGCCACCCATGAAATCCACCACCCCATCGATCCTCTTCGGCGCCGTCACGCTGGCGCTCCTGTCCGCGTGCGGCGGCGACGGCGACGGCGGCGGCAGCGACGCGCCCGGCACGAGCGCACCGGCGGCCGTCGCGATCACGACGACCAACCAGACGCCGGTCGCCCGCGCGACCATCGCGAGCGGCTTCGCCGTCGCGCAGACGCAGACCTCCGGCTCGAGCGGCGCCTCGGCGGCCGGCGCGTCGCGCAACGCGCATTCGCTCGCCGCGGCGGTCCGGCATGCGCTCGGTGCCGTCGGTGCGCGTCGCAGCGCCGTCGCCAGCGCCGGCGCGCATCCGGCCGCCACCACGTCCGACACCGAGCAGTGCGGCGTCAGCGGCAACTTCACCTCGTCGTTCGACGACAAGGACGGCAACAACCAGCTCTCGGCCGGCGACGTCGTGAACGTCGTGTTCTCGCAGTGCCGCGATTCGAGCGAGGAACTGGTCGACGGCACGCTCGTGATCACGGTCACCAGCGTCACGAGCCAGGAGCAGTTCGTCGCGTCGGCCGTGCTGCAGAACTTCAAGGTGGTCGAGGCCGACCTGTCGTCGACGATCAACGGCAACGTGACGATCACCGAGAACGACAACGGCGTCGAGGACGACACGACGCTGGTCGTCGGCTCGGGCGGCCTCGCGGTGGCGACGAGCTCGACGAGCTACAACGACACGATCACGTTCGAGAACGGCATGCGCATCGTGACGCACGAGAGCGACACGAGCAGCAGCGACTCGATCACGCTCGACGGCGGGTTCTCGGCGACGTCGATCAGCGGCAGCGTCACGGTGGCGACGCTGCAGCCCATCGTCCAGACCGAGGGCAACCCGTATCCCACGTCGGGCCAGGTGCGCGTGACCGGCGCGGGCAACAGCGCACTGCAGCTGACCGCGCTGAACGCGACGCAGGTCGAGCTCAAGCTCGACGCGAACGGCGACGGCACGTACGAAGGCACGACCGACGTGGACTGGTCGACGCTGATCCCCTGACCGCCAAGGCGGGCGCACGCGTGACGCGCGCGCCCGCCGATCAGCTGCGCATCACTGCGGGTAGCTCGTCACGGTGACGGGCGTGCTCGGGTTCGCGATCGTCGCGGAGCCGCCGGTATTGTTGACGACGTTCAGCACGCCGCCCTTGCCGTTGGTCGGATCCAGGAAGATCGTGAGCAGGTCCTGCAGGCTGCCGCGCGGCAGGGTCGCCGGCACCTCGAAGGCGTGCGAGGCGAAGATGTCGAGCCCGTGGTTGAAGAAGTTGTAGCTGCCCAGGCCCCAGGCGTTGAACGCGTGCACGTTGTCGGCGACCTTCAGCGCGGCGTAGCCGAGCGTCGTGGGCGAGGACTGCCAGGCGGCCTGCGACGGCGGGTCGTACGGCATCTCGTTCTGGAAGAACACCACCTGGCCGCGCTCGCCGTTCCAGATCGTCTGGTACTTCTGGTAGTGCTCGACGAACAGGCCGTAGGCGACCACGTCGTCCCCGTTGACGACGACGCCGGTGTCCGCCTTGTTGGCCGTCCAGCCGACGCCGTTGCCGTGGTCGGCGCGCCAGGCCCAGACGTCGTCGAGGATCGCGCCGCGCGCGCTCACGGCGAGGCTCGTGGTGGCCGAGCCGGCGGTCGCGCCGCCGATGCGGAAGAAGACGTCGTGCAGCGCGATCGGGTCGTTGACGTCGCCGTCGTGGGGCAGCAGCAGCCCGGCCTGCAGCAGCACGGGCGAGTTGACCGGCCCGGCGTCGAACAGCACGCCGGTGACGTCGATGCCCGAGACGTTGGCGAGCTGCATCGCGACGCGCCCGCCCTGCGGCACGAGCGTCGGGAAGCCCAGGCCCAGCACCACGGTGTGCGGGTTGCGCACCTGCAGCGTCGCGTCGAGCTTGTAGACGCCCGGCGTGAGGATCAGGTTCTGGCCGGCTTGCAACGCCTGGTTGATGGTCGACGCGGAGTCCGTCGGCTTCGCGATGAAGAAGTTCGCGATCGGGATCGACGTGCCGGGCGTCGGGCCCGCGGACCACGTCGTGCCGCTCGAGTTGCGACGCAGCGCGGGCACGAAGACGGCGTAGTTGCCCTGGGCGTCGACGTACAGGTACGGTGCCTCGCGCGTGACCGGGCTGGTGGCGAGCGTCGTGTACGGGCCGCCGCAGCCGCCGGCCGGGAAGCACGTGCCGGGCGCGCCCACCACGCCCGAGAAGACCTGGTTCCAGACGCCGTTCGACCAGCCGCCGAGCACGCTGTCGCGCACGAGCCATTGCTGTTGCGAGCCGTTGATCACGGTGCCGGTGAACGCGGAGTCGGCGATGAAGCCGCCGCTGGCGTACGACGGGCCGCTGCAGTAGTCCATCAGCGTGGTCGCGCCGTTGACCCGCACGCGCCGCATCGGCGCGGCCTGCGAGACGGCCCAGAACTCGCCGGCGTGGCAGCCGAAGGAGGCGTTGTTCACTTCGATGTCGAGGTTGGACATCGAGCGCCAGAAGTTGTTCAGCGCGATGCAGCCGCTGCTGTCGCACTGGTTGTAGGCGTTGATCGAGCCGTTGAGCACGACGTCGGTCGGCGAGCGGCCGAGGCCCGCGACGGCCGTGTAGTAGCCGACCTGGAAGTTCAGCGGCGCGGCGTTCGAGCCGTACGTGCCGGGCATGAACAGCAGCGCGACGCGTTCGGGGCCGAACTGGTCGGGGATCTGCTGGGCCGCGACGGCGTCGACGACGGCCTGGATGTCGCTGGTCGCCATCGCCGGCGTGAAGATGTGGACGTTCGGGCCGAAGTCGGGCGGCGCGGCGAGGGCAGCGCCCGCCGCGAGGCTGGTGCCTAACGTCGATATCCATCGGACGAATCGGCGCGATCCGCGTTGGCGGGGCGCGGCGGCGCGAGGCGCGCGGGGAGTCGCAAGTGAACGCATCTCTCAGTCTCCTGGTGTTGTGGCGTCGACCGAGGCCGCGCCTGTTTTGGAACCGGTTTCAACGACAACTCGGCGCGGAGCTTACTCCGCACGGGTTACGGCGTGGGTACTTCCACCGCGACTTCCTCTTCCACGACCTGGGGATGGCGGTGCGGGCGGACGCGACAATGCCGCCATGCCCGCCCGCCACAGCCACCGCATCGTCCCGGCCGACGCGCATTCGGTGCCCCCGCCGTTCCGCAGCTTCGCCGTGCGCAGCGAGGAGGGGCTGCACGAGCGCGACGCGCGCGCGCCGTACGGCCGCGTGCACGTGGTGGGCACGTGCTTCCTCGACGCCGAGGCGCGCGCGCGCCTCGCGGCGGCCGGCTACGCGAGGGTGGACATCGACGCGTTCTCCGACGTCGACTACGCCCCCACGACCTTCGCCGAACTCGCCGCGCTCGCGCCGGGCGCCGCCGACCTGCCCGGCGAGATCGCCCGCGCGCTGCACGAGACCGGCGTGCTCGGCGCGGCGGACGACGGCCTGGCCGCCTGCCGCCGCAGTGTCGAGACGCGCGTCGACTTCCTCGCCTCGCGCGGCGCCGGCTTCCACAACGACGTCCGCGGGCACTGGACGCGCTGCCTGTTCTGGAACCTCGCGCTCGACGTCGCCGACGTCGAGTTCGTCATGCCCCACGCGGCGGTGCGCGTGCCGCTCGCGGCGGGCGACCTGATCGTGTTCGACCCGACGATGGCGCACGGCCTGTGCCGGCCGTGCGACGCGGGGCAGGCGGTCGCGGCGTCGTTCGAGTCGGGCGACGACGGGCGGCAGCTGTTCCTGACCGGCGAGATCCTGCTGCCCGAGGCGCGCTGGGCCGCGCTCGGCGCGCCGTGGCTGCCGGTCGAGCAGCACGAGCAACGCGGTGCGCTCGACCTGATGGCCGCGGAGTTCGACGAGCGCACCGGCGCCGTCAAGCGCCCGCGCACGCTGGCAGGTTGCATGCGGCGTGACGTGAGCTATGTCGACCACGCCGCCGGGCCCGCCGAGGGGGCGCCGGGCGGCTGAAATCCCCCCGGGGTGCGCTTGCTGGTCAGGGGGGGCATTGGCCGACCCGCGTTTCGCAGCGTGTCAATGGCCCGACCGCGGGTTCGTCCGCTGGCGGGCGGTATCGAAATGTGTCCATTGCGATGCAAACGGGCCAAACGGCGGACACGACAGGAGCGTCTACTTCGTGTCGTACCTTTCTCGATGGGGTGCAACCCGGCGGCGCTACTTCCCTTCCTCCCTGGCTGCCGGACTCCCAGCCCGGCCTTGTGCCGGGCTTTTTTTCGCCCGCGGCGCGGCCTCGCCCTGCAGGTGCCCGTGACTTCCTCGGGTTCGGCCCCGCGTCCTGCGAATTCCTGCGCAACTCGGGCGCGCCGTGCCGCGCGACGCACGCCCGGGCGCGCGGACGGCGGCGTATGCTGGCCCGCACCCGGTTCGCGGCGTTCGCCGTGCCAGGAAAGGAGCCCCGATGCCGATTCGCTTCTCCCGCCAGGAGCATGCCGTCCACCCTCGCGTCCGCCGCGTCGCCTCGGCCGCGTTGCTCGCGGCGGTGCTCAGCCCCGGCGCGTTCGCCGCGCAGGGCGACGACGACGCCACCGCGGTCGCGCGCGCGAAGCCGCAGGAACTGATCGTCGCCGGCGACATCACGCCCACGCAGCGCGCCGCGATCCTCGAGCCGATCCAGGCGCTCTACGGGTTCTGGAACAACGGCAGCCCGGCGCTGCTGCAGAAGGCGCTGTCGCCGCAGTTCTTCGACCACGCCTTGCCGCCGGGGCGTCCGCAGGGGCCCGCGGGCCCGGCCGCGGCGTCCAAGGGCTTCCTCGCCGCGGTGCCCGACCTCGTCGTGGCGGTCGTGCAGCAGGAGGTCGTCGGCGACCGCGTCATCTCGCAGGTGCGCCTGACCGGCCACTTCACCGGCACGCTGGGCGGCGTCAAGGGCACGGGGCAGGCGATCGACTTCCTCGCCATCGACATCCTGCGCGTGCGCGACGGCAAGGTGACGGACAACTGGCACGTCGAGGACAACCTCGGCTTCGAGCAGCAGGCCGGGCTGTTGCCGAAGTGACGCGCAGCGCGTGACTCGAAGCGGCGGCGCGCCGGGAGGGCGCGTCGCGTCAGGCCGGGCAGCTCAGTGCCAGGGGCCCGTGTAGGTCGCCAGCTCGTCCTCGAGGTGCAGGTCCTGGATCGCGCTCTCGGCGCAGCGGCGGCCGATCTCGATGCAGTGCGCGAGGTCGCTCATCACGAGCGAATCCGGCGTCGGGATGAACTGCCAGTGGTCGTCCGGGGCGATGAGGCAGATCTCCGGGCGCCAGCCGGTCTGGCCGGCGGCGGCCGGCTGGGCGGTCACCAGGATCTCGTAGTCGCGGTAGGCGTATCTGCGGTTCATCGGCGGGTTGCGTGGGTCACGCGGCGATCGGGCGATCACGCAGTGTGGACGGCGCGGCGGCGTTCCGGTCGATCGAGCAAGGCGCGGATTGTCCGCCAGTTCCTGGTTTCGTGCACGCGGCGCAGTTCACGGTCGGGCAGGGCACGTGCGTACGGTCGCGTTCTGGCATGCGCCTTGCGTAGCTTGCATACAAGCAACGCATGTAAGCCCGTCGCGCCGATCTTGTGCACGACAACAGGGCTTGCGGCTCCAGACCAGCGCACCGTGAGCACCACTTCCGTTCCTCGTTCGACCCCCGCGCAGATCGCCGACAGCGTCGTCGACGCGATCCTCGCCGGCCGCGTGACGCCGGGCCAGCGCCTGGGCGAGCAGGAGCTGGCGGACGTGTTCGGCGTGAGCCGCACGTTGGTGCGCGAGGCGATGGCGCGGCTGTCGGCGCGCGGCATGGTGGAGGTGTCGAGCCGCCGCGGCTGGTTCGTGGTCGAGCCCTCGCGCGAGGACGCGACCGAGGCCTTCGACGCGCGCGTCGCGATCGAGACGGGCATGCTGCAGTCGCTCGCCGCGCCGCTGCCCAAGGCCCGCCTCGCGCGCCTGAAGGCGCACTACAAGGCCGAGCAGGCGGCGATCCGCCAGGGCGAGCCGGGCCAGCGCAGCTACCTGCTCGGCGACTTCCACGTCTGCCTGGCCGAGTGCGTCAGCGGCCCGCTGCTGGCCGACATCCTGCGCGACCTGACCGCGCGCACCACGCTCGTGGCGACGCTGTTCCAGTCGACGCACGACGCCGCCTTGTCGTGCGCGGATCACGTCGCGATCGTCGACGCGCTCGAGGCCGGCGACGCGCCCGCCGCGGCCGCGTTGATGCGCGAACACATCGGCGCCGTCGCCGCCGCGCTCGGCAAGCCCGTGCCGCAGGCCGATCCGCTCGATCCGCTGCGCCAGGCGCTGCAGCGGCCAGCGAGCGCCGCGTCGACGCGCGCGCCGGCGCCGAAGCCGGCCCGCAAGCCGCGCCGCCTGTTCACCGACCTGATTCCAGCCACCGCCACCCCCGCCATCGCCACACGCGCGCCGCAACGGCGCCACAAGGAGAATTGAGTGAGCCTGCAACGACGTCCCTTCATCGCACTGGCCTTCGCAGCGGCCGCGCTGCTGTCCACCGCCGTCGCGCACGCGCAGGGCGCGCTCGACGGCGTGATGGCGAAGAAGTCGATCACCATCGCGATCCCGACCGACTTCCCGCCCTACGGCTTCGTCGGCACCGATATGGCGCCGCAGGGCCTGGACATCGACATGGCCAGGCTGATCGCCGCGAAGCTGGGCGTGGCTGTCGAGCTGGTGCCGGTGTCGAGCGCCAACCGCATCCCGTACCTCGTCACGAGGAAGGCCGACCTCGTGATCTCCACGCTCGGCAAGACGCCCGAGCGTGCGCAGGTGATCGACTTCACGAGCGCCTACTCGCCGTACTACCAGGCGGTGTTCGCGCCCAAGACGACGGTCATCAAGTCCGCGGCCGACCTCGCCGGCAAGACGATCTCGGTCACGCGCGGCGCGCTCGAGGACACCGAGCTGACGAAGATCGCGCCGCCCGCGGCCGACATCAAGCGCTTCGAGGACAACAACGCGACGGTGTCGGCGTTCGTCTCCGGCCAGGTGCAGGTGATCGCGACCGGCGCGTCGGTGGCCGGCAACATGATGGCGCGCAACCCGCAGCTGAGCGTCGAGTACAAGCTGCTGCTCAAGGAGTCGCCCAACTTCATCGGCGTGGCCAAGGGCGAGGACAAGCTGCGGCTCAAGGTCGACGAGATCATCGCCGCGGCGAAGGCCAGCGGCGACCTCGACAAGCTCGCGATGAAGTGGCTCGGCCGGCCCGCGGGCGACCTGCCTAACTGACAATCGAAGCGGACATTCGCCAGGGCCGCCGATGATCCATCTCGACTTCGCCGCCGTCCTCAAGGACTGGCCGTTGCTGCTCCAGGGCGCGCTCTTCACGCTGGGCCTGACGGCGATCGCGTCGCTGCTGGGCCTCGCGCTCGGCATCGCCTGCGCCCGCGCGCGCACGCACGGCGCCGCGCCGCTGCGCGCGGCCGCGGCGGCGTACGTCGAGCTGATCCGCAACACGCCGTTCATCGTGCAGCTGTTCTTCATCTTCTTCGGCCTGCCCAGCCTCGGGCTGCACCTGGGCTCGGAGACGGCGTCGATCATCGCGATGACGCTCAACCTCGGCGCCTACGCGGCCGAGATCGTGCGCGCGGGCATCGACGGCACGCCGCGCGGCCAGATCGAGGCCGCGCGCAGCCTCGCGATGACCGAGGCGCAGGTGTTCCTCAAGGTGGTGCTGCCGCCGGCGCTCGGGCGCGTCTGGCCGTCGATGGTGAGCCAGATCGTGATCGTGATGCTGGGGTCGGCGGTCTGCGGGCAGATCGCGGCGCAGGAGCTGAGCTACGACGCCAACCTCATCATGAGCCGCAACTTCCGCTACTTCGAGGCGAACTTCGTCGCGGGCGCGGTGTACCTCGCGCTCGCGGTCGGCGTGCGGCATGCGCTGAACTGGGCCGGGCCGCGCTGGATCTTCGGCCGGCCGCTGCAGGCAGGGCACTGAGATGGTCGACTTCTCGGTCTGGCAAATCCTCTGGAATCTGCTGCTGGCGGCGCGCTGGACGGTGGTGCTGTCGCTGATCGCGTTCGTCGGCGGCGGCGTCGTCGGCCTCGCGCTGCTGGTCGCGCGGCTGCGGCGCTGGCGCGGCGTCGGAGCGGCGGTGTCGGCGTACGTGCAGGTGTTCCAGGGCACGCCGCTGCTGATCCAGTTGTTCGTCGCGTACTTCGGGCTGGCGCTGTTCGGCTTCAACGTGTCGCCGTGGATCGCGGCCTCGGCGGCGCTGACCTTCTATGCGAGCGCCTATCTGACCGAGATCTGGCGCGGCTGCGTCAACGCGATCCCGAAAGGGCAGTGGGAGGCCGCCGACAGCCTCGCGCTGAGCTTCGGCGAGAAGCTGCGCCACGTCGTCGGCCCGCAGGCGCTGCGCATCGCGGTGCCGCCGACGGTGGGCTTCGTCGTCCAGCTGGTCAAGGGGACGGCGCTCGCGTAGAACGTCAGCGCCGCCGAGGCCGCCACCCACGGCGACACGTTGAAGCCGAACAACGCGAGCCCGAAGTACGCGACGAAC
>JASLEM010000385.1 GCA_030151165.1 Burkholderiaceae bacterium
CGTCGGCGTTGACGATGCGCAGCTTGGGCGAGTGCAGCGAGTTCTCGTTGAGCGCCGTGAGCATCGGCTGCTCGGAGAACAGCTTCGTCATCTCGGGGTCGAGCTCGACCTGCGTGATCTGTTCGACCGACGGGTACTTCAGGATCTCGCGGATCGCCAGCCCGTCGCCGCCGCCCAGCACCAGCACGCGTCGCGGCGCACCGAAGCCGGCCATCGCCGGGTGCACGAGCGCCTCGTGGTAGCGGTACTCGTCCTTCGAGTTGAACTGCAGGTTGCCGTTCAGGAACAGGCGGATCGTGCCGCCTTGCGACGTGACGACGATGCGCTGGTACGGCGTCGACTCGTGGAGCACGACGCCGGGGCCGTAGAACTTGTCCTCCGACCACGTGGTCAGCAGGTCGCCCGCGGCCATCGCGGCCACGAGCATCGCGAAGATCGCGACGCACTGCGCGCCGAGCGCGCGCCAGCGCGGGATGTCGCCTCGGAACAGCCACAGCGACCACAGCGCCACCAGCGTGTTCAGCAGCCCGAAGAAGATGCCCGAGCGCACGATACCCAGGTGAGGTACCAGCAGCAGCGGGAATGCGACCGAGACGACCAGCGAGCCGAGATAGTCGAAGGTCAGCACCTGCGACACGAGCAGCGACAGCGCGTCGCGGCCCTTGAGGTGGCGGTCGGGCAGCCGCAGCACGATCGGGATCTCGAGGCCGACGCCGGCCCCGACGATCGTCACCAGCCCGTACAGCAGCACGCGGAACGACGCGAGGCTCGCGGCCGG
Source organism: Burkholderiaceae bacterium (assembly GCA_030151165.1). Next base: position 779 of record JASLEM010000385.1, read on the forward strand.
CAGCGTGGCGTGCGCGGCGAACAGCGCGGCCGGCATCAGGCCGCCGACGACGCCGACGATCAGCTCGACGCGCACGAAGGTCGTGGCCAGCGGCTCGCGCACGTGGCGCGAGGCCCATGAGCCCAGCCCCATCGCGAACAGGTAGGTGCCGATGACGGTGGAGAACTGCAGCACCGAGTCGCCGAGCAGGTAGCTCGCGAGCGCGCCCGCGCACAGCTCGTAGACCAGCCCGCAGGCGGCGACGACGAAGACCGAGGCGAGCAGCGCGACCTCGCCCGGCCCGACACGCGCATCGGTGCCTCCGGCGCGCAGCGCCATCAACCGTGGATCGCCGCGGCGATGATCATCCCGAGCGCGATGAACATCGAGCCGACCATGATCGCCAGCGCGACGTTCTTCTCCTTCACGATCTGGTCCCACAGGTGGTACGGCGTCAGCTTGTCGATGATGATGAAGGCCAGCCACAGCACGACGACGCCGATCACGGCGTACAGCACGGTGCCGCCGATCACGTCGAGCCTGAGCCATTCGGGTGCGTTCATGTCTGCTCCTTCGCGTGGAAAGTCGTTACTTGTGGCCACCGCCGCCGGACGAATAGCCGCCCCACGATCCCCCGGTGCCGATGTAGGTGCCGGTGCCCGCGGACGCGCGGGCGCGGCATTGCTGGTACTCGACGCTGTCGGCGCCGAACGCCTTCTTCTCGCGGCTGCACGCATCGTGGCTGCACATCGCGAGCAGCAGCAGGATGACGATCAGGATCACCAGCAGCGCGATCCACGACGGCCGGAAGCCGCCGAGGAGCGCGCCCATGTCCGGCGGGCCCGAGCGCTCGAGCTGCGCGGCCTGCTGCGGGGCGAGGCCGAAGGCCGCGGCCACCGCCTGCGCGGGCAGCGACTCGCCGCCCGACCACACGGTCTCGTTCGTCGTGTGCTCCAGGCTCAGCAGCGCGCGGTGTCCGCCCGCCGATCCCTCGTAGTCCTGGTGGTCGGTGCGCTGGCGGGCCTCGACGCGCCAGTAGAACTCGCCCAGCACGTAGGTGGTCTCGGACGAATACGTCCAGCGCCGCCGATACGTGGTGCCGTACCAGACCGCGGTGTCGCCGCGCACCTGCGGCGCGCCGGTGAGCGTGCGCACCACGCTCCAGCCGTCGTTGCCGTCGACGAGGAAGGCGAAGCCTTCGATGCGGTTGTAGAGCAGGTACTCGCGCCAGGCTTCCGCCTCGTCGCCGGCGCCCATCAGCTCCATGCGTTCCATGTAGCCGACGATCTGCCAGTCGAGCGGCGCCGCGCCGCTGGTGATCGCGAGCGAGCCCGTGCGGCCGATCGGCAGTGCCGGCTCGTGCGGATTCGCCTGGGCGTAGTGCGCCATGTCCGGGCCGACGCCCTGCGACAGGTCGACCACCGACTTGCAGTTCGTGCAGACGACCGACTGCGTCGTCGTCAGCGTGATGGCCAGCGCCGAGCCGCAGTTCGGGCAGGACGGCGCCTGCGCCTTGAGCGTCTTCTCGGAGACCTCTCGCAGCCCCGACATCTTCAGCTCGGCGAGCGCGACCGACTTGCCGACCGACCAGTGCAAGGCCTGCGGATCGCTCGCCTCCAGCGTGCCGACCTCGTCGGCCTCGTTGCGCAGGTCGGCGATGGCGATCGGCCGGTCGGCGGGCGGCGGCTGCAGCAGCTCGCCCTCGGCCGCGAGCAACCTGGCCGACACCAGCGAGCCGACGCTCCAGCGCCGGCCGTCCACCGTCACCGGCAGGCCGACGCGCAGTGTCTCGGGCCGCGGCGCGTCGGGCGGCGCGGGGCGGTCGAAGGCGAAGACGTAGCGGCCGTTGTCCTCCGACAGCCAGCCGTCGCGGCCGTTGTCGAACAGCGCGTGCCATTCGTTCCACGGGCCGTCCTCGGTGCCGAACTGCAGCCGGCCGACGAGCATGAAGCTCTCGCCCGCGTAGCGGCCGCTGGCGCCGATCTGCAGCGGCGTGAAGTCGTCGAAGATCTCGGCGCTGGTGCCGATCTTGCGCAGCGCCTCGCCGTCGCGCACCAGCGTGCTGCGGCAGAAGCTGCAGACGGCGCTGGCCGATGCGGCGGAGCGGAACTCGACCGGCGCGCCGCAGTTCGGGCACGCCGCGCGCCACGCGCGCTGGGCCGTGGCCAATCAGGGCCCCGCGCCCGCGCGGCGGGGCGCGCGCAGGACGTTGGCGCGAGCGCGAGCGCGGGCGCTCACAGCTT
>JASLEM010000452.1 GCA_030151165.1 Burkholderiaceae bacterium
CGGCACGCGGGCCGCCGGCCAGCGGCGCGAGCATCGCGAGCGCGGGGGCGTCGACCGCGAGGTGCAGCCGGTCGATCACCGCGAGCGCGTCGGACGTGGCCTTACCGGGGCTCAGCGTGCCCTCGGCGTGCGCGACGTTCGCCGCGCTGTGCAGCTCCGCGGCGAGCGTCCACGGCGCGCGCATCGCGTCGAGGCTCGCCTTGCCTTCGAGCGGCAGGCCGGCGAGCAGGCTGGCCGCGAGCGTCACGTCCGCCTTGCCGCGGATCGCCGCGAGCCCTTGCCACTCGGCCGGCGCGTTGGCGAGCTGCAGCGACAGCGCGCCGTTCAACACGTTCGGGCCGTCGTGCAGCGGGCCGGCGTCGGCGAGCCGCCACCAGGCGCCCGGGTCGAGCTGCGCCCACTGCGCCTTCGCGTCGCCCTGCCACTGGCCGTTGGCCGCGCGGTGGGCCGCGCCCTGCGCCGTGATCGACGCGGGCCCGGCCTTCAGGTCGAATACCTTCAACTGGACGGCGTCGGCGCGCAGCAGGGCGTCGAGCTGCAGCGACATCGGCGGCGGCGCCACCGCGTTCTTCGCCGTGCCCAGCGGCGGCGCGGTGCCGGCGAGGCGGCCGGTGACGTGGGCGACGAGCGCGTCGAAGCCCGAGGCGGCCGTGGCCGGCGCGGAGGCCGACACCGATGCGGCCGGCGCCTTCGTGTCCGCCGGCGCCTTGCCCCACAGCGACGCGGGCGCCGGCAGCTGCTCGAGCTCCGCGCGCAGCGGCCCGCTGATGCGCCACGCGCCGAGGTGCGCGTCCAGGCGCGCCGGCTGCACCTGGTCGAGGTCGAGCTGCACCTGCGCCTGGCCACCCTCCCAGCGGCCTTGCGCGCGCAGCTCGCCGCCCGGGCCTTGCGCGTCGGCGAGCGCGAGACGCAGCGACGGGATGCGCAGGTACTGGCCGTTCCACGGCGCCTCGAGATGCGTCGCCAGCTCGGTGAACGGCAGGCCGCCGGCAGACCACGCGGCCGGGGCGAGGTTGCGCAGGTCGGCGTCGAGCGCGGCGGGCTGCGTCGTCGCGACGCGCAAGGTGCCCTCGAGCCGCGTCGCGGGCGCGTGCGCCGACAGCGCGGCGAGGTCGAGCTCCGACGTCTTCAACAACACCTCGCTCACCGGCAGCGCGGCGAACGGCGTCACGCGCGCGCTCGCCTGCGCCTGCGGCGCCGCGCGCCCGGGCAAGGCCTCGCCCTGCAGGCTGGCGGTGAGATCGAACTGCGCGAGCGGGCCGTGCAGCGCGGCGCTGGCGGCCCAGTGCGGCAGCTTCGCGGCGGTACGGGGGGCCGTATCCGGCGCGGACGCGGCGGTCGCTGCAGCCGATACCGGTGCGACGGCGTCGGGCACGTCGTGGGCGCTGACGTCGACATCGATGCGCAGCGGCGCGTCGGTCTGCGCGAGCACCGTGCCGCTCGCCTGGACGCGCTCCCAGCCGAAGCTCAGGTGATCGACGCGGTGCAGCCTGCCGCCGTCCGCGCCGAGCGCGAGCGCGGCCTGGACGTCGCGCAACGGCGCCGCGGTGCCGACGGCCAGCGTGCCGATGCGCACGCGCGCGACGTCGAGCGCGACCGGGCTGCGCAGCGACTCGGGCGCCTTCGTGGGCGAGGTCTTGGCGGGGCCGGGCAGCGGCGTGACCTGCACGGCGTCGGCCTGCCAGCTGTCGAACGACACGCCCAGCCATTCGTCCGCCGCCGGGCGCCAGTGCAGCGCGAGCCCGTCGACGCGCAGCGCGGTGATGTCGACCTGCACGCTGCCCTCGACCGCGCGCAGCGAGCCGACCTGCAGGTGGCCGCTGCCGAACGAGCCGCGCACGTCGACGGCGGTGATGCCGGGCAGGTGGCGCAGCAGGCAGCGCGTGCCGTCCTCGCTGTGCCACGCCGACACGATGCCCGCGCCGCACACGGCCGCGGTCGCCGCCGCCGCGGCCAGCGAGATGCTGGCGATGCGCGCGACGCGCTGCCACGCGGGCCGGCGCGCGGGCGCGAGCGGCGTCGCGGGCGGCGTCGGGGTGGGGGTGTCGTCGGTCGGGTCGGCCATGTCAGAACGCGATGCCGATGCTGAGGTCGATGCGGCCGCGGTGGACTTCCTGGCCCCAGGAATAGTCCACCTTCAGCGGCCCGACGGGGCTGCGCCAGCGCACGCCGACGCCGTAGCCGAGCGCCATCTTCAGGTCGTCGAAGCGCGGCGCGGCGCGGCCGGCGTCGATGAAGGTGGCCCACCAGACGGACGGCAGCGACTCGGTGAACGGGTGCGCGACCTCGGCGCTGGTCGTGATCAGCGAGTTGCCGCCGACGACGCTGCCGTGCGAGTCGAGCGGCGCGAGCGAGCGCCACGCGTAGCCGCGCACCGAATCCTCGCCGCCGGCGCGCCACTGCTCGGCGTCCGGCATCGCGACGCTGGGCTTGACGATGATCTGCCCGAGCTCGAGGCGGAACTGCGTGTACCACTCGTTGCCGAACGGCTGGTAGCGCGTGATGCGGCCGTACAGGCGCGTGTACGGGCCGTAGGCCGAGTCGGGGCCGCCGGCCCAGCCCACGCCGACCTGCGCCGACAGCGAGTAGCCCAGCGTCGGCAGGATCACGCTGTCGAGCCGGCGCCAGACGTTGGCCTGGTTGAGCGACAGCGCGCGCGCGTCGATGCAGCCGAACTGCGTGCACTGGATCGAGCGCTCGAACTGCGTGTACTGCAGGCGGTCGAGCCCGCCGCTGTCCTGCGTGCGGCCGAAGCGGATGAAGCCGGCGCGGACGACGTCGTTGGTCGACACGATGCGGCTGAGGCTGCCGCCGACGAGCCAGCTGCGGAAGCTCTCGGCCGGGTGGGTCGTGATCGCGCCGTCCCACTCCTGCAGGTCGCGGCCCCACTGCACCTTGTTGGTCACGGTGGCGGGCAGGCCGAAGACTTCGCGGTCGGTGTGCTCGACCGCGATGCGCGGCCCGGTGAGCGAGCTGAAGCCGCCCGACACCTGCGCCTGCTGCAGCGACTGCTCGTGCAGGTGGACGGTGATCGTCGCGTGGTCGGCCTGCGCGGGGTCGGGGTCGTAGACGACGGCGACCTGGTCGAACAGCCCGGTCTTCTGCAGCCGGTCCTGGTAGTCGAGCAGGCGCTTCTGCGTCAGCGGCGTGCCGGCGTCGAAGCCGGCGAGCAGGCGCACGTTGCGCTCGGGCTGGCGCTCGATGCCCTCGACCACCAGCGGCCCGGCGAGGAAGCGCGGGCCGCTGTCGACGACGAGGTACAGCCGCACCTTGTTCGTCGCCGGGTCGACCTGCGACGCCGTGGCCGTCCACGACGCGGCGGCGTAGCCCTCGGCGCGCAGCGTCGACAGCGCCTGCGACTTCGCGTCGCCCCAGTTGCCGTTGCGGAACACCGTGCCGGGCTGCAGCTTCCACGCGTCGCGGATCTGGGCCTGCAGATCCATCGCCTTGGTGTCGCCGCTCTCGGCGCGGCGCGCGAGGTCGCCGTCGAAGTCGAGCGTGAGGCGGCCGACCGTCGCGGGCTCGTTGGGCACCAGCCTGATGTGCAGGCGCGTCGGATCGTCCTTCTCGGGCTCGACCGTGACCTCGGCGCGGAAGTAGCCCTCGGTCTGCGCCAGCGCGCGGCCCTGCGCGGGCGCGGCGGCGATCAGGCGCGCCCATTCGTTGTCGTCGAGGCTGTCGGCCTCGGCCAGCTTCGCGGCGC
>JASLEM010000496.1 GCA_030151165.1 Burkholderiaceae bacterium
ATCGTGATCCACGGCGGCCTGAGCTCGGTGCGCAGCGGGTTCGAGGCGGCGCTGGACACGACGGCGAGGGCGGCCGCCAAGGCCGTCGAGGCGGAGGACGGGACGATGCGGCGCGACGCGGGCCTCGTGTCGCGCGTCGCCGGCGGCACGTTCATCGACACCCGCGTCGCCGCGCATGCCGACGCGCTCGAGATGGACGGCGCCCCGTCCGCGAGCCGCCCGATGCCGGCGCACCTGCGCGAGGCCGCCTCGCGCGCGGCGATGGCCGCGGCGGCCGCCGCGTTCGACAATGCCGCGCGGCCGGAGCCGCCGCCCGCGCCGCCGTCCGGGGCCTGGCCGGGCCTGCCGACGCTCGACGAACGCGCCACCTGGCGCTTCGAGCACGATACGTTCCTGGGTATCGAACGCAACGTCGCGCACCTCGTCGCGGCCGTGCGCCAGCAGTGCATCGCCGAGGCCCCCGTCGGCGCCACGCGCCACATCGTGCTGGTCGCGCATGCGCGCGGCGGCAACGTCGCGCGCTTCGCGCTGCCCGAATTGCGCAAGCGCTTCGGCCGCCTCGGCTGGACGTTCGCGGCCGTGACGCTTGGCAGCCCGCACCTGGGCACGCAGGTGTTCGAACGCGTCGGCCATCGCTGGCACGGCCTCGCGGCGGCGGCCGGCGGGCTGCGCCATCTCGGCGCGCCGTGGATGAACCGCGAGCAGCTCGCCGAGCTCGTCGACCTCGAGCGCGGCCTCGCCTACGACGTCCCCGCCGGCTTCCACGACGTCGAGCCCGCCGGCGTGCTGCGCCTGATGCGCGGCCGGCCCGCCACCGAGCTGCCGCCGGGCATGTGGCTCGTCGGCTCGCAGTGGGGCCCGGGCTCGTGCCTCGACGCGCGCGCGTGGGACTGGCTGTTCGAGGACGCGATGGGCGCCGAGGACGACGGCGACGGCCTCGTGCAGCGCCACTCCGCGCTCGGCGGCCGCTCGAACGCGTCGACGCCGCCGGCCTCGTCGACCGCGCCGTGCCCGCTGCAGTTCGACGCGTCCCCGGCCTTCCACACGCACTACCTGCTGCACGAGTCGACGCGCGCCCAGATCGCGCGGATGCTGGCGCAGGCGCTGCGAGCCGAGGCCGCGCGGTGAGCGCGGTGCCCGTCGTCGCGCGCCGCTTCGTCGTGCTCGCCGGCCTCGTCGGCGCGACGGGCGACATCGTCTACGCGATCGTCTACTACGGCTGGCGCGGCGTGCCGGCGCTGAAGATCCTGCAGTCGATCGCCAGCGGCCTGCTGGGCAAGCCCGCGTTCGACGGCGGGTTCCCGGTCGCGATGCTGGGGCTCGCGCTGCATGTCGCGATCCTCGTCGTCGCCGCGGCGATCTTCCTCGAGGCGAGCCGGCGCGTGCCGTGGATGCGCAGGCACGCGGTGGGCGCCGGCCTGCTGTTCGGGCTGGGCATCTACGGGTTCATGAATTTCGTGGTGCTGCCGCTGTCGGCGTATCCGTTCCCGATGCGCTTCACGCTGCTGACGACCGTGACGGGGCTGCTGTCGCACCTGTTCCTCGTCGGCGTGCCGATCTCGCTGCTGACGCGCAAGGCGATGCCGCCAGGCGCTTGACGAGGAAGTTAGTCCGTCGTCGGGTGAACGACGTCTTCAGGCCGCGAACTGCTGCTCGGCCTCGAAGCGGCTTTCGACGAGCGCGGCGGCGATGACGGCCGACTCCTCGCGCAGCGCCTGCTCGAGCCCGGGCACGGCTGGCCAGCCGTCGTGCAGGTGCTCGGCGAGCCAGTGGCAGAAGCGCTCGGCCTCGATGTAGAAGTGCACGTTGCCTTCGGGATACGCGGCCCAGTAGTCGGACGCGATGTCGCGCAGCGCCGGCCCGAGCGCGCGGCAGGTGCGCGGCAGGTTCAGCGCGAGCGGGGCGAGGCGGTTCGCGCGGTAGACGATGCACGCGCATTCCATGCCCTTGTCGGCCGCCATGGTGGCCAGACGCGCCGTTTCGCGCGGCGTCAGCGTGTAGCGCGCCGCGAGCGTGGCCGCGTCGCGGCGCACCGCGTTGCACAGCGCGGGCGAGGCGGTGAGGTCGGCCAGCGCCTGCTGGAAGTCAGCAAGCATGGTGGGCCTCCGCCGGTTGCGGCGCGCGCCGTGGCGCGTCGCCGTGCGTCGCCGGGCGCGACGGCTGCGGGATGCGCGGCCGGACGCGGCACCGCGCGGCCAGCTCGTGCATGCGCTCGAGTTCGGCGACCACGCCGGCCGCGCCCATGCGCTCGTAGTACGTCTCCTGGAACTCGAAGGTGATCGCGCGCAGGTGGCGAAAGCGCGGCGCGTGCGCGAACGCCATCTCCCAGACCTCGGGCGGCGTGAAGCCGGAGTGGCTGTCCATGTAGAAGCCGGCGAAGTCGTCGCCGCCCGCGAGGTGGATCTCTTCGACGGCGTCGGGGTCGATCTCGTCGAGGTACGCTGCCATCGTCATGCCGCCGTTGCGCTCGCCGACGTACAGGTTGTGGAGGTCGAGCAGCGTGCCGCAGAGCCCCGCGGCGTGCAGCCGGTTGAGGAAGGCCGGCTCGCTCATGTCCATGTCGGGCACAGGCGTGAAGAAGGCGCCGTTCTCGAGCAGCAGCGGGCAGCCGAGCCGCGCCTGCAGGCGGCGCAGCTTGCGGGCGACGATGTCGAAGGCCTCGTCGTCGTAGACCACCGGCAGCCCGAGCCCCGCCTGCGCGTTGGGCACGCTGCCCTTGGGCGTCAGGAACACGCTGAGGTGCTCGCTGAACCAGCGGAAGCCGCCGAGCTCCTGCGACATCGCGGCGATGGCGTCGACGAAGACCTCGTCGAGCGGCATCGCGCTCGGCAGCGACAGCCCGATGCCGTGCGCCGCCAGCACGCGGCCCTGCGCCAGGCGCTTCGCCTCGGCCAGCGCACCCAGCGCGCGGTGGAAGCGCCGGCCATCCGGAGCGCTCGCGCCGAAGTCGAACCAGAGCCGGTCGGGCATCACGGCGACGTATTCGACGAGCGAGCTTGCCTTCGCGATCACGTCTGGCGACGCGGGGTTGTACAGCAGGCCGACGGCCGGGCGCGTGTCGTTCATGGCGATGATCCTGGAGATCGGGACAAGGGTGGGCACGAGCGTGCCGTTCGCGGGGCAGACAGTCGCGTGAGCACCGTGCCCGGCACGCCCGTGGCCCGACCGGGAAGTCGGGCGAGGCGCGTCCTCAGCGGAGGCCGCCTTCGACGCGATCGAGGTTGACGCGGATGACGTCGGCGAAGGTGTCCTCGACGACGACGCTGATGCGGCCCGACATGCAGTTGCAGCCGGTCAGCCGGTTGATGAGCGCGTAGATGTCGTTGCTGACGCGCAGGAAGTCCGCCTGCGTGCAGTGCAGCGGGACGCGGCAGGCGAGCACGGGGCCTTGTTCGCCGTGCGACAGCTTCAGCGTGGCGTGGCGTTCCTGTTCGAGCGAGGCGAGGGTGTCGGTGTTGGACATGGTGGTCTTCTTCCCTGGAGTGGTTGCGTAATCGGCAACCGGGGCTTCCGGAAGAAGCGCCGCGCTGGATACGGTATGGCGTATGCGCGGCCCGTGCGTCGCGGTTGCCTCCTTCGACGCCGTGCCGACACGGTAGGCCTCGCGCCCCGCGTTTGGAAGCGGGCTCCCCTACCGTGTTGTAGGGGTCACCTGAAGTAGGGATGGGGCGCCCGCGACGAGTTCGCGCGCGACGTCGAGCGCGACAGGAATCCCTCAAGTTCCGCCGCGTCCGGCCGACAACCCTCGACGGGCCGGCGCTTTCCGAGGCGCCCGTCCGCTCGTGTCCCACAGTGCCTGCGCCCCATGAATCCTTCCTCGTCCTCCAACGCCTCGCTCGCGCGACGCGTCTCGATCATCGGCAGCCTCGGCCTCGCCGCCGTGCTGCTCTGCCTCAGCCTGTTCATGTCCGTCGACCTGACCGGCCGCGAGCGCCAGCGCATCGCGGCGTGGGTCGGCGAGAAGGCGCAGTCGCTCGCCGACAGCGCCGACGCGCTCGACACGACCTCGCGCGTGCTGGTCGACCGCTTCTACACGAGCTTCGCGAGCAGCTTCGCGCCCGACTTCGCGCTCGACAAGGCCGACGGCACGCTGACGAACCACGGCGAGAAGGTCAACGGCAACTTCACGCAGGTCGACGCGTTCGCGCAGAGCTCGGGCGGCGTCGCCACCGTGTTCGCGCGCAAGGGCGACGACTTCGAGCGCGTCACCACGTCGCTGAAGAACGAGAAGGGCGAGCGCGCGATGGGCACGCTGCTCGATCGCAAGCATCCGGCCTACGCGAAGATCCTCGCGGGCCAGACCTACGTCGGGCGTGCCGTGCTGTTCGGCAAGCCGTACATGACGCGCTACGAGCCGATCCGCGAAGGCGGCGACATCATCGGCATCCTGTTCATCGGCTTCGACCTGACCTCGTTCCAGGCCTCGCTCGAGAAGCTCGCCGCCGACACCCGCTTCTTCGAGACCGGCGGCCTCTACGTCATCGACCCGAAGAAGGCACCCGCCGACGCGATCTTCGTCGTGCATCCGACGGCCAAGAGCCGCAAGGTGCTCGACGCCTTCCCCGACGCCGCCGCGTTCCTGGACGCGCTCGACAAGGCCGGCGAGGGCGCGTTCCCCGACGCGATGCCGCTGCTGCGCACCGGCGCGAAGGATTCGTTCGCCGTGCTGCGCAAGAGCAGGTCGACCGGCTGGTGGGTCGTGGCCGAGGTCTCCGAGCACGAGGCGATGCATGCGCACTGGATGACGCTCGAGAAGATCTGGACGATGATGGCCCTGACCGCGCTCGCGCTCGGCGTGGGCCTGCAATGGATGATCCGGCGCTGGGTCTCGCGGCCGCTGCGCGAACTGAGCGAGGCCGTGACCAGCATCGGCGGCGGCGACATGACGCGCTCGTTCCGCAGCACCGCGAACGACGAGATCGGCCGGCTGATGCGCGACGTCGACACGATGCGCGCCCGCCTGCACGACGTGCTGCTGCAGGTGCGCCGCTCGGCCGAGTCGGTCGCCACCGGCAGCACCGAGATCGCGACCGGCAACGCCGACCTCAGCCAGCGCACCGAGGAGCAGGCGGCCAACCTGCAGCAGACCGCGGCGGCGATGGTGCAGCTGACCACGACGATCACGCAGAACTCCGAGAACGCGCAGCTCGCCACGAGGATCGCCGACGGCGCGCGCGACGCGGCCGGCAAGGGCGGCGCGGTGGTAGGCCAGGTCGTCGCGACGATGCAGGACATCTCGTCGAGCAGCAAGCAGATCGGCGCCATCATCGGCGTGATCGACGGCATCGCGTTCCAGACCAACATCCTCGCGCTGAACGCCGCGGTGGAAGCCGCGCGCGCCGGAGAGCAGGGTCGCGGCTTCGCGGTCGTCGCCGGCGAGGTGCGGCTGCTGGCGCAGCGCTCGGCCGAGGCGGCCAAGGAGATCAAGGGGCTGGTCGGCGCGAGCGTCGAGCGGGTCGAGCAGGGCACGCGGCTCGTCGACGACGCCGGCCGCTCGATGGAGGACATCGTCGCGCAGGTCGGCCGGGTCGGCGGGCTGATCGCCGAGATCAGCGTCGCGGGCGGCGAGCAGACGCGCGAGATCGCGCAGGTCGGCACCGCGGTGCACAGCCTCGACGCGGTCACGCAGCAGAACGCGGCGCTGGTCGAGCAGAGCGCCGCCGCCGCCGACAGCCTGCGCCAACAGGCGATGCGCCTGGTCGACGCCGCGGCCGTCTTCAAGCTCGGGCAGGACTGAGTCGGCCCGGCGGCGCCGGGCAGGCGCCTCGCCTCAGGCCGCGTGGCGGCCGGATCGCCTCAGGGCTGCGCTTCTTCGGCGGCGTCGGGCCGCACCTCGGGCCGCGCGTACCACGCGCCCGCCAGGCCCAGCATCGAGCCGAAGGCCATCGGCCACGTCCAGCCGTACTGGATCCCCCACGCCGGCACCGACAACCCGAGCCCGACGGCCGCGACGATGAACAGCGCGCGCCCGCGGCCCGGCCTCAGCGTGAGCAGCGCGGCGCCGGCGTACAGGCACAGGCTCGCGGGCGCGGCCAGCAGCGCGGCGACGCCGTAGACCGCCTCGCCGCGCGGCAACGCGAGATACTTGTCGATGTAGCCGAGCGCGGCCAGCAACTGGAAGGCGATCAGCGCGACGACGACGAAGCGCGGCTGCAGCGCGTTGCGCGGCGCATCGGGCTCGTCGCCGTCCGACGAGCCTGGCGGACGGCCGAAGTCGGCGTCGACGATCTCGTCGTCGTCGTCCGTGCCCTCATGCCCGAGCTCGTGGTACGCGCCGTGCAGGTCGTGCACCGGGCGATCGACCGGCTCGAAGTCGGCGCCGTCCCGCGCGTCGCGGCCGGTGCCGCCGACGAGGCGCAGGTTCGGCCGCGGCGGGGTCATGCGTGCTGCGCGTAGGCGAGGCGCACGTAGATCGGCGCGAACGCCTCGGCCTGCGTGACCTCGAGCAGCCGCTCGCGCGACAGCTCCAGCATCGCGATGAACGTCACCACCAGCACCGTCGGGCTCGTGGCGGCCTCGAACAGCTCCTGGAACTCGACGTAGCGCACGCCCTGCAGGCGCCGCAGCATCTTGGTCATGTACTCGCGTACCGACAGCTGCTCGCGCGAGATGCGGTGGTGCTGGTTCAGCTTGGCGCGCTTGAGGATGTCGGCCCAGGCGTCGCGCAGGTCGGCGAGGTTGACGTCGGGGAACAGCGTCTTGTCGGACTGCTCCATCGTCACCTGCGCGCGCAGGAAGTCGCGCCCGATCACCGGCAGCGCGTCCAGCTGCGCGGCGGCGAGCTTCATCTGTTCGTACTCGAGCAGCCGGCGCACGAGCTCGGCGCGCGGATCCTCGGGCTCGGCACCGTCGGCGGTCGGCTTGGGCGGCAGCAGCATGCGCGACTTGATCTCGATCAGCATCGCCGCCATCAGCAGGTACTCGCTCGCGAGCTCGAGGTTGTGCTGGCGGATCTGCTCGACGTAATCGAGGTACTGGCGCGTGACCTGCGCCAGCGGGATGTCGAAGATGTTGAAGTTCTGCTTGCGGATCAGGTACAGCAACAGGTCCAGCGGGCCTTCGAAGGTCTCGAGGAAGACCTCCAGCGCGTCCGGCGGGATGTAGAGATCCGTCGGCATCCGGAACAGCGGCTCGCCGTACAGGCGGGCCAGCGCGACGCCGTCGACGGGCGGGTCGCTGCCCGGCGCGTTGCGGATCGCGGCTTCGCGATCCTGCGCGGCGGCGGCCTGGGAGACCGGCGGCGACGGCGCGGCGGACGCCGGAGGCGAGGCTGCAGGCATGTCGCTCGGCGAGTCCGCCTCGGCGTGCGCGTTCACGGGCTCCGGCGCGCCATCGCCGGGCGACGCGGCAGGCGCCGAATCGTCGCGATGGTCCTCGGGCATGGCACCGGCCGCGGCGCCATCGCCGCTCGCCGGCGCCTCAGCGTTCACTTCGTGTGCGTCTGGTAGACGTAGGGCTGTTGCGCGACACGCGCTTCGGCGTACTCGGACTGCTCTTCACGGTCGATCTGCTTGTCCCACAGCAGCTCGCGGCCGGCGAACTGCTCGGCTTCGAGGGTCGGCTTCTTGGCCTTCATGTCCTCGATGAACGACGTGATTTCCGACTTGTAGGGCTTCCAGAACAGCGGCATGGTGGTTTCGAGTCGGTTGGAGCGCGGATCCGGGGCGGATCCGCAGGGAAAGATTGATTTTAGACGATCGCGGGTTCCCGGCGGCGCGACGACGGGGCCCGGATCGCGGAGCCCTGCGCGCGCCGCGCGGTTTCAGTGCAGGCGCATGCCCGGCAGCGCGCCGGCGCCCGGTTCCAGCAGGTAGAGGCCGGCGTCGACCTTGTCGTCCGCGTGGCTGGCCGCGAGCACCATGCCTTCGGAGATGCCGAACTTCATCTTGCGCGGCGCGAGGTTCGCGACCAGCACCGTCAGCTTGCCGACCAGCGCGGCCGGCTCGAAATGCGCCGAGATGCCCGATAACACGTTGCGGTGGCGGCCCTCGCCGGCGTCCAGCGTCAGGCGCAGCAGCTTGTCGGAGCCCTCGACCTTCTCGGCGTTGACGATCTTCGCGATGCGCAGGTCGAGCTTGGCGAAGTCGTCGATCTTGATCTCCGGCGCCAGCGGCTCGCCGCCCGGCACGACGGCTTCGGCGACCGGCGCCGGCGGCGGCTCGAACAGGGCGTCGAGCAGCTTGGTGTCGACGCGCTGCATCAGGTGCGTGTAGGCGCCGATGCGGTGCGCGCCGAGCGGGTTGGCGACGTCCGCGAACGTCAGCGCCGGCACCTGCAGGAAGTGTTCGACCTGCGCGGCGAGCGCGGGCAGCACCGGCTTCAGGTAGATCGTCAGCACGCGGAAGGCCTCGATGCAGGTGCTGCAGACGTCCTGCAGCGCAGCCTCGGCGCCTTCCTTCTTGGCGAGATCCCAGGGCTTGTGCTGGTCGACATACTCGTTGACCTTGTCGGCCAGGGCCATGATGTCGCGCAGCGCCTTGCCGAACTCGCGCTCCTCGTACAGCTCGACGATCGCCTCGCGCTGGTGGCGCAGGGCGTCGAGCAGCATCGAGCCTTCGACGCCCGGGTTGGCCGACAGCGTGTTGTCGAAGCGCTTGGCGAGGAAGCCCGCGGCGCGGCTCGCGATGTTGACGAACTTGCCGACGAGGTCGGAGTTGATGCGGGCGACGAAGTCCTCGGGGTTGAACTCGATGTCCTCGACGTGCGAGTTCAGCTTGGCCGCGATGTAGTAGCGCAGCCACTCGGGGTGCAGGCCGAGGTCGAGGTACTTCAGCGGCGAGATGCCGGTGCCGCGGCTCTTGCTCATCTTGTCGCCGCCGAGCGTGATGAAGCCGTGCACGAAGACGTGGTCGGGCGTCTTGCGGCCCGAGAAGTGCAGCATCGCGGGCCAGAACAGCGTGTGGAAGTACGTGATGTCCTTGCCGATGAAGTGCACCTGCTGCACGGCCGGGTCGGCGAAGAACGCGTCGTAGTCCAGGCCCTTCTTGCCGAAGTAGTTCTTCAGCGACGCGAGGTAGCCGATCGGGGCGTCCAGCCAGACGTAGAAGTACTTGCCCGGAGCATCGGGGATCTCGATGCCGAAGTAGGGCGCGTCGCGGCTGATGTCCCAGTCGCCGAGGCCGCCGGCGCCGGTCTCCGGATCCTTCTGGAACCACTCCTTGATCTTGTTCAGGACTTCCGGCTGCAGGCGGCCGGTGTCGGTCGTCCACTTCTGCAGGAAGTCGAGGCAGCGCGGGTCGGACAGGCGGAAGAAGTAGTGCTCGCTCGTGCGCAGCACTGGCACCGCGCCCGAGAGCGCGGAGTACGGGTTCTTCAGCTCGGTCGGGTTGTAGACCGCGCCGCAGTTCTCGCACGAGTCGCCGTACTGGTCCTTGGTGCCGCAGCGCGGGCACTCGCCCTTGATGAAGCGGTCGGGCAGGAACATCGACTTCACCGGGTCGAAGAACTGCTCGATCGTCTTCACGTCGATCAGCTCGTTCTTGCGCAGCGCGAGGTAGATCTCCTTCGAGAGCGCATGGTTCTCCGGCGAGTCGGTGGAGCTCCAGTTGTCGAACGCGATGTGGAAGCCGTCCAGATACTTCGCACGGCCGGCCGCGACCTCCGCGACGAAGGCCTGCGGCGTCTTGCCCTGCTTCTCGGCGGCGATCATGATCGGCGCGCCGTGGGCGTCGTCCGCGCCGACGAAGTGCACCTCGGCACCGCGCATGCGCTGGAACCGCACCCAGATGTCGGCCTGGATGTATTCCATCATGTGCCCGATGTGGAAGGGCGCATTGGCGTAGGGCAGGGCGGTGGTGACGAAGAGTTTGCGGGTCATGGGCGTTCGCCGGTGGGGTGGCGCGCGGCGCCGTCGGCGGCCTGGGCGGCGGCCTCCGTGCGCCTGCGCGAGGTCGAACCGGTCATTCTAAGGCGGGCTGCCTGCCCGCGCGCGGAGACCCCGGCGGCCGGGCGCGTACCGGCCGCCGGGCCGCCGCGGGCCAAAGACCGGACGCGCACGCTGCCGCCGGCGCGGTGCTCCAATATGCGGACCGCCTCACGTTTCGCCTGCCGCTCCCTGCCGATGTCCGCCGCCGCCGTTGCCCATGCCCACCCGGAAACCGACGGCCTGCCCGGGCGCCAGCGCGCCGAGGCGCTGCTCGCGATCCTGCTCTCCGTCGCGATGGCCACGCTGGACACCGCCATCGCCAACACGGCGCTGCCGACCATCGCGGCCAGCCTGCACGTGGGCGCGGCCTCGGTGATCTGGGTGGTCAACGCCTACCAGCTCGCGGTCGTGGCCGTGCTGATGCCCTTCGCCGCCTCGGGCGAGATCCTCGGCCACGGGCGCGTGTTCGCAGCCGGCACGGCGCTGA
>JASLEM010000020.1 GCA_030151165.1 Burkholderiaceae bacterium
TCGAGCGGGTCGAGGTCGGTGATCTTCAGCGCGTAGGCCACCAGCGAGCCGGCGCCCGACCCCCGGCCCGGGCCGACCGGGCAGCCGTGCGTCTTCGCCCACAGGATGAAGTCCGACACGATCAGGAAGTAGCCCGGGAAGCCCATGTTCAGGATCGTCTTGATCTCGAACTCGAGGCGCTCGACGTACTCCGGCCGCTTGCCGTCGCGGACGGCCGCGTCGGGGAACAGGTGCGCGAGGCGCTCCTCCAGGCCTTCGAAGCTCAGCTGGCGGAAGTAGTCGCCCATCGGCATCGCGGAGCCGTCGGCCAGGATGGGCGTCGGGAAGTTGGGCAGGTAGTTCTTGCCCATCGCCAGCGTCAGGTTGCAGCGGCGCGCGATCTCGACCGAGTTGGCGATGGCCGACGGGATGTCGGCGAACAGCGCCTCCATCTGCGCCTGCGACTTGAAGTACTGCTCGCGCGTGAAGCGCTTGACGCGGCGCGGGTTGGACAGCGTCTCGCCCTCGGCGATGCAGACGCGCGCCTCGTGGGCGTCGAAGTCGTCCGGCTCGAGGAACTGCACCGGGTGCGTGGCGACGACCGGCAGCCCCAGCTTCGCCGCGAGCGGCACGGTGGCGCGCACGTGCTGCTCGTGGGTGGGCAGGCCGGCGCGCTGCAGCTCGAGGTAGAAGCGGCCCGGGAACAGGCCTGCGAGCTTCTGCGCGATCTCGCCGGCACGCTGCGGGTCGCCCTGCAGCAGGGCCTGGCCGACGGCGCCGAGGTCGGCGCCGGACAGCGCGATCATCCCGCCGCCCAGCTCCTCGAGCCACTCCCACTTCACCCAGGCCTGCGCGCGCTGCACGTTCTTCGTCCAGCTGCGGCCCAGCAGCTCGGAGAGGTTCAGGTAGCCCTGGGTGTCCTGCACCAGCAGCGCGAGGCGCGTCGGGCCGCGGTCGCCGCCGTCGGGCAGCGGATCCAGCCAGACATCGACGCCGACGATCGGCTTGACGCCCTTGCCGCGGCAGGCCTTGTAGAACTTGACGGCGCCGAACAGGTTGGAAAGATCGGTGATGCCGAGCGCCACCTGGCCGTCGGCCTTGGCGGCCGGGGCGACGTCGTCGATGCGGAGCGTGCCGTCGACGACGGAGAATTCGGAGTGGGTGCGCAGGTGAACGAAAGCCATGCCCCGATTGTAGGGAGGCGGCTTCCAGGCCTGCGGCGCGGGCCGCGGGGTTTTCGGGGTGAATTGCGCGCGGGTGCGATGTTCCCGGGCACCCGGCCCGGATCGCGCCCGTTCGTCAGCGCGCGCGGCGTCCCACGGCGCTGATGCCCGAGGCCGAGGTCTCGGAGAACGCCACCTCGAAGCCCGATCGCTCCATCAGGAGTCGCAGCGACCGCGGCGTGAAGAAGTTCAGGTGCTCGCGCAGCGCCCAGAAGCCGAGCGGCGGCACCCAGCCGAGCTTGACGCGCAATGCGGTGGAGAGGAAGTCCAGCGCCTTCAGCAGTGCCGGGCGCCGGCACACGAAGCGCAGCCACGCGAGCCGCGCCGATTCCGGCCCGCCCCCGGCCTCGCGCCAGCGTTCGTCGGGCACCTCGATGTAGGCCCAGCCGCCCGGCGCCGTCATCGCGTGGAGCTCGCGCAGCACCGCGCCCGGGTCGTTGACGTGCTCCATCACCTGGCAGTTGAGGATCAGCTCGAAGCCGGGCGAGCGCGCGAGCCCGTCGGCGTCGATCGCCCGCGCCCACGGGTCGACCGGCACGCCCGAGAGGTCGAACACCACGCGCTCGGGGTCGGGCAGGTCGCGCAGCATCTGGCCACGGTCGCCGCCGTGGTCGAGCGCCCGGCCGACAGGCCGCGCGCCGAACGCCGCTTCCGCACGCGACAGGCTCGCGGCCAGCACCGCGCGCCGCGCGGTCATGTGCTGCTCGTCGCCCATCCCGTCGTTGAGGGCGCGGCCGTACCACGGTTCGAGCGCGTGGCGTTCCTGGAAATACGCCTCGCCGCGATAGCCGGTGTAGAGGCGCCGTGCCTCGTCGTCGGAGAGGCCGCGCGCGCTCCACGAATGGCCGCACGCGGCGCAGATCAGCCGGGCCACCGGGGCCGGCGGCTGCAGCAGCGCACGCTGCGAGAGGAAGGCCGACAGGACGCCCCAACGTCGCGCCGGCGCCGGCGATCGGCAACACGGGCACGCTCCGTCGCGGCTGGGGGCATCGAGGGGCATTCAGGGCACTCCGTTCGTTCGATTCGGGCAGGCGGGCGACGCATCCCGCGCTCATCCATGGAAGTTTGACATGCGGGCGTGGCCGGCGGCCGCCGGCCCGCTGGCCCGCCCGGTCGACGCCCTGCCGGTGCGCGCCGTGCTACTTCTTCTCGAGCACCAGCCCGTCGCTGTCGCTGCGCATCTGGAACCGCGACAGGAAGCTGTTGCCCAGCAGCATGTAGGGCATGGGCTGAGGGACGACGACGGCCTCCACGTTGGACAGCGTGACGTCGCCCACGCGCACCGAGCTCAGCGTCAACAGGCGCGCGGCCGCGACGCCGTTGGCGGTCATCACGCCGCCGGCCCGGCTGCTCGCGTAGTCGAGCCCGAGGCGCTGCGCCTCGTCGCTGCTGATCGCGACGAGCGTCGCGCCAGTGTCGACGACGAACGGCACCGGATGCCCGTTGACCGTCGCCGTCCCCATGAAATGGCCGCCGGGCCCGGTGGGCAGGATGATCTTCGAGCCGCCGCCCCCGCCGCTGCTGGTGTCGACCGCGAACGAGCCGCCCAGGCGCAGGCTCTGCGACTTGCCGGCCACCTCGATCTGCGCGTGGTCGCCATCGAGCCTGAGCAGCTTGACGCCCTGCACGCTGCCGCCGACCGGCACCGTCGACGCCTTGCCGTTGATGACCAGCAGCGCGCGGTCGCCCAGCATGCCGTTGAACGTGATCGACTGCGCGTGCGCCGCGGCGGCGAGCGCCCACAGCAGCGCGCCGGCGCGCAGCGGGGTCCAGGCGCGGCGCGCGGTCGAGGCGTGCGGGCGCGTCGTCAATCGGTGCATGGCGGTTCCTCCCGGGATCATGAGTCTTCTTGTCGGCCGCACGCGGTGCGTGCCTCGCCATCCTGCCACGGTCGAGGGCCGCCGTGCGCGTGCCGCCGCCGTCGGCGCGACATCGACCGGGTGCGGCGCGACTTTCTCGCGCGACGCGGCACGGCCGTCAGGCGTGCCGCAGGTAGTCGATCGCCGCCTCGACCGTCACGACCTGCGCCTCGTTGCACTCCGCCGGGCTGGCGGTCGGGCTGTCCGGGTAGACCTCGGTCGTGGTCACGAAGCGCGCCGCGGTCATGCTGCCGCACAGGCCCAGCGAGCGCTTGGGGTAGTTGATGACGCCCGGCTGCTGCATCGGCGTGCCGATCAGCCGGCCATGCTCGTCGGGCTCGGCGATGTGGGTGACGCGGCGGACGGCGTCGACCAGCGCGCGCTGGAAGTCGGGCGCCGGGCGTTCGGTGTCGCCCACGAGGTAGAAGCCGTCCGGGATGTCGTGGCCGTCGAACGCCGTGCCGTCGCGCGCGGCCTTCGCGGGGCCGAACTCGCTGTTGTCGGTGTCGGTGGTCTCGTGCAGGTCGACGTGCAGGTCGACGCGCGCGCCCGCCGCGCCCGCCGCTTCCAAGCAGGCCATCGCCAGCGCGGCCTCGGCGGCCGGGCTGCCGGCGCGGAACTGGCGATTCGGATCCAGCGCGTCGGGGTTCCAGCGGTTGATCGTCTCGTAGCCCCACGGGCTGAGGCAGGGCAGCACCAGCAGGTTGAAGGCGTCGGCATGGCGGTCGAAGTGCTGCGCGATCCATTGCAGCGCGCCCTGCACGCCGCTGGTCTCGTAGCCGTGGACGCCGCCGGTCACCAGCACCGTCGGCCGATCCGGGCGCCACGCGCGGCTGCGCACCGCGTGCAGCGGGTAGCGCGCCAGGCCGAGGCGCGTGTAGTCGAGCGTGCCGTACTGGAACGCCTCGGCCTGCGCGGGCAGGCACCGCGCCAGCGGCTCGACCACCTCCTCGGCGTAGCTGCGCCGCACCTGCTGGCGTGCGAGCCAGGCGGTCTTTTCGGCGGCGCCCCAGGGCGTGCCAGGGGTGCCGATCGGATACGGCGGGGTCGGCGAGGTCGGCGGGCGTGGGCTCACGGCGGTCTTCGAGGTGGACGATGGCGGCGACGATACACCGCGAGGCGCTCTTGCGCGCCGCGCCGCTTTTGGCAACCATCGGGCGATCCGCCCACCCACGCCGCGAAATCTCCTCGCCATGACATCCACGACTCCGATCGCCCTCGGCCTGCGCGCGCTGCGCGGCGGCGCCATCGCGGTCGCGGTCGATGCGCTGGACGGCTCGCCCCGGGTCGTGCGGTCGACCTTCCTCGCGACGGCCGCCGACGGCGACCGCCTCGCCCTCGAGCCCTACACCGTCGCCGCCGCGAGGCCGCGCCGTCCGGCCCGCGCGGCATCGCG
>JASLEM010000039.1 GCA_030151165.1 Burkholderiaceae bacterium
CCGAGCGCCACGCCCACGCCGCCACCAGGCAGCTTGAACAGGTCGTCACGCGAGATCTTGAACTGGGCATCGGCCAGCGACGTCGACGTGTTGAACGCCGTGCCGGTGAAGTTGGCCGCGTGCGCCGCTGCAACGACGGCGTCGCTGTTCGCGCCGAACGGGTTCACCCACAGCGTGTTGCCGTTGGCGTCCTTGGTCTGGCCGTTCAGCAGCGACTCGATGCCGGGGCCCGACGTCGGGCTGCCGTTGATGCGGAAGTAGCCCGACACCAGCGACTCGTTCACCTGGCTGGCGGAGTACAGCAGGTTGCCCGTGTAGTCCCAGCCACCGACGTTGCCGTCGGCGCCGAACGCGACGCGCTCGTTGGTCGACGTGTCGTTCAGGCCGCGGCCGCCCGTGATGAACGGACGGTACGAGACGTTCAGGTTCGGGGTCGCGCCGCCGGTCAGGGCGGTGACGAACGCCGTCGGGTAGTACGGGCTGGCCGTCGTCACCGTGAACGGGATGCTCAGCGCGGCGCTGATGGGCGACGGCTGGATGAGCGTGAACTGCTTCTTGTTCGTGACCGAAGCGTCGCCGTGCAGCGTCAGGTTGTCGTTGACGTTGTACGAACCGTTGAACAGGACGCCGACCTTCTTGATGTCCGGTTCCAGGCTGACGAACTTGGCCGGGTCGAACAGGCACTTCGCGCCGCCGCCGGAGGCGGGAACGCTGAAGCCGGGGGCGTTGATGAACGTGCTGTTCGGGCCGCAATCCGCGGCGGTGTCGCTGGCCAGCGGTTGGTGCGTGACCGGATCGACGGCGAGGTTCGGGTTGTACGTGCCCTTGACGCCCGGGATCGTCATGTTGCCCGGATCGGTGCTGGACGACGCGCCGTTCTGGTGGTGCTGCGGGAAGATCGACGTGTCGGCGAAGCCGCGGTCCTTGCCGTACAGCGGCGTGTCGTGCTCGCCGGTGATGATGATCGTCGCGTTGCCCTTGCCGCCGAGGTCGAAGCCTTGCGTCAGCGAGCCCTTGAAGACGGAACCCTTGGCGTCGTAGCTGGTGCCCGCGTAGGCGCCGACTTCCGTGCCGGTGAAGTTCTTGCGAAGGACGAAGTTCACGACACCCGCGACGGCGTCGGAACCGTAGATGGCGCCAGCGCCTTCCTTCAGGATTTCGATGCGCTCGATGGCCGAGACCGGGATCGAGTCGATGTCGACGGCGATCGAGTCGGACGGGCTGCCGTAAGGCGCGCTGCGCAGGCCGTTCACGAGGATCAGCGTACGCGACGGGCCGAGGCCGCGCAGCGACAGCGTCGAGATGCCGCCGGTGGTGGCGCCGGAAGCCGAGGAGGCAGCCGTCGAACCCGACGATTGCGCGGCCGTGACCGAGCGCATCAGTTCTTCAACGGAGGTCGCGCCCGTCTTGGCGATCTCTTCACGCGAAATCGTCGTGATGGGAGCATCCGATTCCGTGTCGACGCGCTTGATGGACGAGCCGATGATTTCGACGCGCTGGACGCCGCTGTCTTGCGCGAACGCCGAACCGGTCATGGCGAAGCTGCCGCTGCCGATGGCGATGAGAAGACCGGTACAGATCTTCGTTCGTTGGAACATGGGTTCCCTCCTGAGGGGGTGGAAAGGTTGATCGATAGACCCAGCTTTTGGAGCGCGACATTCGCCGGTTTGTGAACGACTGATGAACGGGCTACTAAAGCTTGTCCAAATATTGTCTATGAACGGCGCGTTGGACTCACCAACAGAAACACGTTTCAAACGTTTTCCCTAGGAAAACTGTTGCGAGAATGCAGCGAAATTGATTTGCATTCGCTACGGTCGCGTACATCCCTGTACATGTGCCGCGGCGAGCCTCCCGGCCCGCCTAGCACGCCCCGTCGCCGCCCTCCGGAAAAGGCCCCGCGAAAGTGCGCAATGTGACCCGATACGGCGCATTTCGCACCCTATTCGCGCCCGCATGGCCCGCACTCCCACACCTTGCCTAGACAGGACGAGCCAAGCACGCCCGCCCGAGCCGTCCACGCCGGGTTTCGCACCCGCCGCGCCGGGCCTCCGGGTCGCGACCAGGTCGGCGGCGGACGCCGCCGCGCGCGTCGGCGCCGACACATCTAGACAAGTGCGGGGGCGCGTCGGCCGACGGCGTCGCGCCGCCGGCCGACGCGGCGATCAATGGTCGTGATCGTGGGCGTGGTCGCCGTGCGCGTGGTCGTGATGCGCGTGGTCGTGCGCGTCGCCGTGGTGATGGTGCGCGTGATCCTCGTCCCAGCCGATGTACGCGTCGCGCCCCTGCACCGCGAGGTGGCCCTTGACGCCGAACGGCACGGTCACCTTGGTCGGCACGTGGCCGAACGGGAAGCCAGTGAGGATCGGCACGTCGACCACGCTGCGCAGGTGCTTGACCATCGCCTTCAGGTCGTAGCCGCGATCGAGCGGCGACTTGCGCCAGTCGCTGAACGCGCCGAGCAGGATCGCCTTCTGCGTGCCCAGCACGCCGGCCTGGTGCAGCTGCAGCAGCATGCGCTCGACGCGGTAGGGATGCTCGGCCACGTCCTCCAGCAGCAGGATGCCGCCCTTGACCTTGGGCCAGTGCGGCGTGCCCAGCAGCGAGCACAGCATCGCGAGGTTGCCGCCCCACATCGTGCCGCGCGTGTCGAGTCCGTCGAAGCCGGCCTCGGTGCGGAAGCCGACCGCCTCGAGCGCGCCGCTCATCGCCTCGACGAAGCAGTCGGGCGTGACCTCGTCGAGCTCGTCGCGGCCGAAGTCGTCGCAACCGAGCGGCCCCCACCACGTGGGCGCCTTCGCGTGCGCGAGCAGGCCCATCTGCAGCGCGGTGAGGTCGCTGTAGCCGACCCAGCGCGTGCCGGCCTCGACGCTCGCGGCGAGCAGCTTCCAGTCGAGGCGGTCGAGCAGGCGCGTCAGGCCGTAGCCGCCGCGCGTGGCGAGCGCGATGCTCGGCTGCGCACGCGCGACGCGGTGGATCGCCTCGAGGCGCGCGTCGTCGTCGCCGGCGAAGCGCTGGTGCTTCGCGAGCGCGGACGGGTCGATCTCGACCTCGAAGCCGAGCTGGGCGAGGCGCTTGGCGGCGCGGCGCAGCGGCTTCGCGGTGGCGAGGATGCCGGCGGGCGTGTACAGGGTGAGCGAGGTCATCGCGTCGTTCCTCGGGCGTCAGGTGCGGGGATGGGAGAGTCGATCTCGATGGCGAGGCCGACCGGGATCGCGTCGTTGGGGCCGTCGTCGGCGCGCCCGGACGGCCGCACGTCGACGCGCTCGTCGGCGGACTCCGTGACGAGGCCGACGGGGATGGCGTCGCCGTCGTCGTCGTCATCGCGCGGCGGGCGCGACATCGACAGCGCCTCGTCCGCGACCGGCCGCAGCGCCGCGATGCGGGCCTTGTGCTCGGCGCGGCGCTCGGCGAAGAATTCGCGCAGCATGCGGCCGCAGTCGGCCTCGAAGCAGCCGCCGGCGATGCTGGTGTGATGGTTGAGCTCGCGAAAAGCGAACAGGTCGACCACCGAGCCCGCCGCGCCGGTCTTCGGGTCGCGCGCGCCGAACACGACGCGCTTGAAACGCGCGTGCATCAACGCCATCGCGCACATCGCGCAGGGCTCGAGCGTGACGACCAGCGTGCACTCGGGCAGCCGGTAGTTGCCGACCAGCTCCGCGGCGTGGCGCAGCGCGACGAGCTCGGCGTGCGCGGTCGGGTCGTTGGTGGTGATCGGGCGGTTGTAGCCGGTGGCGAGCACCTGCGGCACGCCGTCGGCGTCGTCGCGCAGGATCACCGCGCCGACCGGCACTTCGCCGACAAGCCACGCGTTCTGGGCCTGGTCGAGCGCCTGGCGCATCGCGCGCTCCTCGGCCGCGCTGAACGGCGAGGGGGCGGCTTCGCCGGACGGCGGCGTCGGGAGGGAGGACATCGGCGAGGACGAGAACGGTGCGGGGATCGATGCGGGCTCGACGTCGCTCAACGCGAGGCCGCGTCCGCGTCGGACGCCCGCGCCGCGTTGGCATCGGCGCCGTTCTGCATCGCCTTGTTCAGCTCCTGCTGGAACTGCGCGACGCTGGGCGAGCTCGTGCCGCCGAACGGGGCCGACGCCGCGCCGGGCGCCACGGCCGCGGGCTCGATCAGGCCTCTCTGCGCGTGCAGTTCGTTGCGCACGTTGATGCCGACGATCGCGAGCACGACGACCAGCGCGACGAGGCTGAAGATCCCTCTCACGGCCGCGCTCCGGCGGCGTGGCCGTTTGCGGAAAGAGTCATCACGAGATCGGTCATCGCGTTCCTGCGTCGTCGTTGCGAAAGAGAGGGAGCGCCCATTATCGGCGGGATGCCGCGATGCGCGCGGCCGCTCGTCGCCGTCGGACGGCCGCTCGTCTCGCGCGGCGACCGGCGGCGCCCGGCCGCACGATCACCTGGCCGGTTTCGTCGCCGTCTCCATCGCCGCCTCGGGATCGGGGCCGGCGATCGCCTCGACCTGGATCTGCACGGCGATCTCGTCGCCGACCAGGTCCTCGTAGGCACTGACGCCGAAGTCCGAGCGCCGGATCGTCGTCGTCGCGCCGAAGCCCACCGCCGGCTTCTCCAGCACCTCGTTGCTGCCGATCTTGTTGACGCGCAGCTGCAGCGTCACCGGCTTCGTCACGCCGGCGAGGGTGAGGTCGCCCGTCATCGTGCCGTGCGTGGCGTCGTCGCGTTGCAGCCGCGTGCTGTGGAACGCGATGGTCGAGGTTTTGAACAGACCGGCCCACTCCTCGTCACCGCGGATCTGCGAGTTCCAGAGCTCGTCACCCATGTCGAGCGTTGCGATCGGCATCGTGACGTCGACCCGCGACTTCGACCAGTCGTCGCTGTCGAACGTGAACGTGCCCTGCGTCACCCGCAGCGTGCCGAACAGCTGGATGAAGCCCTGGTGCTCCAGGCTGAAGCGCACGCGCGAGATCTTCGTGAGGATCGTGTACGTGACGGGCGCGCCGTGCGCGAGGCCGGTGGACACGGCGAGCGCGACGGCGAGGGCCGCGAGGCGAAGACGGGACATGGGGTTCTCCTTGGTGCTGTTCGAATGGGCACGAATGGGCACGGAGAGCGCCGACCGCCGACCGCCACCGTGTTGCGCGAGCACGGCGAATCTAGTGGCGAGGAGACGGGGTCGGCAGCGGGCAGCCGACGAACTGCAGGACGCGGGGTGCGAACGACGGCGCGCGGACGACGCGCCCGCGCAGCGCGCTCAGCCGACGAGCGGCCAGCGGCCCAGCACTTCGTGCCGATGCGCGCCGACGTGGCTGTCGATCAGCACCAGCTCGTGCGCGCGCCAGCGCACCGGCTCGACCGGCGTCTCGGGCACGTCGCCATCGCCCCAGGCGACGGTCATGTGCGGCGTCGGCTTCGCGCGCGACACGTGCTGGCCGACGTCGGCCAGCGCGGCGCCCAGCTTGGCCCGCAGGTCATGGAAGCCCTGCGACGATGCGTCGTCCTCGGCCTTCAGCACCACGGCCCGGCCGTCGGAGCCGAACCGGGCCACGCGGTCGAAAGCGACCTCGAACGCGGGATGCCTCACGCGCGAAGCTGCCACGATCGCGGCGGCCAGGGTGTCGCGCGGGAAGGCCTCCCGGTAGTGGACAACCGCGAACAGGGACACATGCAGCCGACTCGCGTCCATGGCCTTCCCGCCGAGCGCGAACGGGCGCGTGGCATCGATGATCATGGCGGCGCCTGCCGCGGTGGGCAGCACCGCGAAGAATGCGTCATGCCCGATGACGCGCGCGTCGTGGGCGCGCACGTCCGGGATGTGCGCGAGCTGCGCGTGGGCCGCGTCGAAGTCTCCGTTCAACGGCTCGGCGAACATGGAAAGCTGGTCGGACACGACGATTCTCCGGTCAGGCACCGATGCGGCCTGGATTCGATGACTGTATATTTATACAGCAAAGCAGGCGTGTCAAGATCCGGCGCCTCCGAGGGCAACACCGGCCTTGACCATCACTCCCACTCGATCGTCGCGGGCGGCTTGGAGCTCACGTCGTAGGTCACCCGGTTGATGCCGCGCACCTCGTTGATGATGCGGCCGGAGACCTTCTTCAGCAGGCCGTAGGGCAGCTCGGCCCAGTCGGCGGTCATGAAGTCGCTCGTCTGCACGGCGCGCAGCGCGACCACGTAGTCGTAGGTGCGGCCGTCGCCCATCACGCCGACGCTCTTGACCGGCAGGAACACGGTGAAGGCCTGGCTGGTCAGCTCGTACCAGTTCCTGCCGGTCGCCGAGTCCTTCCAGTTGCGCAGTTCCTCGATGAAGATCGCGTCCGCGCGGCGCAGCAGGTCGGCGTATTCCTTCTTCACCTCGCCGAGGATGCGCACGCCCAGGCCCGGGCCCGGGAACGGATGGCGGTAGACCATCTCCGGCGGCAGGCCGAGCGCGACACCAAGCTCGCGCACCTCGTCCTTGAACAGGTCGCGCAGCGGCTCCAGCAGCTTCAGCCCGAGCTGCTCGGGGAGGCCGCCGACGTTGTGGTGGCTCTTGATCGTGACGGCCTTCTTGGTCTTCGCGCCGCCCGACTCGATCACGTCCGGATAGATCGTGCCCTGCGCGAGCCACTGCGCGCCCTTGTGGCCACCATCGCCCGCCTTCAGCTTGGCGGCCTCGGCCTTGAAGACCTCGACGAACTCGCGGCCGATGATCTTGCGCTTCTGCTCGGGATCGGTGACGCCGGCGAGATGGCCGAGGAACTGCGCGCTCGCGTCGACGTGGATGACCTTCGCATGCAGGCGGCCCGCGAACATCTCCATCACCATCTTGCCCTCGTCGAGGCGCAGCAGGCCGTGGTCGACGAACACGCAGGTCAGCTGGTCGCCGATCGCGCGGTGGATCAGCGCGGCGGCCACGCTCGAGTCGACGCCGCCGGACAGGCCGAGGATCACCTCTTCGTCGCCGACCTGCTCGCGGATGCGCTTGACGGCCACCTCGACGTGGTCGTTCATGATCCAGTCGGGCTTCGCGCCGGCGATGTCCAGCACGAAGCGGTTCAGCAGCGCCCTGCCCTGCACCGTATGCGTGACCTCGGGGTGGAACTGAACGCCGTAGTAGCCGCGCGACTCGTCGGCGATGCCGGCGATCGGGCAGCTGCCGGTGCTGGCCATCAGGCGGAAACCGGACGGCAGCTCGGTGACCTTGTCGCCGTGGCTCATCCACACCTTGAGCATGCCGTGGCCCTCCGGCGTGGTGAAGTCCTCGATGCCGTCGAGCAGCTTCGTGTGGCCGTGCGCGCGCACCTCGGCGTAGCCGAACTCGCGGTGGTCGCTGTACTCGACCTTGCCACCGAGCTGCGCCGCCATCGTCTGCATGCCGTAGCAGATGCCCAGCACCGGCACCTTCGAGTCCCACACGGCCTGCGGCGCGCGCAGCTCGGCGTCCTCGTAGGTGCTCGCGTGGCTGCCCGACAGGATGATGCCCCGGGCGCCGAACGAGCGGATGAACTCGTCCGAGACGTCGTTCGGATGGATCTCGCAGTAGACATGCGCCTCGCGCACGCGGCGCGCGATGAGCTGGGTGACCTGGGAGCCGAAATCGAGGATGAGGATCTTGTCGTGCATGGCGGCGGGCGGGTGGAGGAAGTTGAGAAGCGGATCGGACGGATGAATGGATCAGGCGGCGGCGGGCGCCGACGCCGCGGCGCTGGCGCGCAGGCGGCGGAAATGGAGGACGGTCATGACCATCGCGCAGGCCTGCAGCGCAGCGCAGACGTAGTACGGCGCGCCGAGGCGCCAGTCGCCGCGCGGCGCGTCGGCGACGGACTTGAGCACCAGCGGGCCGATCACCGGCGCGAGCACCGCGGTCAGGCTGGACAGCCCCGCGACCGCGCCCATGGTCTGCCCCTGGGCGTTCGGGTCGGCCGCGTTCGCGACCAGCCCCTGCAGCGACGCGCCGGCCGCGAAGCGGAGCACGTTGCACGCGATCACCGCGTACATCATCCAGCCCTGCGTCGCGGCGCCCCAGGCGGCGTAGCTGAGCGACGACGACACCAGCCCCAGCACCACGAGCCGGCGCAGCGACATCAGCTTCGTCAGGCGCCCCACCAGCACGCCCTGCACGAGCACCGACATCGCGCCGACCGCGCACAGCGACCAGCCGATCTGGCGCGGCGTCCAGCCGAACTTGAGCTGCGTGTAGAGCGACCACGTGCCCTGCAGGATGAACTGCGCGAGCGAGGTGAACACCACGATGCCCAGCAGCGTGCCCATGCCCTTCAGCTCGGCCAGGTGCATCAGCGAGCCGACCGGGTTCGCGCGCGACCACGCGAACGGCTGGCGCCGCTCGGGCGGCAGCGACTCGGGCAGCACGAAGAAGCCGTAGAGCCAGTTGCAGACGCACAGCGTGCCGGCGCAGAGGAAGGGCAGGCGCAGGCTGACGTCGCCGAGGATGCCGCCGATCACCGGGCCCAGGATGAAGCCGAGCCCGAACATCGCGCCGAGCATGCCGAAGCGCTTCGCGCGATCCTCGGGCGGCGTGATGTCGGTGACGTACGCGTTGGCCACCGCGATGTTGGCCTGCATCAGGCCGCTGACGAGGCGCACCGCGACGAGCATCCAGAACGCCGTCGCGAACGCGGTGACGAAGGTGCTGAGCGCGAGGCCGCTGAAGCCGATCAGCAGCACCGGCCGGCGGCCGAAGCGGTCGGACAGCGCGCCGAGGATAGGCGAGCCGATGAAGTTGGCGAAGCCGAACGCCATCGCGATCATCGCGTACGCGCCGACCTGGGCCGACGGCGTCGCCTCGAACGACGCCACCAGGCGCGGCAGCACCGGGATGATCAGCCCGATCGAGACCATGTCGATCAGCACCGTCGCCATGATGAACGGCATCGCGGCCTGGCGGCCTCGGCGTGCCCCGCCCTGCGTGGCGCTGCGTTCGGCGACGGGTGAAGAGGCTTCGTCCACGGGGGTCGGCGGCTGGAGGGTTGTCTCGTGCCGGCGGCTCGCGCCGCCGATCTTGTCGAAGTTGGAAACAAGAGCCGCCCGGCAAGGCGGGCGGCGTCTCGTTGCTCTACCGGGCTACTCAGTCGGCGCGGTAGTTCGGGGCTTCCTTCGTGATCTGCACGTCGTGCACATGGCTCTCGCGGATGCCGGCCGAGGTGATCTCGACGAACTCCGCCTTGTTGCGCATGTCGTCGATCGTCGGGCAACCGCAGTAGCCCATCGAGGCGCGCAGGCCGCCGGCCATCTGGAACAGGATCGAGACGACCGAGCCCTTGTACGGCACGCGGCCCTCGATGCCTTCGGGCACCAGCTTGTCGGCGTTCGGGTTGTCGTCCGCTTCCTGGAAGTAGCGGTCGGCCGAGCCGGCCTTCATCGCGCCGATCGAGCCCATGCCGCGGTAGCTCTTGTAGCTGCGGCCCTGGAACAGGATGACCTCGCCCGGCGCCTCT
>JASLEM010000144.1 GCA_030151165.1 Burkholderiaceae bacterium
CAACAACGGCGAAGGCGGCGCGATGGCGCTGACGGCGCTCGCGTCGCGCGCGGGCGGCACCGCGCGGCGGCGCGCGATCATCATGATGGTGGGCATGTTCGGCGCGACGCTGTTCTTCGGCGACAGCGTCATCACGCCCGCGGTCACCGTGATGGGTGCGGTCGAGGGCATCGAGGTCGTCGCGCCGCAGTTGAAGGCCTACGTCGTGCCGCTGTCGGTCGTCGTGCTCGTGATGCTGTTCGCCGTGCAGCGCTTCGGCACCGGCGCGGTGGGTAAGAGCTTCGGCCCGATCATCGTGGTGTGGTTCTCGGGCCTGGCCGTGACGGGCCTGATGCACATCCTGCAGGCGCCGGTCATCCTGAACGCGCTCAACCCGATCAACGCCGCCGAGTTCCTGCTCGACCGCGGCTGGCACGTGTTCGCCGCGCTCGGCGCGATCGTGCTCGCGCTCACCGGCGCCGAAGCGCTGTACGCCGACATGGGCCACTTCGGCAAGACGCCGATCCGCCTGGCATGGAGCACGATGGTGCTGCCGGCGCTCGCGCTCAACTACATGGGCCAGGGCGCGCTGCTGATCCGCGACCCGGCCGCGATCGACAACCCGTTCTACAAGATGTTCCCGCCGGCCTGGGTGATCCCGGTCGTCGTGCTGGCGACGATGGCCGCGGTCATCGCGTCGCAGGCCGTGATCTCGGGCGCGTTCTCGATGACCAAGCAGGCCATCCAGCTCGGCTTCCTGCCGCGCATGGAGGTGATCTACACGTCGGTGCGCGAGGCCGGGCAGATCTACCTGCCGCGCGTCAACTGGCTGCTGCTGATCGCGGTGGTGATCGTCGTGATCGGCTTCGGCAGCGTCTCCAACATCACCGCCGCGTACGGCATCGCGGTGACGGTGACGATGCTGATCGATACCGTGCTGACCTACTACGTCGTGCGCTACGGCTGGGGCTTCCCGGCCTGGGTGGCGATCGCGGCCACCGGCTTCTTCCTCGCGATCGACGCGCTGCTGGTCGCCGCCTGCTCGCTGAAGTTCCTGCAGGGCGGCTGGTTCCCGCTGATGCTGGGGCTGGCGATCTTCGCGGTGATGTCGACCTGGAAGCGCGGCCGCGAGCTGCTGCTGGAGAACATCCGCCGCGACGATCCCGACCTCGTGCCCTTCATCACCGCGCTCGCCGCCGACGACATCGTCCGCACGCCGCGCACCGCGATCTACACGGTGGCCAACCCGGGCACCGTGCCGCAGGCGCTGCTGCACAACCTGAAGCACTACCAGGTGCTGCACGACACCAACGTCATCCTCACCGTCAAGTTCCACGAGGTGCCCTGGGTGCCGTTCGCCGAGCGCGTTCAGGTCGAGCCGCTCGCGCGCGGCTTCTGGCGCGTCACCGTCAACTACGGCTTCAAGAACACGCCCGACATCCCGCAGGCGCTGACGCTGTGCCGCTCGCACGGCCTCGAGGTCGAGGAGTTCACGACCAGCTACTTCCTCAGCCGCGAGACGGTCGTGCCCACGCGCGGCGACGGCATGGCGCACTGGCGCGAGCGCCTCTTCGCGGCGATGACGCGCAACGCGGGCAGCGTGGTGGAGTTCTTCCGGTTGCCGAACAACTCGGTGATCGAGCTCGGGACTCGAGTACAGATCTAGCCGCCGCGATGCCGTTCTTCACGGTCATGGTGCACGGCGACGGCATCCGCCTTCCGGGCGATGGCACCTCGCCGGCATCGGTCGGGTTCTACACGTCGATGACCGTCCGGGCGTCGTCGCCCGAGACGGCGGCGGCCGAGGTCCTCGGCGCCGTGGCGCGCCGATGGGACGCGCCGCCGTACGTGAACGCGAACCGGGGCGCCGCGCCGGCGCTCGCCGTCGAGGGCGTGCGAGCGGTGTCGCTGTGGCACTGGCTCGCGCGCAGGAACGGCGGGCACACCTTCTATCCTGCCGCGCCGGGTTGATCCGTCAACGTCGGCTCTGGATGACTCGCAACGACGTGTTCTCCGGCGGCACCGCCTCGTCCGCCACGCGCGTGCGGTTGCGCCCGGCGTGCTTGGCGGTGTAGAGCGCGCCGTCGGCCTGGGCGATGAGGTCGTCGATGCCCATGCAGCCGCCCGCCACCGCGGCGACGCCGATGCTGATGGTGACCGGCGGCACGTTGGCCGGCATGCCGGGCGCGGGCTCGGCGACGGCGATGCGCAGGCGCTCGGCGATGCCGGCGGCGGTGAGCAGGTCGGTGTCGGGCAGGATCGCGACGAACTCGTCGCCGCCGTAGCGCCCGAACAGGTCGGTGCAGCGCAGCACCGACTGGCCGTGCATCGCGACATGCCGCAGCACCGCGTCGCCCGCCGCGTGGCCGCAGTCGTCGTTGATGGTCTTGAACTTGTCGATGTCGACGATGAAGGCCGCCGTGAAGCTCTGCTGGCGACGCGCGCGCTGCAGGTCGCGCTGCGCTTGCGTGTAGAGCGCGCCGCGCGACAGCGCGCCCGTCAGGTGGTCGGTGCGCGCCAGCTGCAGCACCCATTCGTGCATGCGGTCGGTGATCAGCAGCACGAAGCCGACGTTGCACAGCACGTCCATGATCACCAGCGCGCCGAGGTACGCGGCGATCGTCGGGTTGCTCAGGTTGAGCACCGGCGCGCCCTCGGGCAGGTGGGCGGTCGTCCACATCCGCGACAGGTTGGCGATCGCCCAGCCGCCGAGGCCCACCATCGTCACGGCGCGGCTGACGCTCGCCGGCGCGCTCACGGCCAGCGTGTACACGCCCCAGGTCGCCAGCGCCGCCATGCCGCCCACCATGATGCCCACGCGCACCCGCGGCTCCGGCCAGACGAGCAGCGTCGCGGCCACCCCCAGCATCAACGCGCCGCACACGCCGGCGAGCCAGGCGCGCGGCACGGGGCGGCGGTCGAACTGGCGCAGCGCGGCCACGCTGGTGGTGCGGCCGACCAGCATCGTCCAGTTGCCGACGATGACGGGCACCCAGATCGGGACGACGCCCTGCAGCATGTGCGCCGCGGCGGCGATGCCGAGAAACAGGTTGGAGACGGCCCACAGGCGCAGGCCCGGCATCGGCTGGCGGATGCGGCGCTCGAGCGCCAGCACGACGAGGCTGAACACCACGCACAGCGCGGAGACCACCGCCAGCAGCGAGCGGCCGTCGATCGTCATGGCTGTGCGTCCGTGCGTTGGTCGCCGGTGGATGTGTGCATGTCGTGGCCCCCGTGCCCAGACGGACGAGTCTAGGCTCGCCCTGCCGCGCTTGAAAGAGGCGCGGCGCCTTTTTGCGGCTTCTGGGGGATCGGGCTTACCCTCTCGCGACCCGCCCGCCGCATCGGCCCGGCGGGCACGAGCGCGCGCGGCGCGGGCCGAAGTCAGGCGGCGAGGACGTCGCGCAGCACCGGCGCGAGGCGGTCGACCAGGGGCGCGATCGTCTCGGCGGGCGTGGCGGCGAAGGACAGCACCAGCCCGCGCCAGCGCACCCGCATCGCGTAGACCGATAGCGGGATCGCCGTGACGCCGCGGGCGATGGCGGCGCGGGCGACGGCGCGGTCGTCGACGTCGTCCGGCAGCGAGAGCGTCAGGTGCACGCCGCGCGCGCCGGAGACGACGCTGAGGCGCCCCGTCGCGAACTCGCGCGGCAGCGCGCGCCCCAGCGCCTGCAGCATCGCCTCGCGCCGCACGCCGTACTCGCGCCGCAGCGTGCGCACGTGGGCGGCGTAGTGGCCCTCGCGCATGAAGTCGGCCAGCACCTGCTGCACGATCTGGTCGCCGTCGCGGTAGAAGTCGGCCGAGGCCTCGGCGAAGACCTGCTGCAGGCCCGCGGGCACGACGAGGAAGGCGACGCGGATGCCCGGGTAGACCGTCTTGCTGAAGGTGCCGAGGTAGATCACGCGCCCGGCGGCGTCCTGGCCCTGCAGCGACGGGAACGGCGCGCCCTCGTAGCGGTACTCGCTGTCGTAGTCGTCCTCCAGCAGCAGCGTGTCGTGGCGCGCGGCGAACTGCAGCCACTCGAGGCGGCGCGCGAGCGGCATCACGCCGCCGGTCGGGAACTGGTTGGACGGCGTCAGGTAGGCCACGCGCGGCGCGCGCTGGCCGCGGCGCAACACCGGCACGGGCAGGCCCTGGGCGTCGACCGGCACCGGCGTCAGCTTCAGGCCGTGGTCGCCCAGCACCTGCGCGGCCGACCAGTAGCCGGGATCCTCGAGCAGCACGGTGTCGCCCGGGTCGCACATCAGGCGGGCGACGAGGTCGATCGACTCGCCGGTGCCGTCGGTGATGATGACCTGGCCGGGCTCGCAGCGCACGCCGCGCGTGGCACGCACGTGCTCGGCGATCGCCTGGCGCAGCTCGGGCGCGCCGCCGGGCTCGCCGTGGTCGAGCTGCGCGGGGTCGTGGCGGCGCAGCTGCCGGTGCTGCAGCCGGTTCCACAGGCGCTGCGGGAACAGCGCGAAGTCGAACTGGCCCGGGCAGAAGGGTTGGCGCGTCCAGAAATCGTGCAGCGGATGGCCGTGGTAGCGGCGGCCGCGGCGCGAGAAGCCGAGCGGGGCGGCGGGTGGCGTCGCGAAGGACGTGGGCGCGTCGCCTCGTTGCGATGCCGATGCGGCCGGCGCGGGCGCATGCGGCGCGAGCGATGCCGACGATCCGCCCGCCGCGCCGGGCAGCGCGTCCGGCGCGATGCGGCAGACGTAGGTGCCCGAGCCTTGCCCGGCGACGACGAAGCCTTCCGCGCGCAGCTGCTCGTAGACCGGCACGACGGTGTTGCGCGCCACGCCCAGCGCCTGCGCGAGCGTGCGCGTCGACGGCAGCCGGTGCGCGGGCGGCACCACGCGGTCGAGGATCGCGCGGCGCATCAGGCGGGTCAGCTGCGCACCGATCGTGCCGGCGTCGCCCTCGGCGGACGCCGACGGCTGCCACGCGTGCTGCAGCCAGTCGACGAGCGTGTCGGCCCGGGCGCTCGACGCGGAAGGCGACGCGCGAGCGGGCGATGTCGAGTCGGGTGGCCGGGCCATGCGTGGATTGTGCACGCTGCGGCGCGAAGTGGCCCAGTCGGCTTCGCCGGAAGTGGCCCTTCCCGCTGGGCCAATCCGCTTCTAAGCTTCGTGCCATGACTGCCGCTTCCGACCGCACCCCGTCCCTGGCGCTCGCCGCCCCCTCGCGCGAGGCCGTCGAGTCCGCCCTGGCCGCGCTCGCCGCCACCGTGCCCGGTGGCCGCATCGACGCGATCGAGTGCGCCGTCGGCGACTTCAGCTCCGTCGCGCGCGGCAAGTCGGTCGGTCGCGCCGACTTCACCGGCATGGCCGGCTGCCGCTTCCCGTCGGTCGTGTTCGGCCTGACGCTGACCGCCGGCGAGCCCGAGACCGTCTTCGGCCCGCTGCTGCCGGCGTCCTACCTCGACATCAACCTCGTGCCCGACCTGTCGACGCTGAGCGCGCAGCCCGGCCGCAAGGCCACGGCGGCGGTGATCTGCGAGCCGGTCGGCCCGCTGCGCGCCGAGCGCTACGACCGCACGATCTGCGCGAGCGAGCTGTCGCCGCGCGCCGCGCTGCGCCGCGTGCTCGCGCGCCTCGACGCCGCGGGCCTCGAGGCCACCGTCGCGCCGGAGCTGGAGCTGTTCCTCGTCGATCGCCGCGAAGAAGGCGGCCAGGTGAGTCTGCATGCGCCCAGCGCGCGTCCGGGCGCGCCGGCGCGCGAGCGCGCGTGCGAGTCGTACTCGCTCGAGCGCACCGGCCACTTCGCCGAGTACTTCGACGCGCTGTTCGCGGCGTGCCACCTGCAGGGCATCCCGGTCTGCGGCCATGCGCACGAGGCGGCGTACTCGCAGTACGAGGTCAACTTCATGCCCGGCAAGCCGCTCGCGCAGGCCGACGCCGTGTTCCGCTTCAAGCGCCTCGCGCGCCAGGTCGCCGCGCAGTTCGGCTTCCTCGCCACGTTCGCGCCCAAGCCCTTCCTCGACCAGCCCGGTACCGGCATGCACTGGCACTTCAGCCTGCAGCACAAGGGCGGCGCGAAGGCGGGCGAGCCGGCCACGCACACCAATGCGTTCGCGCATCCGGACGGCCGCGACCGCGACACCCTGGGCGCCTTCATCGGCGGCCTGCAGGCCCACTCGGACGCCGCGATGGCGTTCTTCGCGCCGCACGACATGGCCTTCGACCGCATCCGCCTGAGCAACGCGTCGCCGTCGTCGGCGAGCTGGGCCTACGACGACCGCGGCGCCGCGTTCCGCATTCCGCAGTCGAGCGCGCAGAACCGCCGCATCGAGAACCGCCTGCCGGGCGGCGACGCCAACCCGTACCTCACCGTCGCCGCGACGCTGGGCATGGGCCTGGCCGGCATCGAGCGTGGCCTGCAGCGTGCCGGCCTCGCCGAAGGCGTCGCGCTGCCGCGCACGCTGCCCGACGCCTGCACCGCGCTCGAGCGCAGCGCGCTGATGCGCGAGCTGTTCGGCGATCCGCTGGTCGACCTCTTCGCGGCACTCAAGCGCCACGAGAGCGACGAGCGCCACGCGGCCGCCGACCCGCGCCACCACTGGGACCTCGTCCACCTCGTCGAACTCGCCTGAGCGGCGCGCGCCGCGACACGCCGCGCGTCATGCGCGGCGACGTCGTCGCGCGAGCACCGCTACCCGCATCCGTATCCGATCCGTATCCGCAAGACCTTCCGAAAGCGTCCCATGTTCCGCTCCTCGCCCACCTACATCGATTCGTACTACGCGGCCACCACGCGCCACCTGCAGGTGTCGCGGCCGACGCTGGCGGAAGACCTGGACGTCGACGTCTGCGTCGTCGGCGCCGGCTTCTTCGGCCTGTACACCGCGCTGGAGCTCGCGAAGGCCGGCAAGCGCGTCGCGATCCTCGAGGCGAGCCGCGTGGGCTGGGGAGCGTCGGGCCGCAACGGCGGCCAGATGATCATCGGCTTCCCGTGCGGCATGCAGCGCCTGAAGGGCGCGATGGGACAGGAGCGCG
Organism: Burkholderiaceae bacterium; assembly: GCA_030151165.1. Next base: position 6,958 of record JASLEM010000144.1, read on the forward strand.
CCAAGCGCATGTTCGACGCGTCGCGCGAGGCGGTGCGCGACATCCGCGGCATCATGTCCGAGCACCAGATCGACTGCGACCTCGTCGAAGGCCACCTCGAGGTCGCCGTGCTCAAGCGCCGCGTCGCCGACCTCACCGGCTGGATCGAGGAATGCGTGAACGAGTGGGGGTATGACAAGCTCCAGCTCGTCGAGAAGAAGGACCTGCCGAAGTACCTGAACTCGCCGCGCTTCCAGGCCGGCATCATCGACCCGGAGGGCTGCCACATCCATCCGCTGAAGTACGTGCTAGGCCTGGCGCGCGCCGTCGAGAGCGAAGGCGTGAAGATCTACGAGCTGAGCAAGGTCGACGGCTACGAGGAACGCGCGAACCACATCGAGGTGCGCTCGGGCGAGCACCGCGTGAAGTGCGCGCAGCTCGTGCTCGCGACCAACGCCTACGTCGACAAGCTCGCGCCCAGCCTG
>JASLEM010000178.1 GCA_030151165.1 Burkholderiaceae bacterium
GAGCGCCTGGGCGCCGAGGTCAACGCGCACACCGACAAGGACCACACCGCCTACCACCTGAGCGGCATGGCGCGCGACGCCGCCGAGTTCGTGCGCATGCTGGGCGACATCGTGCGCCGGCCGACGTTCCCGGCCGCGGAGCTCGAGCGCGAGCGCCAGGTGATCCTGCAGGAATACCTCGAGGACGAGGAAGACCCGATGTCGACGGCGTTCCGCCAGTTCGACAAGCTCTGCTACGGCGCGCACCCGATGGCGCAGGCGGTGATCGGCACGCGCCGCAACATCGAGCGCTTCACGCGCGACGAGCTGCTCGCGTACGTCGACTCGCAGTACAGCGGCGCGAACGTCATCGTCGGCGTCGCGGGCAACGTCGACCACGACGAGATCGTGCGCGAGGCCGAGGCCGCGTTCGGCGACATGCCCGCCGGCAGCCCGCACGCGGTCGATGCGCCGTCGTGGATCGGCGGCGTCAAGGCCGCGCGTCTCGGCGGCTGCAGCCAGAGCCACGTCGTGCTCGGCTACCCGATCGCGTCGATGAAGGACGACCAGCCGGCCGCGAGCGTCGCCGCCGCGCTGTTCGGCGAAGGCATGAGCTCGCCGCTGATGAACGAGATCCGCGAGCGCCGCGGCCTCGTCTACTACGCCGCATGCTCGGCCGACATCATGGAGGCCTGCGGCCAGTTCGTGATCGAGGCGTCGACCACGCCGGACAAGGTCGAGGAACTGCTGCAGGAGACGCGCCGCCTGCTGCTGTCGCACGCGTCGACCATCGGCGCGATCGACCTCGAGCGCGCGCGCAACCAGATCGCGGTGCGCCGCATGCGCGCGCAGGAGCGGCCGGTGCGGCGCGTGGAGGACGCGGCGATCGACCTGTTCGTGCACGGCCGCGTGCGCTCGCCCGAGGAGCTGCGGGCGCGCGTCGAGGGCGTCACCGCCGACCAGGTGCGCGAGGCCTTCGCGCGCATGCTCGTCGCGACGCCCACGCTCGCGCTGGCGGGCAAGCTCGGCACGCTGACCGGCGAGCGCCTGCGCGAGCTGGTCGACGCGCCGGCCCCGCGCGGCCGCGCGGTCGCGAGCGCGCGCCGCACCCCCGTGACCCACTGAGCATCGCTTTCCCGCAAGAACCGTCCGACCGCCATGCAGACCGTCCCCACCGAACACCTCCAGCGCGCCATCGCCATCCTCGGCGAGGGCGAGCGCCGCGACACCGAGATCGACATCGCCATCACCCGCTTCGCGCCGGAACGCATGACGCTGCGGCGGCTGGTCGACTGCATCCCCGAGGCTTTCGGGCTGGTGCTGCTGCCCAACGTCGCCGACGTGATCCTGCCGACGACGTTCACCGCCAGGGCGGCCGACGGCACGGCGAAGGAATTCGCGCTCGAGCGCGAGCCGATCTTCGAGGACACGATGCGGATCGCGCGCGAGATGTACGCGAACGGCCAGCGCGCGGTCTTCGCCAATGTCACGAAGCGCAGCGGCCTCGTCGCGATGGTCAACCAGGCGCTGGACTCGGGCACCTCGCTGGACGGCGTCCGCATCCCCGGCCCCACGCTCGCCAGCGTGCCGGCGGAGTTCTACGACGTGAAGCCGAAGGCGGCGACGTCGTTCTGGAAGAAGCTGGTCGGGTAGCCACCGCGGCGAAGCCGCGTGCGACACTGCGCGCCGATCGAATGGATCGGTTGCATCTTCTGGAAAGCGCTCATGGCCATCTCCCGCCTCCTGACCCGCACGTGCCTCGGCGTGGCGCTTATTTGCGGAGGCGAGGCTGCCTTCGGTGCCTGCAAGGGAGCGACGGCCGGCGCGGAGCCTGATGCGTCGGCGCTGGTCATCACGCCGACGTCGCTGGACGTTACTGACGATCCCCGGCATCGCGTCGTCACGTCGCTCGGGACGATCCGCAATCCGAGCACGGCCTGTTTCGATCACCTCGTCATCGAAGTCCAGTACTTCGACCCATCGCACGTTCTGGTCGACACGTTGACGCAACCCATGGACATCGTCGCGCCCGCAGGTGACGAGGTGTCGTTCCGCCTGCGCGACGACGCCGCTCGCGACAGGGCGGCGTACGCTTCGCAGACGATGCGAATCGTTTCAGCCGACCCTCGCATCTCGCATGCCGCGCCGCAGCAGCCTGGCGTCTGGATGAACTTGTTCCTCAGCTGGGCGCCGATGCTGCTCCTGATCGGAGTGTGGATGATCATCGTGCGCCATTACCAGGGGCGCAAGTCGCCGGCGGCGCGATCGGTGGAACTCATCGAGCGCCAGACCGTCGCGATCGAAGCGCAGAGCCGGCTGTTGGAACGCATCGCGCTCGCGGTGGAGCAGCGCGGCCCCCTGCGTTAGATCGGCCGCTCGCTCTCGTGCCAGCGCGAGAGCAGGGCGCGGCTCAGCGCGGCGGTCAGCAGGTAGATCGCGACGCCGGTCAGCGCGACCAGCACGAGCGCGGCGAACATCTTCGGGATCTCGGTGCGGAATGCGGCCTCGAGGATGCGCGAGGCGAGGCCCGTGTCGCGGCCCGCGGCGCCGGCGACGAACTCGGCGACCACCTCGCCGATCAGCGCGAGTCCGCCGGCGATGCGCAGGCCCGTCATGAACGAGGGGAGTGCCGCCGGCACGAGCAGGTGGCGCAGCGTCTGCCAGCGGCTCGCGCGGTTCAGCGCGAACAGGTCGCGCAGGTGGGCGTCGGCGCTGCGCAGGCCGGTGAGCGTGTTGGCGAGGATCGGGAAGAACGCGACGATCCACGCGCAGGCGAGCACGGTCGCGAGCGGGCTGTCGGTCAGGATCATGATCAGCGGCGCGATCGCGACGATGGGCGTCACCTGCAGCACCACCGCGAACGGCGCGAGCGCGCGTTCGGCGGTGCGCGAGAGCGCGAACAGCGCGGCCAGCAGCACGCCGCCCGCGATCGCGAGCGCGAGCGCCGCGAACGTGATGCGCACGGTGAACCACCAGCTCGTCATCAGCGAGCCGAAGTTGCCGGCCAGCGTCGTGGCGATGAGCGACGGCGCGGGCAGGAGGTAGGGCGGGATGTGCAGCGCGCGCACCGCGATCTCCCAGGCGGCGAGGAAGATCGCGACGGACAGCGTCGGCACGGCGACGCGCGCGCAGATCACGACGCGGCCTCCGTCGCGTTCGCGCGCTGCAGGGCATCCGACACCTCGGCGCACCACGCCGTGAAGCGCGGGGTCGCGCGGAACGCGGCGTCGCGCGGGTAGGGCGCGTCGATACGGATCTCGCTGGCGATGCGGCCGGGCCGCGCCATCACGACGACGCGCTGGCTCAGGAACACGGCCTCGTAGACGCTGTGCGTGACGAAGACGGCGGTCGCGGGCGGCGTGCCGTCGGTGGGCTGGCACAGCGAGAGCAGCGCCTGGTTCAACGCGAAGCGCGTGATCTCGTCGAGCGCGCCGAAGGGCTCGTCGAGCAGCCACAGGCGCGGGCGCGTGACGAGCGCGCGCGCGAGCGACGCGCGCATGCGCATGCCGCCCGAGAGCTCGCGCGGGACGGCGTCGGCGGAGTCGGCGAGCCCGACGTCGCGCAGCGCGGCATCGACCTTCGCGCGCACGCCCGCGCCGCGCTCGCCGCGCAGCGTCAGCGGCAGTTCGACGTTGCGTCGCACCGTCGCCCACGGCATCAGCGCGGCGTCCTGGAATACGTAACCCGGTATGCCGTCACCAGCGCGCGCGATCTGTCCGGCGGTCGGCGCGTCGAGGCCGCTGAGCAGTCGCAGCACCGTGCTCTTGCCGCAGCCCGAGGCGCCGAGCAGGCTGAGGAACTCGCCGTCGCCCACCTGCAGGCTGACGTCGGCGAGCGCGACACGGCCGCCCGGGAATTCGCGGCGGACGTGGGTGAGCGAGAGGGCGGCGCGAGGCGCGGGCGGGGAGGTCACCGCTCGACTGTAGCGCCTGCGCTCGTCAGGCCGCCTTCGCGACCCGGCCCGCGCGCCACGCGAACAGCAGCTTCTCCCACTTCAGGCGCGCCGCCGCGAGGTGACGCTCCTTGACGTGGCCGTAGCCGCGGATGTCTTCCGGCAGCGAGGCCAGCGCCACGGCGTCGGCGAGCCGCTCGGCGGACAGCGACGCGAGCAATTCGTCGACCAGCGCGCGGTAGTCGCGGATCAGCGCGCGCTCGGTCTTGCGTTCCTCGGTGTAGCCGAAGACGTCGAACGCCGTGCCGCGCAGGCCCTTGAACTTCGCGAGCACGCCGAACGCGCGCTGCATCCAGCCCCCGTAGGTCTTCTTGACGAGCTCGCCCTTGGCGTTCTTCTGCGCGAGCAGCGGCGGCGCGAGGTGGTACTTCAGCTTGAAGCCGTCCTCGAACTGGTCGCCGAGCTTCGCGAGGAAGGCCGGGTCGGTGTGCAGGCGCGCGACCTCGTACTCGTCCTTGTAGGCCATCAGCTTGAACAGGTTGCGCGCGACGGCGTCGGACAGGCGCGTGCCCTTGAACGGCGCCTCGGCCGCGCGCACCTTGTCGACGAGCGACTTGTATTGCGCGGCGTACGCGGCATCCTGGTAGCCGGTCAGGAACTCGACGCGCCGCGTGACGACCTCGTCCAGCGACGGCTTCTTCACGAACTCGATGACCTTCGCGGCCGCCGACACCTCGAATTGCGCCTGCACCGACGCGAGGTCGTGCGCGCAGCGACGGCCCCACTCGAAGGCCTGCTTGTTCTTCTCGACCTGCACGCCGTTCAGCTCGATCGAGCGCATCAGCGCTGCGTGGCCCAGCGGGATGCGGCCCTTCTGCCACGCGTAGCCGAGCATCAGCGGGTTGGTGAAGATCGAGTCGCCGAGCAGCTGCGTCGCGACGCGGTCGGCGTCGAACGCCCCGAGCAGCTCGCTGCCGACGGCCTTCGCGATCGCAGCCTCGCACTGGCCGCCGGGGAACTGCCAGTCCGGGTTGTTGACGAAGTTGGCGGTCGGCGAGCCGTGCGTGTTCAGCGCCACGTAGGTGCGGCCTTCGCGCATCACCTGCAGCGTGACCGGGTTCGCGGTGACGATGGCCTCGCAGCCGATCACGACGTCCGCCTTGGCCGCGTCGACCTTGGTCGTGAGGATGGCGTCCTGCGTGTTGGCGATCTGGATGTGGCTCCAGGTCGCGCCGCCCTTCTGCGCAAGGCCGGCCGCGTCCTGCGTGATGACGCCCTTGCCCTCGAGGTGCGCCGCCATGCCCAGCAGCTGGCCGATCGTGATGACGCCGGTGCCGCCGATGCCCGCGACGACGATGCCCCAGGCCGTATCGGCATTCGGCAGCGTCGGCAGCGGGATCTCGGGCAAGGCGGAAGCCGTCTTGGCCTGCGCGGGCTTCGCCTTCTTCAGCTTGCCCTCGACCGACACGAAGCTCGGGCAGAAGCCGTTGACGCAGGAGAAGTCCTGGTTGCAGGTGTTCTGGTTGATGCGGCGCTTGCGGCCGAACTCGGTCTCGACCGGCTCGACCGACAGGCAGTTCGACTGCACCGAGCAATCGCCGCAGCCTTCGCACACCTCCTCGTTGACGACGACGCGGCGCGGCTCCTGCGCCATCGTGCCGCGCTTGCGGCGGCGGCGCTTCTCGGTCGCGCAGGTCTGGTCGTAGACGATCACCGTCACCCCCGCGACCTCGCGCAGCTCGCGCTGCAGCGCGTCGAGCTGGTCGCGGTGGTGGACGGTCGTGCCCTCGGCCAGGCGGATGCCCGAGTTGTACTTCTCCGGCTCGTCGCTGACGACGAGGATGCGCTTCACGCCCTCGGCCTCGAGCTCGCGCGTGATGGACGGCACGTCGATCTGGCCGTCGACCGGCTGGCCGCCCGTCATCGCGACCGCACCGTTGAACAGGATCTTGTAGGTGATGTTGACGCCCGCCGCGAGCGACTGGCGGATCGCCAGCAGGCCCGAGTGGTAGTAGGTGCCGTCCCCGAGGTTCGCGAAGATGTGCTTGTCCGTGGTGAACGGCGCCTGGCCGACCCAGGGCACGCCCTCGCCGCCCATCTGCGTGAAGGTGGACGTCGAGCGATCCATCCAGTTGACCATGTAGTGGCAGCCGATGCCCGCGACCGCGCGCGAGCCTTCGGGCACCTTGGTCGACGTGTTGTGCGGGCAGCCCGAGCAGAACCACGGCGTGCGGTCGCCCACGGCGCCGGCGACGTCGGCCTTGACCTCGACCAGCGCGCGCTCCTTGGCCTCGATGACCGAGATGCGCTCGTCCATGCGGCGCGCGATGTCCTCGGGCACGCCCAGCTTCTTCAGGCGCTTCGCGACGGCCTTCGCGATGATCGCGGGCGTCAGGTCGGCCTTCGGGCGCAGCAGCCAGTTGTCGCCCGGGTTCGGGTT
>JASLEM010000183.1 GCA_030151165.1 Burkholderiaceae bacterium
CACCGTGATGAGCGTGACGGGTTGCGCGAGCATCGCGTCGAGGTCGAGATCGACGCGCTCGTGCAGCACGCTGAGCTCCATCCGCCAGGGATGGCTCAACGCTTCCTCGACGACGAAGGCCTCGACCTGCGCGCCGGCGAGATCGCCCTGGGCGTCGAGGCGGTACAGGCGCGTTGCGCCGTCGAGCAGGCCGCCGAGCACGCTTGCGAGATCGGCAGTCCCATCGCCGCTCGACCGGCTCACCCCCGGCCACGATGCCTCTTCTGTCGATTCCGTCATGGAATTCTTCGCTCCCGAAAACAGCCCATCGCAGAGGCTCAATGGGAACGCGAAGTTTAGATGTCGACTGCGCCGGAGACTCCCTCCCAATGGGGGTGACGCGGTAACATTTGTTTTCCCTACCAGTGGCGCGGGGGGCCTGACAGCCGATTGCGTTCGAGTCGTGCACGAGGCACCCGACGGTTTCCACCGCGGTGTGGCCCAGCAGGGAGCGCGGATGCTTCGGGCGCATCAGGTCGCAGGTTCGAGCCCTGCCGCCGAGACCAGCATGAGCCGCGCGGCCGTCGCGCGCGCCGCGCCCGTAGCTCAGTGGCTCAGTGGCAACAGCACGATTCTCCGCAGGTCGGGCCGGTGGTTCGAATCCACCCGGACGCGCCAGCCCCTCGCGTCCACCGCTACGACTTGAAGAACGCCAGCAGGTCCGGATTGATGATCTCCGGGTTCGTCGTGCACATGCCGTGCGGCAGGCCGTCGTACAGCTTCAGCGTGGCCTTCTTCAACAGCTTGGCCGACAGCACGCCGGCGTCCTGGTACGGCACGATCTGGTCGTCCGTGCCGTGCAGGACGAGCATCGGGATGTCGATCTTCTTCAGGTCCTCGGTGAAGTCGGTCTCCGAGAACGCCTTGACGCATTCGTAGGCGCCCCAGACCGAGCCGGCCATGCCCTGCTCCCACCAGTGGCGGCGGATGCCTTCGGACACCTTCGCGTCCGGGCGGTTGTAGCCGTAGAACGGCAGCGTCAGGTCCCAGTAGAACTGCGGACGGTTGCTCGCGACGCCCGCGCGGATGCCGTCGAAGACGTCGATCGGCAGGCCGCCCGGGTTGGACGCCGACTTGACCATCACCGGCGGCACCGCGCCGATCAGCACGCCCTTGGCCGCGCGCTGGCTGCCGTGCCGGCCCAGGTAGCGCGCGACCTCGCCGCCGCCGGTCGAATGGCCGACGTGGATCGCGTTGTGGATGTCCAGGTGCGTCATGAGCGCGGCGAGGTCGTCCGAGTAGGTGTCCATTTCGTTGCCCTTGAACGTCTGGCTCGAGCGCCCGTGTCCGCGGCGGTCGTGGGCGATGACGCGGAAGCCGTGCTGGAGGAAGTACAGCATCTGGTTGTCCCAGTCGTCGGCGGTCAGCGGCCAGCCGTGCGAGAAGACGATGGGCTGGGCCGACTTGTCGCCCCAATCCTTGTAGAAGATCTCGGCGCCGTCCTTGGTGGTGATCGTGCTCATGGCGTGGTGTCCAGTCGGGGTTGAAGAGGTCGGGGCCGCACCGTCGGATGCGGTGGCGGCGAGGGCCGCCGAAGGGAAGGCCAGGGCGGCCGCGCCGCCCGCGCCGGCGATCAGGAGCTGGCGTCGCGACAGCGAGGCCAGGTCGTGGGCGGTACTCTCGGTCATGTGCGGCAACTCCAGTCGTTCGTCGTTCGATCGTCCCGGAAGCCATCGTAGGGAACGTCGCCGCGCCTGGATGCTCTCCGGTTGGAGGCCGGCCGCCCGCCCGTTTGGGAGAGGCGCCCGCGTCCGCGCGGCGCGCCGCCGGACGGCTGTCGCCAGGCTGTCGACCCTGCCGACGCGCGCCCGGCCCGGAGGTCGCGCTGTTGTAAGCTCCGCCGCGCAGGCCGCCCCGCCTGCAGTCGTTCCCGCCTCCCACCAACACGAGCCCCGACGTGCGCAACGAGCAGGAATTCCGGTTCGACCAGTTTCGCCTGCTGCGCGCCAGCCGCCTGCTGCTCGAGAACGACAAGCCGGTGCGCCTCGGCGGCCGCGCGCTCGACCTGCTGACGGCGTTGCTCGAGCGCGCCGGCGACATCGTCAGCAAGGAGGAGCTGATCGCCTACGCGTGGCCGGACACCATCGTCGAAGAGACCAGCCTGCGCTTCCACATCTCGTCGCTGCGCAAGACGCTCGGCGACGGCCGCCAGGGCGCACGCTTCATCGCCAACATCAGCGGCCGCGGCTACTGCTTCGTCGGCGGCGTCGAGCGCGTCCAGCACGGCGCCGGCGCGCATGCGCCCGATCCGGCGCCGCTCGCGATCCGCCACAACCTGCCGGTGCGGCTCACGCGCATCGTCGGCCGCGACGACCTGGTCGACGCCATCGCGCGCCTGCTGCCCGAGCGCCGCTTCACGAGCATCGTCGGCCCCGGCGGCATGGGCAAGAGCACGCTGGCGCTGGCCGTCTGCGACGAGGTGCTGGCGTCGTACCCGGACGGCGCCTGGTTCGTCGACCTCGCGCCGGTCTCCGACGCCCGGCTGGTGCCGGCGGCGCTCGCGGGCGTGCTGGGCGTCGGCGTCGACGAGGTGGAGCCCATGCGCCACCTGTCCGCCTACCTGCGCGACCGCCGCATGCTGATCCTCGTCGACAACTGCGAGCGCCTGCTCGATGCCGCGGCGGTGCTCGTCGACGGGCTGCTCGCGAGCAGCCGGCACATCGACGTGCTCACGACCAGCCGCGAGCCGCTGGGCGCCAAGGGCGAGTGGATCCAGAGCCTGCCGCCGCTGTCGCTGCCGGACGCCTCCGCCGAGTTGACCGCCGCCCAGGCGATGGCGTTCCCGGCCGTGCAGCTGTTCATGGAGCGCGCCGTCGCGAGCATCGACGGCTTCGAGCTGTCGGACTGGGAGGCGCCGGGCGTCGTCGAGATCTGCCGCCGCCTCGACGGCATGCCGTTCGCGATCGAGTTGGCCGCGGCGCATGTCGACGTGTTCGGCGTCAGCGGCCTGCTGACGCAGCTCGACGACCGCTTCCCCGTGCTGCCGAAGAGCCGCCGCGCCGTCCCCGAACGCCACCAGACGCTGCGGACGCTGCTGGACTGGAGCCACGACCTGCTCACGGAGCCGGAGCGCGAGTTGCTGCGGCGCCTCGCCGTCTTCACGGCCTCGTTCACGGCCGAGGCCGCGCAGGCCGTCGGCACGGGCGACGGCGAGAGCCTGGCCGACGTGTCGGACCGCATCGTGGCGCTCGCGTCCAAGTCGCTGGTGGTGGTCGTGCCCGGCGCCGACGAGGTGCGCTACCGCCTGCTCGACACGACCCGCGCCTACGCGTTGGAGCGCCTCGAGCAGGACGCGACCGCCGACGAGGTCCGCCGTCGCCATGCGCGCTACGTGCGCCAGGTGCTCGCGCAGGCGGAGTCCGACTGGCTCACGATGAGCCGCCCCGACTGGCTCGCGGTCTACGCGATGTACATCGACGACATCCGCGCCGCGCTCGACTGGGCGATCCGCTCGCCGGACGGGCTCGCGACCAACATCGCGCTGGCGACCGGCGCGAGCGCGCTGGCGCACCACCTGTCGATGCAGTCGGAGTTCATGCGCCGCATCGAGGGCGCGATGGCGCGCTACCAGGCCGGCAGCCTGCGCGACCCCTTGCTCGAGCTGCACCTGTGTACCTCGCTCGGCGGCATGCTGATCGTGCTGCGCGGCCCGAGCCCCGCGGTCGAGGCGCTGTTCGCGCGCGCATTGGACATGGCCACCGAGCTCGGCTCGGATCGCCACCGCGAGATCGCCATCAACGGCATGTGCGCGATCGCCTTCAACAAGGCGGACTACCCCGCCGCGCTCGCGCACGCCGAGGCGCTGGCACGGCTGGCGTCGCAGGTCGGCGACGCCGCGGCGGCGCAGGCGTCCGACCGGTTGAAGGCGCAGATCCTGTTGAAGCAGGGCCAGCTGCGGGAATCGAAGCGGCTCGCGGAGCGTGTGCTGCGCCATCCGGCGAACGTCGCTCGCCTGGCCTCGCCCTACCCGATGGATCGGCGCGTCACGATGCGCATGGTGCTGGCGCAGATCCTGTGGATCGAGGGCACGCCGGAGCAGGCGCTGCGCATCGCGATCGAGGCCATCGAACTCGCGGAGTCCGAGCCCGCGCACGGCCAGTGCATGACGCTCGCATGGAGCGCGTGCCCGATCGCGCTGTGGATGGGCGACGTCGCGCTCGCGCGCGGCTTCATCGCGCGGCAGGATCTCATCGCGACGCAGTACAGCTTCGTGTTCCAGAAGGCCTGGGCGGCGGAGTACGGCCGCGCGCTGGCCTTCCTCGAACGCGGCACGGGCGACCTCGGCGACGTCGACGACGATCGCGACGACCCGCCGGTCGACGCGACGCTGGCACCGGTCTCGGACGTCATGGGCACGATGGGCGAGCCCTTCCTCACGGACGAGGCCATCGCGCGCGTCGCGTCGGGCCAAGCCGGCTGGTGCGCCGCGGAGATCCTGCGCGCGCAGGGCGACCGGGCGCTGCGGCGCGAGCACGGCGCGGACGAGGCGCTGGCGCGGTCGTTCTACGAGCAGGCGCTGGACGTCGCGCGACGCCAGGGCGCACTCGCGTGGGAGCTGCGCGCGACCACCAGCCTCGCCGAACTCGAGCGCCGGCGCGGTCGCCCGCAGGCGGGCCTCGACGCGCTGGCGGCCGTGGTCGGCCAGTTCACGGAAGGCTTCGGGACGCGCGACCTCCAGCGCGCGAACGCGCTGCTCGGGGATCTCGCGCGCGAGGTCTCGGCGCTCACGCCACCGGCAGCCGCTGCCGCCCCGGCACCGCCACCGCCAGCAGCACGAGCCCGGCCAGCAGCGCTGCTGCCACGACGTTGAACATCGCCGTCGGGCCGAGCGCGTGCAGCAGCGGCAGCAGCGCGAGCGGCGCGATGGCGCCGCCCAGCCGGTTCGCCGCCCACGCGCCCGAGAACGTGCGGCCGCGCGTCGACGTGGGCAACAGCTCCGCGCAATAGACGTTCAGCAGCGGCACGTACAGCGCCGTGGCGATCGTGAACACCAGGTTCGACGCGACCAGCCAGTTCGCGGTGTCGCTGGTGGAGAAGACGTAGCCGCTCGCCAGCATCACCAGCGCGCACAGCGACAACGCGCCGCGTCGCGGGACGCTGTCGACCACGAAGGCCGTCAACAGGGTGCCGATGACCGGACCGAAGGTCGAGAGGCCGACGTACAGCAACGCGTCCGACAGCTTGAACCCCTTGGCCATCAACACCGCGCCGGTGAGGATCGGGAAGGCGACCGTCGCCCACGGGCTGACGAAGAACATCGCGCCGATCACGAGGATGCGCGCGCCGGACGCCGGCGGGCGCGCGCTTCGAACGTTCCGGCGTGCTCGCCGCGCGCACACGCCCGCCGCGCGCGGCGACGACGCCGCTC
>JASLEM010000197.1 GCA_030151165.1 Burkholderiaceae bacterium
TTGAGGTATTGCGCGGGCGGCGCGCCGGGGTCGCGGCTGGTGACGACGAGCATCTCGGGCTTGCCGATGTCGCCGCGCGCGAGGCGCTCCTTCGCGTCGTTGAAGGTCGGGTCGAACCGGCGCTGGAAGCCCATCATGCAGGCGACGCCGGCCTCGCGCACCGCGTCCGCGCAGGCCTGCGCGCGCGCGACGGACAGGTCGATCGGCTTCTCGCAGAAGATGTGCTTGCCCGCGGCCGCGGCGCGCGAGATGAGGTCGCTGTGCGCGTCGGTCGGCGCGGCGATGGCGACGACGTCGATGCTCTTGTCCGCGAACACGGCGTCGGGCGTCGACACCTGCGCGCCGAGTTGCCCGGCGAGCTCGGCGGCGGCGTTGCCCACCGGGTCGCAGACGAACTTGAGCGAGACGCCCGGCAACGCGGCGAGGTTGGCGGCGTGGATGCGGCCGATGCGGCCGGCGCCGAAGACGGCGACATTCTTCATGGGGAAACTCCGATCAGGACGGTGGTTAGCGCGAAAGGGCGCCCGACGCGCCGCCGTTGGCGGGCGGCACGTCGAGCTCGAGTCGGTACGCGAGGGCGATGAACAGGCTCTGCGCCAGCGCCATCGTGTTGGTGAGCGAGCGGAAGCCGAAGGTGGTGCTCTCGGAGACGAGCAGCGTGACCGCCGCGTCGGCGGCGAGCGGGCTCATGCGGCTGTCGGTGATCGCGAGCAGCTTCGCGCCGCGCTCGAGCGCGAGGTCGGTCGCGAGCCGCGTCTCCTCCGCGTACGGCGCGTAGCTGATCGCGATCATCACGTCGCCTTCGCGCAGCCCGCGCAACTGGCCCTCGTGCATCGCGCCGACGCCGGTCACGAGATGGATCGGCCGGTCGGCGTGCTGCAGCGCGTACGTGAGGTAGCTCGCCGCCGGGAACGAGCGGCGCGCGCCCGCGACCCAGATCGACGGCGCATGCGCGAGCAGCTCCACCGCGTCGTCCAGCGCGGAGTCGTGCACGCCGCGCTGCAGCTCGCGCATGCCGGCGATCGCGCCGCCCATGAACTCGCTGGCGATGTCGGCGCTCGAGAGCCGCCCTTCCGCGTGGTCGATGACGTCGCGGATGCGCGCCTGGTAGTTGTGGCTGGGCGCGATCTGCTGCGAGATGCCGTCGCGGAAGATCTTCTGCATCTCGGTGTAGCCCGAGAAGCCGAAGTGCTTGGCGAAGCGCACCACCGCGGACGGCTGCACGCCGCTGCGCGCGGCGACGTCCTGGATCTTCTCGAGGCCCAGGTGGCCGCGATGCTGCTCGACGTAGCGCGCGATCAGCTTGAGCTGGCGGCTCAGGTCGTTGAACTCGGCGCTGATGCGCTCGAGCAGCGCGTCGACCGCACCGCTCGCCGGCGCAGGCGGCGCCTTCTTGCTGGCCTTGGCCAAGGGAACGCTCGCTTCCTTCATGACAGGGGCTGCCAGTGTCACCGAACCGGCTCCGGCTGGCCGCTGTGCAGCGAGCGCGTGATCGCCAGGCCGATGCGCGTGGCCTCGGTCGCGTCCGCCAGGTCCAGCGGCAGCGGGCGGGCGCCGCGGCAGCATGCCACGAACGCCTGCATCTCGCGCTCGAAGGCCGTGCCGAAGCGCTCGAAGAAGTCCGCGACGGCGCGATACCCCACCCCGTGTGCGTCGCGCGTCACCACGCGGTCGCGCTCGCCACCCTGCCCGACGAGCAGCTGGCCCCCGGTGCCGATGATTTCGGTCTGCGTGTCGTGGCCGTGCGCGAAGGTGCGCGACGCGTAGAACACGGCGCGCTGGCCGCCTTCGAACTCGACGATGGCCAGGCCGTTGTCGACGTCGCCGATCGGCTTCAGGCCTTCGTGGATCGCGACCGTGCCGCTCGCGAACGCGCGCACCGCCTTCGGCTTGCCGAGCATCCAGCGCGCGAGGTCGATGTCGTGCACGCTGCAGTCCATGAAGATGCCGCCCGAGGTCGGCGCGAAGCGCACGAAGAAGCCGTCCGGGTCGTTCTGGTCGCAGGTCTGCGAGCGCACCATGAACGGACGGCCGATGTGGCCGGCGGCGATGTCGGCCTGCGCGCGGCCGTAGCTCGGGTCGAAGCGGCGCACGAAGCCGACCATCGCGACGAGCTCCGGATGGCGCGCGGCCACGGCCTCGACGCGCTCGCAATCCTCGACATTGAGCGCGAGCGGCTTCTCGACGAACACGTGCTTGCCGGCCTCGAGCGCGGCGATGGTCTGGTCGGCGTGCAGCGAGGTCGGCGTGACGAGCACGACGGCGTCGATCGCGGGGTCGCGCACGAACGCGTCGAAGTCCTCGTGCAGCGTCGCGAGGCCGAACTCGCTATGCGCCCAGTCGAGCTCCGCGCGCACCGGGCTGCAGGCGCTGACGAGTTGCGCGCCGCGCGTGCGGAACGCGAGCTGCTCCGCGTGCCGCTTGCCGAGCCGGCCCAGGCCGGCGATGCCCACTCTCAGTTGCTGGTCGTTGCCCGATGTCATGTCGTCGCTGCTCCTTTGGATGCTGCGCATGATAGGTCGGCGACGTTCCATTTGGAAAATGTTTTCTAAGTACTTGCACTTATAGAACGATGATTCCATGATGCCTACGATGCGCTCACGTCCCGACCGGTGCCTCGCGTTCTCGGCGGGCCGACACGCGTGATACGACCCATAACGAAGGAGACCGCTTTCATGAACCGTCTGAGCAAACGCCTGGCCCTGAAGACACTGGCAATCGCTGCCGTGATGACCCTGGCCACCGGAGCGGCGAACGCCGCGGGCCACTACGTGCTGATCAGCCACGCGCCGGATTCGGACTCGTGGTGGAACACGATCAAGAACGCCGTGAAGCAGGCCGGCGAGGACTTCGACGTCACCGTCGACTACCGCAACCCGCCCAGCGGCGACCTGGCCGACATGTCGCGCCTCATCGAGCAGGCCGCGGCGCAGAACGTCGACGGCGTGATCACGTCGATCGCCGACTACAACGTGCTCAAGGGCTCGATCAAGAAGGTCACGGACAAGAAGATCCCGCTGATCACGATCAACTCCGGCACGACCAAGCAGAGCGAGGACCTCGGCGCGATCATGCACGTCGGCCAGCCCGAGTACGAGGCCGGCAAGGGCGCCGGCGAGCGCGCGAAGGCCGCGGGCATCAAGAGCTTCCTGTGCGTGAACCACTACGCGACGAACCCGGCCTCCTTCGAGCGCTGCCGCGGCTTCGCCGAAGCCATCGGCGCCGACTTCAAGAAGTCCACGCTCGACTCCGGCGAGGATCCGAGCGGCGTCGAGGCCAAGGTCTCGGCCTACCTGCGCCAGAACCCCGGCACGCAGGCCGTGCTCGCGCTCGGGCCGCTGTCGGCCAGCCCGTCGCTCAAGGCGATCGACAAGATGGGCCTGAAGGGCAAGATCTACTTCGCGACCTTCGACCTGAGCGACGAGATCGCCAAGGGCATCAAGGACGGTTCCGTGCAGTTCGCGATCGACCAGCAGCCGTACCTGCAGGGGTATATCCCGGTGGCGGTGATGGCGACGATGAAGCAGCTGCACACGACGGACCTGAAGAAGGTGTCCGACGCCGTGAAGGCCAACCCGAAGGTCAAGGCGCGCTTCGACGAGTACGGCCTGCAGCCGGTCTACGGCGCACGCCACATCCTGTCGGGCCCGGGCTTCGTGACGAAGGACAACATCGGCAAGGTCGAGAAGTACGCCGGCCAGTACCGCTGATCCGCTGATCCGCTGACACGTCGAACCCGAGAACGCGATGGCCATCCCCACGTCCACTGTCCCCGTCGTCGCCGCGAAAGCGGCGGCGCCTGCCGCCCCGGCCGCCGTGCCGGACGAACGCCTGCGCACCGTCAGCCTCTGGCGGCGGCTGCTCGGGCGGCCCGAGTCGGGGGCGCTCTCGGGCGCGGTGCTCGTCTTCCTGCTGTTCGCGTTCGGAGCCAACGGCTCCGGCATGTTCAGCGCGGAAGGCATGGTGAACTGGGGAACCGTCGCGGCCTTCCTCGGCGTGATCGCCGTCGGCGCCGCGCTGCTGATGGTGGCCGGCGAGTTCGACCTGTCGATCGGCTCGATGATCGGGTTCGCGGGCATGATGCTCGCGATCCCGTGCCTCTACTGGAACTGGCCGGTGTGGCTCGCGGCACTGTTCGCGATTTGCGTGGCCTGCGCGCTCGGCGCGCTCAACGGCTGGCTGGTGGTGAAGACGGGCCTGCCCAGCTTCATCGTCACGCTCGCCTTCTATTTCGTGCTGCGCGGCCTGAGCCTCGCGCTGTCCGTGATCCTCACCGGCAAGACGATCCTCTCGAGCAACGGCCCGGCCGTGCTGTCCGACATGATCGCGGCGGATCCGATCGTCCACGCGCTCTTCCAGGGCCACATCCTCACCGGGCTGTTCGACTCGATGGCGCACGCCGGGATCATCGCGGCGCGCGACGACGGCACCGCGCTCGCGATCGGCGTTCCCAAGGTCGTCGTGTGGTGGCTCGCGCTCACCGCGATCGGCGCGTTCATGCTGGCAAAGATGCGCGCCGGCAACTGGATCCTCGCCGTCGGCGGCGACCCGATCGCCGCGAAGAATGTCGGCATCCCGGTCGGCCGCGTGAAGATCTCGCTGTTCATGCTGACCGCGTTCTGCGCGGCGCTGTTCGCGATCCTGCAGGTGGCCGATGCCGGCTCCGCCGCCGCCGACCGTGGCCTGCAGAAGGAGTTCGAGGCCATCATCGCCGCGGTGATCGGCGGCTGCCTGCTCACGGGCGGCTACGGCTCGGTGCTCGGCGCCTCGCTCGGCGCGCTGATCTTCGGCGTCGTGCAGATCGGCATCGGCTACACGAGCATCGACAACAACTGGTACCGCGTCTTCCTCGGCGGCATG
>JASLEM010000205.1 GCA_030151165.1 Burkholderiaceae bacterium
CTGCGGCCGCTGTCGCAGATCGGCGTCTACGCGATGAGCAAGGCCTCGGTGATCCACATGACGCGCGCGATGGCGCTCGAATGGGGCCGCTACGACATCAACGTCAACGCGCTGTGCCCGGGCTACATCGACACCGAGATCAACCACCACCACTGGTCGACCGACTCGGGCCAGAAGCTGATCCAGATGACGCCCAGGAAGCGCATCGGCAAGCCGAGCGACCTCGACAGCGCGCTGCTGATGCTGTGCGCGAACGAGAGCCACTTCATCAACGGCGCCGTGCTGCAGGCCGACGACGGCTTCGGGCTCTGACACGATGCGCTTCGACCTGCCCGCCGACCTGAAGCTCGTCCACGAGATGCGCATCCCCGTCCGCTGGGGCGACCTCGACGCGATGGGCCACGTCAACAACACGATCTACTTCCGCTACTTCGAGACGCTGCGCATCGACTGGCTCGAGAAGTTCAAGGCCGAGCCCAACCCCGAGGGCATCGGCCCGGTGATGGCCAACGGCTTCTGCAACTTCATCCGCCAGATCGAGTTCCCCGGCGAGATCATCGCGCGCCACTACGTCGCGAAGCCGGGCAGCAAGAGCATCGACACGTACTTCACGCTGTCGATGTCCGACACCCCCGACATCGTCTCCGCCAACGGCGGCGCGACGCTGGTGTGGCTGGACTTCCCGAACAAGAAGACGGTGCCGCTGCCGGAGGATCTGCGCGCGGCGTGCAGCTGATCGCTTCGCGGCGGCGGCGCCGGCGCGCTCAGCCGGCCAGCAGCTTGTGCACCAGTTCCGCCGTCGTCGCGGCGCCGACCTTGCGCATCAGCCGTGCCCGATAGACGTCGACCGTCCGCGGGCTGATCGCGAGGCGCTTTCCGATCAGCTTGCTGGTCAGGCCCTCGATCAGCAGCGCCGCGATCTCGCGTTCGCGGGCGGTGAAGTCGAGCTTGAGCGAGCGGCGCGACGACAGGTCCTCGAAGCTCCAGATGCCGGCGGCGTGCGGGTCGGTGGCGTCGAGGGCGTGGCCCCAGACGTGGCACCAGAACAGCTCGCCGTCGACGCGGCGCATCACGCGTTCGTCGGCGTAGCGGCCGTCGGTGTCGAGGCTGGCGACGATGCGTTCGCCGGTGCGCTCGTACTCGCCCTGCGTCGGGTAGAGCACGCGGAACGATTGCCCGATCAGCTGCTCGCGTTCGGCGCGGAACATCGCGAGCACCGCGCGGTTGCAGTCGATCATCAGCCGGTGGCGCGAGAGCACGAGGCCGATCGGCGCGAAGTCGAAGGCCGTGCGGTAGTCGAAGCCGGCGCGCAGGTCGGCGGCGCGGGCGAGGGCGGCGGCGTCGGCCGCGGGGATGTCCGGGATCTCGCGCGAGCTCATGCGGCGATCACAGCAGCGCGCTGGTGCTGGTCGCGCGCGCGGCGACCTGGCCGTCGGGCAGCAGCAGGTCGACCTCGCCGAACACGAGGCTGCGGCCGCTCTTGAGGATGCGCGCGACGACGGTGACCTCGTCGACGTCGGCCCGCACCGCGCGCAGGAAGCTGGTCTGCAGCTGCACCGTCGTCTGCGGCCGGAAGCCGCCCTGGACGTGGCTGATCGCGAGGACGAGCGCGGTGTCGGCGGCGGCCATCAGCGTCTGGCCGCAGACGACGCCGCCCGCGTGCACGTGGCGTGGCCGGACGGGCAATGCGAGCGTCACGCTGTCGGCGGTCGTGGCGCGCACGACGAGCTCGAGCTCGCGCACCCACGACGAGAAGATCTCGCCGTACAGCTGCTGGAGGGAGGCGGTGTCCATGGGTAGTCAATTCTACGTAATGACTACGTAATCGGATAAGTAGTACGCTCCTCGGTTGATCCGCCGGGGCAGACTGTGCGACCGGCATCCGAATTCCCCAGCAGGAGACAAGCGCGCATGAACAAGGTCTACCCGAGCGCCGCCGCGGCGCTGCAAGGCATCGTCAAGGACGGCCAGCTGCTCGCCGTCGGCGGCTTCGGCCTGTGCGGCATCCCCGAGGCCCTGATCGACGCGCTGCGCGACAGCGCGGTCAAGGACCTGACGGTCATCTCGAACAACGCGGGCGTCGACGGCTTCGGCCTCGGCAAGCTGCTCGCCACGCGCCAGATCAGCAAGATGATCTCGAGCTACGTCGGCGAGAACAAGGAGTTCGAGCGCCAGTACCTGGCCGGCGAGCTGAAGCTGGACTTCACGCCGCAGGGCACGCTCGCCGAGAAGCTGCGCGCGGGCGGCGCCGGCATCCCGGCGTTCTTCACGAAGACCGGCGTCGGCACGATCGTCGCCGACGGCAAGGAGATCCGCGAGTTCGACGGCCAACAGTACGTGATGGAACTGGCGCTGAACCCGGACGTCTCGCTGGTCAAGGCGTGGAAGGCCGACAAGTCGGGCAACCTGCTGTTCCGCCGCACGGCGCGCAACTTCAATCCGAACGTGGCGCAGGCCGGCAAGATCACGGTGGTCGAGGTCGAGGAGATCGTCGAGACCGGCACGTTCGACCCCGACCAGGTGCACCTGGCCGGCATCTTCGTGCACCGCATCGTGCTGAACGCGCATCCGGAGAAGCGCATCGAACAACGCACCGTCACCAAGACGGCCGCCTGAAGAACACGGAGACCTTTAAAATGGCTTGGACGCGAGACGAGATGGCGGCACGTGCCGCCGCGGAACTGCAGGACGGCTTCTACGTGAACCTGGGCATCGGCCTGCCGACGCTGGTCGCCAACCACGTGCCCGCGGGCATGGAGGTGTGGCTGCAGAGCG
>JASLEM010000225.1 GCA_030151165.1 Burkholderiaceae bacterium
GACGATGTCCGTCATCGACGAGCCCGCCGCCGCGACGAGCTGCGAGCCCGACTCGACGCGCTCGACCGACGCCGCGATCAGCGTCTTGATCTCCTTGGCGGCGCCCGCCGAGCGCTGCGCGAGGCTGCGCACTTCGGAGGCGACCACCGCGAAGCCGCGGCCGTGCTCGCCCGCGCGCGCCGCCTCGACGGCCGCGTTCAGCGCGAGGATGTTGGTCTGGAACGCGATGCCGTCGATCACGCCGATGATGTCGCCGATGCGCTTCGAGCTGGCGTTGATGTCGTCCATCGTGCTGACGACCTGCGCCACGACGTCGCCGCCCTTGGCCGCGGCCTGCGTGGCCGAGGTCGCGAGCTCGTTGGCCTTGCGGGCCGAGTCGGACGTCTGGTTGACGGTGCCCGTCAGTTCCTCCATCGACGCGGCGGTCTGCTGCAGGTTCGACGCCGTCTGCTCGGTGCGCGCCGACAGGTCGTGGTTGCCGGCCGCGATCTGGCCCGAGGCCGTCGCGATCGAGTCGGTGGAGTTGCGCACCTGCGAGACCGTGTTGCGCAGCGACGCGATCATCTGGCCGAGCCCGGCCAGCAGGCTGCCCGGGACTTCGGTGCGCACCGTCGCCGCGAGGTTGCCCTTGGCGACGTCGTTCATCGCGTGCAGCGCCTCCGACGGGTCGCCGCCGATCTGGTTGAGCACGCTGCGCGCGACCAGGAAGCCGATGCCGCCGATGACCAGCAGCAGCGCGCCGGCGACGGCGAGGCTCTCGAGCAGCGCCGTGCGCACCTCGGCGCCGACGTCGTCGGTGTAGACGCCCGAGCCGATGACCCAGTCCCAGCCCTTCAGCGATTCGACGTACTGCAGCTTGGGCACCGCGACGGTCTGGTTCGGGCGCGGGAACATCGTCAGCACGAAGCCGGTACCGTCCGCGCTCTTGTTCGCGGCGTCGACGACGCCCTGGATGATGTCGAAGCCGTCGGCGTCCTTGACCTTGCCGATCATGTTGTTGCCGACCCAGTCCTTCTTGAACGGGTGCATCACGCCGTCGCCCTTGGCCGAGAAGATGTAGATGTAGTCGGCGTGCGTCGCGCCGTAGCGCTGGCCGCGCAGCGCGTCCTTGGCGGCCTTCTGGGCATCGTCGACGGACATCGTCCCCGACGCGGCCATCGCCTGGTACGCCGCCGCGATGCTGCGCGCCGACGTCACCGCCGCCACGAGCTGCGACTTGCGCCCCTCGACGATGCTGCTGCGCAGCTGCGCGAACGACACGGCCGCGAACACGCACAGGCCGACGACGGAGACGCCCACGAGCGCGCCGATCTTTCTCTTGAAACTGAGGTTCTGGAACATGACTTCTTCCGGTCGGTGAGCGCGCCTCGCGACGCAACACCGGGTGATCGGCGGCATGTAGGGGGTTCTTGAATTTGAAAAGACTATGGCTTCCCGGCCAGTTCGCGATCGGGGGCGATCCCTCGGCCGTGCCGTGTCGAGCCGATGCCGGGAAGGCGCTTCAGGCGTTTCTGTCAGAAGCATCCGCGTTGACCGGGTGTCGACCGCGACGGACGATGCGCCTGTCCTGTGTCCGCCGCTTCCGGACCGGGGTGTCTCCTCGGCCTCCGGTGTTCATGCTGGAAAGCCGATTCGGCCCGGCCTCGCGCCGGGCCTTTTCTTTGGCGAGCGCCGCGTCGCAGGCGACGGCAGGCCAGGCGGCGACGGCGTGACTCAGCGCGCCAGTGCGTACGTCCGCGCGCGCAGGATCGGGCGCTCGGCGCCGTGCCGACCGACGCTGCGCACCTGCCGGCGCTCGTACAGCTCCTCCTGGATCGCGGCGACCTCATAGTCGCTGTAGATCCACTGCTCCGCGCTGCCGTTGGCCAGGCGCTCCGCGATCGCTTCGTCGAGATGCGCGCGAAGCCCGTCCTCGTCCACTCGTTTCCAGCTTGTCGGCATGTCTTCTCCCCGAGCCGGCGGCGCGCCCGACATCGGACGACATCACCGGACGACGCGAATGCTAGGGACGATCGGTGCCCGCGCGAACGACGCAAAGCTCGCATGGATATGCGGCGGCCGCGTCGCCGGCCGCGGCGCTCAACGCCGCTCGTGCGCCCGCAGCCGGCGCTCCAGCGCGCGCAACGCGAGCGACAGCGCCAGCGTCATGACGAGGTAGACCAGCGCGACGACGTTGTAGGTCTCGAAGAACGTGAAGGAGCCGCTCGCGAAGACCTTGGCCATCTGCGTGATGTCGCCGACGCCGAGCACCGAGACGAGCGCGGAGTCCTTGATCATCGAGACGAAGTCGTTGCCGAGCGGCGGCAGGATGGTGCGCAGGCCGAGCGGGAACGTGACGTGGCGGAACACCTGGCGCGGCGTCATGCCGAGGCTGCGCGCGGCGTCCGTCTGGCCGCGGCCCACCGACTGGAAGCCCGCGCGGAACACCTCCGCGATGAAGGCGCTGTAGCTGATCGTCAGCGCCAGGATCGCGCGCCACATCAGGCTGAAGTCGCGCGCGTCGAACGGCGGCGGCGCGTCGCGGGCCTGCACCAGCGCGGCGACGGCGTTCACGCCCTTCAGCAGCAGCGGCGCGCCGACGAACGCGATGTAGAACAGCAGCACCAGCACCGGGATGCCGCGGATCACCTCGCAATAGAAGCGCGCCGCCTGGCGCACGGCGAGGTGGGCCGACTGCAGGCCCATCGCGACCAGCAACCCGGCCAGCGTGGCCGCCGCGAACGCGACGAAGGCGACGAAGAGCGTGACGCCGATGCCGTCGCTGACGACGGACAGGATCTGGCGGTACAACTCGTTCGACGCGGCCTCGACCACCAGCCAGGCGACGAGGCCGACGATGGCGACCAGCCACCAGGGGACGATGTTCAGGAAGGCCTTGGCGCGTGCGGGTGTCATGGAGGTCGGGATGGGGCGGCGTGTCCGGATGCCGGCGACATTGTCCACCGCGGCCCGAGGGCGCGCGGCGCGTCGCCTCGTCGCCACACAACGGGGCGCAAGCGCTGCATTCTCAGTTGGACCCTCGCCAATCGTCTTTGTCCACGGATGAGCGGATTCGATAATCGGCGATTCACTTGAGGAAGAGGGGGTTGGCCATGTCCGAGTTGCGGGTCCAGGGTCGTCGGGGAACGAAGTCGCGCGTGCGCCGCGCGATGCCGGGCGCGATCGTCGCGTCGTTGACGGCGGTGCTGGCCGTGTCCTCGCATGCGCAGGCGGCGGCGACCGCCGCGACGCTCGCGAGCGTCGCGGCCGGCGGTGCGCCCGACGCCGCCGACGCCGCGCAGCACGTCGTCGTGACCGGCTCGCGCGCGCGCAACCGCACGGTGTTCGACAGCACCGTGCCCGTCGACCTGTTCTCGGGCCCGCAGCTGGCGCAGTCGCTCACCGGCGGGGAGGTTGGCCAGGCGCTGCAGAACCTCGACCCGGCGATCAACATGCCGCGCGTGTCGGCCAGCGGCACGTCGGACACCGTGCGCACGATCCAGCTGCGCGGCCTCGCGCCGGACGAGACGCTGATCCTCGTGAACGGCAAGCGACGGCACGTCAGCGCGGTGATGGACACCGAGGGCCTGTTCCCCGGCACGGTCTCGGTCGACATCAACGCGCTGCCGGTGAGCGGCATCGACAGCATCGAGGTGCTGCGCGACGGCGCCGGCGCGCAGTACGGCAGCGACGCCGTGGCGGGCGTGGTCAACTTCCGCCTCAAGAGCTCGCCCACCAGCGGTTCGGCGTCGATCACCTTCGGCGCGAACCACACGCGCTTCGCGCCCGGCGATCGCCACATCACCGACGGCCAGACCGTCACCGTCAGCGCCGACAAGGGGCTCGCGCTCGGCGACGGCGGCTTCTTCCACTTCGGCGGCGACGTGCAGAACAAGAAGGGCACCAACCGCGCCGGCCCGACGAGCGCGGCGGACGCCTCCGAGAACGACACCCCCGCCGACGAGGCGCTGAACGGCCGCGTGCTGTACAAGTCCGGCGACCCCGACCAGCACGGCGGCGACCTGTTCTACAACGCGGCGCTGCCGCTCGGCGACGGCCTGCGCGCCTACTCGTTCGCGACCTACGCCGATCGCCACAGCCAGGGCGGCGCGTTCTTCCGCTGGCCCGGCGACGCGGAGAACGTCGCCTCGGTCTACCCCAGCGGGTATCGCCCGACGACGACCAGCAACGACACCGACCTGTCCTGGGTCGGCGGCCTCGCGGCGTCGACGGCGGACTGGACGATCGACGGCAGCGCGCGCATCGGGCAGAACGACTTCGACTACGGCGTCAAGGATTCGCTCAACGCGTCGCTCGGCGACGCCAGCCCGACGCGCTTCCATCTCGCGGACTTCCGCTTCCGGCAGCTGGCGCTCAACCTCGACGCCTCGCGCGAGTTTTCGTCCGCGTCGTTGTTCGACGCGGCGAGCCTCGCGGTCGGCGCCGAAGTCATGCGCGAGACCTACCGCAGCCGCCCCGGCGACCCGGCGTCGTACGCGGCCGGCCCCGACACCTCCGCGCCGCCCGGCGCGCAGGCCGGGCCGGGGCTGCGGCGGCAGGACGCCGTCGATCTCGCGCGCTACGTCAAGTCCGCCTACGCCGACCTCGACCTGCCGGTGACCGAGCGCCTGCTGCTGGACGTGGCGGCGCGCTATTCGGACTACGGCGGCTCCGACGACGCGGCCACCGGCAAGCTGGCCGCGCGCTACAAGATCACCGAGGCGCTGCTGCTGCGCGGCTCGTTCTCGAACAGCTTCCGCGCGCCGGCGCTCGCGCAGACAGGCTTCCGCTTCACGACGCTGAACTTCAACGAGGACGGCACCGGCCTGCAGAACGACGCGCTGCTGCCGGCCAGCGATCCGCTCGCGAAGGCGTTCGGCGCGAAGACGCTCAAGCCCGAGCTGTCGACCAACCTGTCGCTCGGCGCGGCGTGGAAGGTGGCGAGCACGACGACGCTGTCGCTCGACGCCTATCGCATCCGCATCCGCAACCGCATCACGCGCAGCAGCGACCTGCAGAGCGACGCCGTCAGCGCCTATCTCGATTCGATCGGGCGCACCGACATCGAGTCCGTCGCCTTCCTCACCAACGCGCTCGACACCACGACGCAGGGCGTCGACCTCGTCGCCAACCACAGCCTGCCGGTCGCGGTCGGCGCGCTCAATCTCAGCGCGGCGCTGAACTTCAACAGCACGAAGATCGATCGTGTCCGCAACGGCTCGGCGGCGCTCTCCGCGATCGATCCCTCGCTGACGCTGCTCACGCCGGAGTCGCTGCTGATCGTCAAGCGCGGCTCGCCGAAGAACAAGCTCGTGCTCGCCGGCGACTGGACGGGCGGCGCGTGGGGCGCGGTCGCGCGCGTGACGCGCTACGGCGCGGTCTACGACCAGTCGTTCGACTCGAACGCGCCGGTCGTCGACGGCGCGAGCGCGCAGCGCTACGGCGCGAACTGGTCGACCGACCTCGAGGCGTCGTACCACTTCACGCCGAAGGTCAGCGTCGCGCTCGGCGGCAACAACGTCTTCGACCGCTACCCGGACAAGACCTACGCCGGCAGCACGCTGGGCGGCGCGCTGCCCTACGACTATATTGCGCCGATCGGCATCAACGGCGCGTTCTACTACGCGCGGCTGGGCGTCACCTTCTGAGTCGTCGCCGCGCGGGTCGCGGCGGCGCCGGTCTCGAGGCCCGAGAGGGCGAAGGCATCCATGAGTTCAAGCAGTTCCCAGGTCGGCGCGCGTGTGCGCCGGTGGTTGTTCGCGGCGGTCGCCGCGGTCGCGTCGTGCGTCGCCGGCGCGCAGGCCTTGCCCGATCTCGGCGGCCGCAAGGTCGTCGCGGTGACCGAGAACGCGTTTCCGCCGCTCAACATGCTCGACCCGAAGTCCGGCAAGGGCGTGGGCTGGGAGTACGACTGCTTCAACGAGATCGCGCGCCGCCTGCACCTCGTCGTCGACTGGCGCATCAGCAGCTGGGACGTCATGATCGAGTCGGTGCGCTCCGGCCAGTTCGACGTCGGCATGGACGGCATCAGCGTCAACGAGCAGCGCAGCGCGCAGGTCGATTTCTCGGCGCCGTACATGCGCGCGCAACTGCTGATGCTGGTGCGCGCCGACGAGACGCGCTTCCGCGACCCGGCCTCGTTCCGTGCCAACCCGAAGCTGCTCGCCGGCGCGCAGCCGGGCACGACCAGCTTCTACGCGACCTCGCGCGAACTGCTGGGCACGCCGTCGACGAACCCGCGCATCAAGCTGTTCGACACCTTCAGCGCCACCGTGCAGGCGCTGCACGCGGGCGACGTCGACGTCGTGCTGTCTGACCCGACCGGCGCGAGCGCCAACCTCAGCCGCTTCCCGAACGCCTTCAAGATCGTCGGCAACCCGCTGCCGGGCGAGGACTACGCGTTCATCCTGAAGAAGGGCTCGCCGTTGAAGGCGCCGATCGACGCTGCGCTCGCCGCGATGGCGCGGGACGGCACGCTCGACCGCCTGAACAAGAAGTGGCTGCAGCCGCTGCCGCCGGCGGCGAAGTAGGCGCGCCGCCGCGGGAAAGCCCGGCTGGAACCGGGCCCGGAAATGGAAAAAGCCCCGCGAGTCAACGACTTGCGAGGCTTTTCGGACGTTCTGGTGGCGCTTCAGGGATTCGAACCCCGGACCTGCGGATTATGATTCCGTCGCTCTAACCGGCTGAGCTAAAGCGCCAAGCCTGCCATTATATGAAACTTTTCGCCGTTGTGGGAAGAGGTTGACGGCACAATGCAGAAAAGTTTTTTCCGGCTTGGGATTTCGACGTTCCGCCCCGACCATTCGGCGTCGACCACCCGGCGCGGGGCCATCCGGCGCATCCCGCAGCCCGCCGACCGCATCCGAGAGACCGTCGCCCATGTTCAGCTTCTTCCGCAAGAAATCCGACCCGGCTGCCGCGCCCGTCGCGCCGGGCGCGCCCGCGCCGGCGGAGGCGCCTGCTTCGGCACCGCTGGACTTCCTGAAGCGGGTCTTCACGGGCGCGCCTGCGCCCGTCGCCGCGCCCGTCCCGTCGCCGGCCCCGGTTGCGGCACCGCCGGCACCGGTCGCCGCGCCGCTGTCGACGCTGCCGCCCAGCGCGCCGGCCGA
>JASLEM010000247.1 GCA_030151165.1 Burkholderiaceae bacterium
TCCTGCTCGCCGTCGTCGCAGTTGTTCTTGGCCAGGCAGGACGTGCTGGTGCCGTCGGTGGAGATCAGCGTCACCGGCACCTTGTTGGTCTGGCCGATGTTCTTGTAGTACGTGGTGAGGTCGGCGAGGTCGGTGCCGTAGTACTCGAACAGCGCGACGTGCTGGCCGGCGCCGGTCAGCGCCGTGCCGCCGTAGTAGGCCGCGCGCATGTCGCTGCCGAGGAAGGACTTCGACGGGCCGGAGCCGGTCGTGGCGTGCGTGACGACGGCTTCGGGCGAGATGCCGTGGGCGGCGGCGTAGTCGGTGCGCTTGACGTACTTCGCGTGCGGGATGGAGAAGTTGTCCATGCCCGAGACGTGCCACAGCTTGACGGCCATGTCGGTCGTCGGCTCGCGGTCGGGCGAGAAGAAGATGCGGTTCTCGGTCGGGTGCTTGTAGTTGCGCATCGTCACGTGGAAGGCGCGCTCGACCTTGTCCACCGTGCCGCGCACCTGCACTTCCATGCCGTCGCGCGAGCCGCCGGTGACCTGCAGGCCGCGCTCCTCCATGTAGGCGCGGACGGTCTCGTACTCTTCCTTCGTCGGGCCGAAGCGCTCGGTGAACTCCGTGGGCGTGACGTAGTGGCGGAACATCGGGCTCTGCGGATCGGACACGCTCGCCGCCAGCGCCTTGAGGCCTTCGCGGTCATGCACGGGCAAAACGATGTCCAGGCTCATGACCTGGCTCGGCGCCGGGCTGCCCACCATCTGCGCCTCGCCGCCCTGGACGGCCGCGTGCACGTGGCGCGTGCCGACCGTCTCCGCGAACGCCTGGCCGCTCAGCGCCGCCGCGCCCGAGACCGTGGCCAGCGCGGCTAGTGCGAGCCGGCTGCGCTTGCCGATGAGAGTCCGCGCATTTCCCGATGTGTTCATGTCTTTCCCAATGGATTAATAGATTGGAGGCCGGAGAGGCGAGGAGTTGGGCCTGCTCTCCGGGTTGGAGAATGTACGCGGGCAGTTTCGGGGGATGGATCTCGTTTTCCCGCGATGGGCGGCGAATCGAATTCGGCGTGTTTTTCGAGAAGTGGCATGCAATTACTTCAAGCCCGAAGCATTCGTGCATTTCAGGGTTTCTGCGAGAGTTTGGAAATCCTTCTCGCAAAAGCTGGTGATGACTCACTCAGACATGAGCGTGGGGCTCGGAGCCCTCAGGCAACGGCGTTGGAGGCGCCGGACGCGTCTGACGCGCGCGCGTCGCCGGAAAAGTATCGAGATCTCGAAGAATTCTGAAGTCAGGCTTGCATTGATCTCGTTTTCCCGAGATTGACATTCGGGTTCAATGGATTGGCGTGGGCGTCTTTTCATATTCGAGGATCCGCGGGTATCCGATCATTTTGAAAGCTTGCGGACAGGGTTGTTTTCAATTGATTCCGGGTTCGACGCGAGGGCGGTCCGAAATTCGGAATCGAAGTGATTGCTCACGAGATATTGCCAGATCGAATGAGGGATTCGGCGGCGCACCAAACTCCGGCGATCCGCACGGCGCGCGTGCTTCGCCAAGGCAACTCGCGCAAAACTTCGGTGCACGGTCGAGCGGATTGGCTATATAGTGGTACTAAAGTGGTTCATGCGCCGACGGCGCGCGACGCCACGATTTTTTTCATCACCTCCGCGCCATGACCCTGACTTCGATCGCTTTCGCACGCCGCGTCCTTTCCGTTCTGCCGCTGCGCGTCGGGTTCGCGCTGGCGCTCGCCGCCGCGGGGCCGTTCGCCGGCGCCGCGCCTGCCGCACCGGCCGCGGCCGCCTCGGCGCCGTATGCGCTGTTCGGCGGCAAGCCGCTGGAGTTCGAGCGCAGCGGCGGCAAGGTGGTCGGCGTCTACACGCCCAACTGGCAGCCGGCGGCGTTGGTCGACGCGCTGCACGGCGACAGCGTGACGCACGTCGTCTACGCGTTCCTGCACATCTGCGGCCCGGGCCAGCTCAAGGCGGACGCGCCGAAGTGCGTGGGCAAGGCCGACTTCCAGATCGCGACCTCGGCTATCGACGACACCTTCGACGCCGCCTTCGCCCGCCTCAAGGCGCGCGCGCCGCACGTGAAGGTGCTGGCCTCGGTCGGCGGCTGGGGCGGCTCCGATCCGTTCTTCCACCTCGCCGACGACGCCGTGCCGCGCGCGGCGTTCGCGACGTCCGCCGCGGACTTCCTGCGCAGCCATCCGGCCTTCGACGGCATCGACATCGACTGGGAGCACCCGACCACCAACGGCTCGGCCAACGGCGTCGCGCTCGGCTCGCCGGCCGACGGTGCCGGCTACGCCGACCTGATGGCGGCGCTGCGGGCGTCGCTCGACAAGCTGACCGCCGAGACCGGGCGGCTGTACCTGATCACGAGCGCGATCAACACCGAGCACACGATCGTCGACAAGGTCGACTTCAAGCGTGCCGCCGAGTCGCTCGACCTCGTCTTCATGATGACCTACGACTTCTACGGCCCGTGGACGAAAGTCGCCGGCAACCACACGACGCTGCGCGCCAGCACCGAGGGCGGTGAGGACGGCCTCGACGCCGCCGTGAAGACGCTCACGGGTGCGGGCGTGCCGGCGGGCAAACTCGTCGCGGGCGTCGCGATGTACGGGCGCGGCTTCGCGGGCGTCGCGCCGCCGGCGAAGGGGCAGGGCTTCACCGGCGCGGCGTACAGCGGGGGGTATCCGGCCCCCGAGAGCGCGAGCGACTACCGCGAGCTCGCCGCGCGCTACCTCGACCACGACGGCCGCGGCCGCCACGGCTACCAGGTCGTCTTCGACCCGCGCACGCACGCGTGGAACCTCTACAACGCGCGCAACCGCCTGTTCATGGGCTACGACGATCCGCGCGCGGTGATCGAGAAGGGTGCCTTCGCGCGCCAGGTCGGGCTCGCGGGCGTGTTCGCGTGGGAGCTGTCGCAGGACAACGGCGACATCCTCAACGCGATGAACTTCGGCGTCGGCAACCTGCTGCTGCAGCCCTGACGCCGGCCGTCATTCCACGGGCAATGCCGTCTCGTACTTGACCTCGCGCAGCACGACGCTGCTGCGCACGTTGGCCACGCCGGGGGTCTTGAAGACCTTGTCCTGCAGGAAGCGGTCGTAGGCCTTCATGTCGGGCGCGACGACCTTGATCAGGTAGTCGCCCTCGCCGGTGGTGCTGTGGCATTCCATGATCTCGGGGCTGGACTTCGCCATCGCCTCGAACTGCTCGACCGCGCCCTCGCTGTGGCGCACCAGCGTGACGTGCGCCAGCACGCAGATCGACAGGCCGAGCTTCTCCCGATCGAGCAGCGCGACGTAGCCGCGGATCACGCCGCTGGCCTCGAGCTCCTTCACGCGCCGCCAGACGGGCGTGGCCGACAGGCCGACGCTGTCGGCGAGCTGCTGTGCGCTCTGGCGGCCGTCGCGCTGCAGGGCGGCGGCGATGCGCAGGGCGACGCGGTCGATCAGGGTGGGGGCGGTCAGGGTCATGGGCGGGGCGTCCTGTCGCCGGTAGGCGAGTTTCGGGAAACGTTCGTTTCGATCGAGTCATTTTATCGAGATGAGCGTTTCGATTCCGCGTGAATCCGCGTCGATTGCGCAGAATCCATGCGCCGCGGGAGGACTAGCATCGACGGCTTGCCTCCGGTGTCACGCCGGAGCGTGTCAGCCCAGCGAGCCCGCTCAGCCATGACCCTGCCTTCCTCCGACATCACGACCACGCCCGACCCCGAGACCGCGCCGCTGCGCCAATACGCGCTGACGGACAACCTCGCGGCCACGTCGGGCTCGGTGTTCCTGACCGGCACGCAGGCGCTCGTGCGCCTGCTGCTGATGCAGCGTCGGCGCGACCAGTC
Organism: Burkholderiaceae bacterium; assembly: GCA_030151165.1. Next base: position 3,841 of record JASLEM010000247.1, read on the forward strand.
GGGCGGCCTGAACACGGCGGCGTTCGTCTCCGGCTACCGCGGCAGCCCGCTGGGCATGGTCGACCAGCAGCTGTGGAAGGCGAAGAAGTTCCTGCACGACGCGCAGGTCGAGTTCCTGCCGGCGATCAACGAGGATCTCGCCGCCACCGCCTGCCTCGGCACGCAGCGCGTCGCGCTCGACCCGAAGCGCACGGTCGATGGCGTGACGGCGATGTGGTACGGCAAGGGCCCCGGCGTCGACCGTTCCGGCGATGCGCTCAAGCACGGCAACGTGTACGGCTCGAGCCCGATGGGCGGCGTGCTGGTGGTGGCGGGCGACGACCACGGCTGCGTGTCGTCGTCGATGCCGCACCAGAGCGACCTCGCGATGCAGGCGTGGAACATGCCGGCGCTGCACCCGGCCAACGTCGCGGAATACCTCGAATTCGGCCTGTACGGCTGGGCGCTGTCGCGCTTCTCGGGCGCGTGGGT
>JASLEM010000304.1 GCA_030151165.1 Burkholderiaceae bacterium
GCGCCGCCGCGCCGGCCGCCGAACCCGCGGCCACGGCGCCGACCGCGCCGCGCGCGCCCGCGCCGGCGCTGAAGACGCCCGAGCAGACGCTGGTGCTGCTCGCCGACGACTCGAAGATGGTGCGCGTCAAGACGAGCAAGCTGCTGGCGGCGCACGGCTTCCAGATCGTCACGGCGGTCGACGGCCTCGATGCCGTCAGGCTGCTCGAGACCTGCCTGCCCGACCTCGTGATCACCGACGTCGACATGCCCGGCATGGACGGCTTCGGCCTGACGACGCACCTGCGGCGCACCGCGCGCACGGCGCACGTGCCGATCGTGATGATCACGTCGGCCGAGGATCGCCACCGCGAGGAGGCGATGCGCCTGGGCGTCGGCCTCGTGATGGGCAAGCCCTATCCCGAGGATGAGCTGATCGCGCACATCCGCAGCTTCGCCTTCACGGTCGCCGCCGAGGAAGCGGCCGAAGCGATCGCCTGAGCGCGACGGCAGGTCCCAAGTGCGTGCCGGCCGCGCCGGCCGCATACGGCACGGCGTATGGACGCGGCGCGCTTCAGTCCGTCAGCTTGTGCCGCGCATGCCACTCGGCGAGCGATTCCTTCGGGTAGTCGTCGAAGAACTCGTCGGCCGGCCGGACGTGGGCGTCGACCCAGTCGGGCTTGAACTCCAGCATCATGTGGGTGACGTCCGGCGGCTTGGGCAGCGGCGTGTCGACCGCGCCGGCGTGCGGATGCACCAGGTCGGGCCACGTCGGGTCGTAGAGCCACAGCGCGGTGCCGCACTGCTTGCAGAAATGGCGTTCGCCGGTGCTGCGCAGGCCGCCCTCGAGCTTCGCGTTGTAGACGGCCAGGTGCTCCTCGCCCTGCACCTTCAGCGTGCGATGGTCGGCGCCGAGGTTGATCGCGTACCCGCCCGTGCCGGCGGTCTTGCGGCAGATCGAGCAATAGCACCGCATGAAGGGCACCGGCTCGTGGGATCTCACCGTGTACCTGACCGCCCCGCAGTGGCAGGAGCCTTCGAGTTGCATCGTCGCTTCTCCCTGTCGCCCACGCGTCCAGTCGCGGGGGTCGTCGGGGCAGGGTCGGCAAGAGACGTACCGGCCTGAACACCCGCGCGGTGCGTCGCGCGCGGGCTCGCGCGTCAGGGCGCGGCGTTCGCGTCGACCCGGAAGCGGAACACGTTGCCCGGATCGACGAAGGTCGTCCGAACGCCGCCCGTGCCGCGGTGGAAGTTGCCGTCGGCGCCGATCGTCCAGGCGGCGAAGTCGACGCCTTCCGCGACGTCCGCGCCCGGCGCCTGGCGCAGCGTCCCGGCGAGGAAGCCGACGGGCTGGCCGTCCCGCTGCGTGATGCCGAGGCAGGACGCGAACAGCCGCGGCAGCTCGTAGCGGCGCGCGGTCTTCTCCTTGAACGGCAGCAGCACGAGCGTGACCTGCACGTAGCGGTCGGCGGTGCCGCTGCCCGAGGCCGGCTGGCCCTCGAAGCACAGCGCGCGCTCGTTGACGTAGAGCTTGGCGCGGTCGCCCAGCGCGACGGTCAGCGCGCCGGGGAAGATCGATTCCGGCCGCGCGAACATCGACCGGCCGTCGATGACCGGCGAGGTCTCGCGCAGCTCGATCTTGTGCTCGCCCTTCACGCCGGGGACGTTGCCCGACCAGGCCGCGCGCGGGTGGTCGGGGTCGCCGTTGACGGCGGTCATCGGCTTGGCGTCGAGCCGGTCGAACAGGCGGTCGGGCAGCGCGTCGTAGAACGCGTCGTAGCCGTCGTAGACCCCGCCCTGCGTGCTCGGCGCGGCGTGCGCCGGCGCGGCGGCGAGGCCCGCCAGGGCGCAGGCCGTGGCCACGGCCAGTCGCCGCGTCGTTCCCATCGTCATGAATCGCTCTCCTGAAGTCAGGCTGACATTCTCGACGCTGGCGCGGGCCCGCGCGCACGGCGGGTCATCGGCCGGGCCTCAGAGCGTCGGCATCTTGCGGAAGGCGATCGCGACGCGGTTCCACGTGTTGATCGTGGCGATCGCGACGGTCAGGTCGACGCGCTCCTTCTCGTCGAACTCGGCGCACATCGCCTCGTAGTCGGCGTCGGCGGCGCGGCTGGTCGAGATCAGCGTGACCGCTTCCGTCCACGCCAGCGCCGCGCGCTCGCGGGCGGTGAAGAACGGCGTCTCGCGCCAGACGGCGACGGCGTTGACGCGCCGCTCGGTGTCGCCTTTCTTGCGGGCGTCGGCGGCGTGCAGGTCGACGCAGTACGCGCAGCCGTTGATCTGCGAGGCGCGCAGCTTCACGAGGTCGAGCAGGCCGGCGTCGAGGCCGAGCTTCGCGACGCTCGCGTCGAGTGCGATGATGGCCTTGATGGCCTCCGGGGAGGACTTGTAGAAGTCGGCGCGCTGGGTTTCGAGAAGGTTCGACATGGTGTTCTCCGGGGGTTGGAAGGTCGTCTGGGGCGATTCGCCCAGACCGTGAACGCATCGTAGAACCGGGGTGTCGCCGCGAAGGCGGCCAATCCGGACCAAGTCGAGGAGACCACTGGCGCCATGGAACTGCATGTCGTGATCGACGGCGACAAGGACCTGTCGGGCCAGCTGTACCGCCAGCTGCGCGACGCGATCCGCGGCGGCCGGCTGCCGGCCGACGAGCAGCTGCCGCCGTCGCGCCTGCTGGCCGAGCAGCTGGGCGTCTCGCGCAAGACGGTCTCCGAGGTCTACGCGCGACTCACGTTCGAGAAGCTGCTCGTCGGCCGCGTCGGCGTCGGCACCTTCGTCGCGCCGCAGGCCGCGACCCGCCCCGCGCGCCCGGCCGCGACGCCATTGGCGAGCCATGCCGCGGTCGAGCGCTGGCGCGCGCTGGCCACGCCGCTGCGCCATCCGCCGGCGGCGGGCATGGCGCGCTACGAGTTCATCGGCGGCGCGCCGTCCACCGCGCTGTTCCCGCACGCGGACTGGCGCCGCGGCACGCTGCACGCGCTGCGCGAGGCGGCGCGGACGCGCTCGCTCTACGGCCCGGCCGAGGGCCTGCCCGAGCTGCGCGACCAGATCGCGCGCCACGTCGCGTTCGCGCGCGGCGTGCGCTGCACGGCCAACGAGGTGATCGTCACCAGCGGCGCGCAGCAGGCGCTCGACCTCGTCGCGCGCGTGCTGGTCGAGCCCGGCGCGACGGTCGCGGTCGAGGAGCCCGGCTATCCGCAGGCGCGGCTGGTGCTCGCGGCGCACGGCGCGCGCGTGGTGGGCGTGCCGGTCGACGGCGAGGGCCTCGTCGTCGACGCACTGCCCGCCGACGCGCGGCTCGTCTACGTCACGCCCGCACACCAGTTCCCGCTCGGCATGCCGATGAGCGCGCGGCGCCGGCGCGCGCTGCTCGCGCGCGCGCAGGCGATCGGCGCGCTGGTCGTCGAGGACGACTACGACAGCGAGTTCCGCTACGAAGGCCGCCCGACCGATTCGCTGCAAGGCATGGACGACGGCGGCAACGTCGCGTTCGTCGGCACGTTCTCGAAGACGGTGTCGCCGGCGCTGCGGCTCGGCTACGTCATCGCGCCGCCGCCCGTCGCCGAGGGCATCGCCGCGGCCAAGCACCTTGCGGACTGGCACACGCCGACGCAGTCGCAGGCCGCGCTCGCGCGCTTCATGGCCGACGGCAGCCTGCAGAAGCACCTGCGCCGCTGCCACGCCGCGTACGCGCAGCGGCGCGAGCGCCTCGTGCGCCGCTTCGCCGACGACCTCGCGCCGTGGTTCGAGCTCGTGCCGGCGACGGCCGGCTTCCACATGGCCGCGCTGTGCCGCACGGCGCTGGACATCCCGACCTTCGTCAACCTCGCGCGTCGCGTCGACGTCGGCCTCTATCCGCTCGCAGGCTTCGGCCATTTCGCGACGCCGCGCGCCGGGCTGATCCTCGGCTACGGGCTGATCGAGACGGAGGACATCGATCCGGCGCTCGACCGCGTGCGGGACGTCCTGCTGCAGATGGGCTGACGGCGCGCGTCGGTCGCGCGCGTCGACGGTTCACGTCAGTTGTTCACGTCGGCCGGCACGGCGTAGCGCTCACCGTCGAAATGCAGCACGACCTGCCGCTGCGACTTCTTCTCCGGCTGCCGGCAGGCCCCGCCGACGAGCTTGCCGTCGTCGGCCTCGACGGTCTTCTCGTGCACGACGAGGTCGGCGTAGCCGTGGCTGCGCGTCTCGCCGACGGCGAGCGTGCCGACGCGGCGGCGGTACTCGCCGCAGTCGCCGCACATCCCGGAGTCGGCCTTCATGTCGACCGCGGTCATCACCTGCACGATCCGCGAGCCCTGGACGTCGAACAGCTCGAGCGCGTCGCCCTCGTAGCCGGCGCAACCGTGGTGCTCGGTCGCGACGCGCAGGCCGAACGCGCGGTGGCCGGGCGCGAGCGCGTAGTTGGCGGTGTCGATGCCGATGCCGTCGAACGCGATCGCGTCCGACGTGTAGGCGTCCTCGGTGAACAGCTTCTGCATCACCTCGCCGGTGCTGGTCTTCACGACCATCAGCGTGCGGTCGTAGGTGTCCATGTCGCGCTGCTCGTCGGGCTTGCGCGTCGGGTCGGGGTGCAGCGCCGTCCACGCGACGATCGTCCGGTCCGCGACGCCGGGCCAGGTCTTGAGCACGGCGGTCTCGCCGAGCTTCAGCTTCGCGCGCAGCTCGGCCTCGGTCATGGCGGACGCGGACGGCGCGTGCAGCGCGAGCCAGGCGGGCACCAGCATCGCGACGCACGCGAGGCGGCGGCGACGCGACGCCGTCGTCACGCCGCGGCGCCCCCGGCCGGCGCGGCGAGGCGCGCGACGAGGTAGCCGGCCAGCATCGTCTCGAGCTCGCGCATCGCGGCGGCGCGGTCGGCGGCGTCGAGGTCGGCGCGCAGCGCGATCGCGATCTTCATCGAGTGCTGCACGATCGGCGCCATCGCGCGCAGCGTGTCGCCGTCGACGGCCGGCGCATGCTTGGCCAGCACGCCCTGCACGCGCTCGCGCACCTTCGCGCGGACGCCGACGACCGCCTGCAACGGCGGACCGGGCATGTCGACGAGCGTGCCGAACGACGGATGCTCGCTGCGGAACTCGACGAAGAAGCGCACCAGCACGCGGCCGAGCTCGGGCGTGGCGAGCGAGCCGGCGCGCTCCGCGAGGGCGTCGAAGCGCTGCCACAGCGCGTCGACCTGCGTCTGCAGCAAGGCCTCGGCGACCGACTCCTTCGTGCGGAAGAACTGGTACAGCGAGCCGATCGACGAGTCGGCCTGGGCGGCGATCTCGGTCATCGTCGCGGCGTCGAAGCCCTTCTGCGCGAAGACCTCGGCGGCCGACGCCAGCAGCGCATCCACGCGCAACTGCCCGCGCGCGCGGCGCGGCGCCCGCGAGGCACTGGCCGGCGCGCCCTCGTCGGCGAGCACCGGGGCGGATTCCATCGACGCGGAAGGGTCAGGACTGGACATTTGTGAGGACTCCCTCATAATTAATTATGTGAGGCCGGGCTCATATTAAACCCGGACATCAAACCCCGACGATCGCCAGGAGCCATGTCATGACCAACGCCACGCCGTCCACCCCGTTGACAATCGACCCGCGCACGACCGCGCTGGTGCTGATCGACCTGCAGGAAGGCATTCTCGGCTATGCGAAGGCGCCGTACGAGGCCCCCGCCGTGCTGGCCCAGGCCGTCCGCCTCGTGGACGCGTTCCGTGCCGCGAAGGCGCCCGTCGTGCGCGTGAAGGTCGGCTGGTCGGACGACGGCGGCGACGCGCTCAAGGCGCCGGTCGACGCCCCGAATCCGGCGCACGCGCTGCCCGCGAACTGGCTCGACGACCCGAAGGAACTGCCGCACCAGGCCGGCGACATCGCCATCCTGAAGCGCCAGTGGGGCGCGTTCCATGGCACCGACCTCGACCTGCAGCTGCGCCGGCGCGGCATCCGCAGCATCGTGCTGGCGGGCATCGCGACGTCGATCGGCGTCGAGTCCACCGCCCGCTTCGCCTGGGAGCTGGGCTACGAGATCGTGTTCGCGGAGGACGCGACGAGCGGGCCGGACGCCGCCATGCACGAGAACTCGTTCAAGGCGGTCTTCCCGCGCATCGGGCGCGTGCGCACGACGGCGGACGTGCTCGCGGCGCTGGCCTGAGCCGGCGCCGCGGCGCCGGGCGTCAGCCGTAGTTGCGGATCCACTCCAGGCCGGACGAGTACGCCGCGTCGATCGCGGTGTCCTCGGTCATGTGCTGGCCACGCGGCACGGCGATCTCGCGCGGGCGCGTCGGCCAGACCTGCTTGGAGATCACGAGATTCGGCGCGAAACGCCCGGCATCCACCGGCTTGGCGCTACAGAGCAGCTCGTAGTTCTGCCACTTGAAGACCCTGGTCGTGTCCATCGCCTCTCCTGCTGTCGAGACGTACAGTATGCGCCATGCCGGATGACGGGCCGTTGACTCGGCCGCAAGATGGTGTCGGAATGTTCCGCGCAAGGCGGGCGCGCCCCTGGAAAACAGGTGTTGTTCCACGGCCCACCCTTCATTGCGCGCCCGACACCTCCTTTCGTAAAATTGCTGTCAACCGTCGGATTGCGGGCGCCGTTGTGTCTGCAAGCCCGGCGTAACCCCGAGCCCGCTCGAGAGAGTCGGAGCAAAAACGAATCTCGCTTGAAATTGGAATTCCAAATGACCAAGACCCTCATCGTTGCCGCCCTGCTCTCCTCCTTCGCGGTGGCTTCGTTCGCGCAAGCTTCGGCCCCGATGGCCGCCGACGGCGCTTCGGCTCCGGCGAAGAAGATGAAGAAGGCGCACAAGATCCACAAGGGCGCCAGCGCCGTGAATCCGGAAGCGTCGGCTGACAAGAAGGGTGGCCAGTAATCATTTCCTCCGGTCGCCAGGCCGGATGAAGTGACGGCACGGGGCTCGCCCCGACCCTCGCAGCGAAAAGGGCCGACTCAACCTCGGCCCTTTTTGCCGTCTGGACGCGCCGCGCCCGCACCCCGCGCCGCCTGCGCCGTCGTTCGCACTGCCGATTTTTCCGCTCCGCCCTCCGCCGATGGCCACCCGCCGCGCGCCACGCCAGAAGCACCATGTCTACGTGGTCGCGCTGGACGACCGCGTCTGGAACGAGCCGTCCTTCCGCAAGTCGAACCCCGACTACCGCCTCGGCAAGCCCTTCGTCTACGTCGGCATGACCGGCCTCGACCCCGACCTGCGCTTCGACAAGCACAAGGCCGGCATCCAGTCCAACCGCTTCGTCTTCAAGTACGGGCTGCGGCTGATGCCCGAGCTGTACGCGGTCTACAACCCGATGCCCTACGACGCGGCGCGCGAGATGGAAGTCGAGCTCGCGATCGGCCTGCGCGAGGCCGGCTACGGCGTCTGGCAGGCCTGAGCGTCGCCGCGCCGGCGCATGCCTCGGCCCGCGCGAGGGACAAGCCCGCGCCGCCACAATGAGTCGATCCACTTCCAGGACACAGGACACGACTCATGCAGACCACCCGCCTCGGATCGACCGGCCTCGGCGTCTCGCGCATCTGCCTCGGCATGATGACCTACGGCACGCCCGAGTGGCGGCCCTGGGTGCTGGACGAAGCCGCCAGCCGGCCGCTCGTGAAGCGCGCGGTGGAGCTGGGCATCAACTTCTTCGACACCGCCGACATGTATTCGGCGGGCGAGAGCGAGGTGCTCACCGGCAAGTTCCTGCGCGAGTTCTGCCTGCGCGACGAGATCGTCATCGCGACCAAGCTGTTCCACCCGGTCGCGATGCAGTTCAAGTCCGGCAATTCCCCGCGGCCCGCGGGCGTGGACACGCCCAACAAGAGCGGCCTCTCGCGCAAGCGCATCTTCCACGCGATCGACGCCAGCCTGCAGCGCCTGGGCACCGACTACGTCGACCTGTACCAGATCCACCGCTGGGATCCGCACACGCCGATCGAGGAGACGATGGAGGCGCTGCACGACGTCGTGAAGGCGGGCAAGGCGCGCTATATCGGCGCGAGCTCGATGTGGGCGTGGCAGTTCGCGAAGGCGCAGCAGGTCGCGCGCGAGCACGGCTGGACGCCGTTCGCGAGCATGCAGAACCACTACAACCTCGCCTACCGCGAAGAGGAGCGCGAGATGCTGCCGCTGTGCCGCGACCTGGGGGTCGCCGTCATCCCCTGGAGCCCGCTCGCGCGCGGCTTCCTCGCCGGCAACCGCAAGCCGGGCGACGCGCAGGCCGGCGGCGCGTCGCGTGCCGAGTCGGACGACATCGCGCAGCGCTACTACTACCGCGCGAGCGACTTCGCGACCGTCGAACGCCTCGGCGCGATGGCCGCGGCCAAGGGCGTGTCGAACGCGACGCTCGCCTACGCGTGGCTGCTGCACAAGGGCGTGACGGCGCCCATCGTCGGCGCGAGCAAGCTGCCGCAGCTCGACCAGGCGGCCGCGGCGGTCGACCTGGTGCTGACGGCCGACGACGTCGCGCAGCTCGAGGCGCGCTACGAGCCGCATCCGGTGATCGGCCACACCTGAGCGCGCCTGCGGACGCCCGCCCGGCTCGCCCGTTCAGGGTATGCGAGGCCGGGGCGGCGCGAGCGCAGGCCGTATGCTGGCGGCCTTCCAACTGCCGGGCCGCGCCTCATGATGATGACCAAGACGCTGATGATCGTCGCCGAGCTGGCGGTGATCAACTGGGTGCTGCTGGTGGCCGCGAGCCTGATCCGCGCGAAGGCCTGGACGCCGTCGCGCCTGCTCTGGGCGATGGGCAACCGCGACGACAAGCAGGACCCGCAGGGCTTCGCGCGGCGCACCGACTGCGCGTCGAAGAACATGCTCGAGAACCTCGTGCTGTTCACGGCGCTCGCGCTCGTGGCGACGATCGGCGGCGTCACCGACCCGCACGTCGAGCTCGGCGCGCGCATCTTCTACTGGGCGCGCCTCGTCTACATCCCGATCTACATGATCGGCGTGCCGGTCGCGCGCACCGCCGTGTGGGGCATCAGCGTGATCGGCATGGGGCTGATCTTCGGGGCGATCGTGCAGGCGCTGCCGCCGGGCGCCTGAGCGACCGCGCGGCCCGGCCCGCCGACGCTCAGCGCCGGTTCATCTTCCAGATCGCCGTGCCGAGCACGGTCGCGAACCCGACCCACGCGACGAGCGGCACCGCGGTCGCGGCGGCCGGCTTGTCGATCGGCCGCGCGGCCGCGACGTAGGCCGCCGCGGTCGCCGTGATCGCCGCCGAACCCACCGCCGCGGCGCCGAGCTCGCGCCGCCCGAAGAACAGCTTCGACCAGCCCGAGATCATCGCCACGTTCGCCGCGAACAGGCGCAACGCGTGGTTGCGCTGCGGCGTCGACGGCTTGCGCGCGATGCGGTACGCGCCGATCGCGAGCGCGCTGTCGAGCGCGGTCCACACGACCGGGAAGACGGCCTTGGGCGGATGGAACGACGGCTTGCGCAGCAGCGCGTACCAGATCTTGGTCGACCAGTGGCGCGACGGGCCGTCGAACGCCGCGGCGATCGCGGGGCCGACGATCGCGGTCGCCGCCAGCGCGGCCGCCACCGGGCGCGACAGGCTGCCGTCCTTGAACAGGTTTTCTTGATGCATCGACGGGTTCTCCGGAAAACGCAATCCGCAGGCGCGGCAAATCGCAGTCCCGCGCGCCGCGCACGACGCGCACGGCGCTTGCCGAGCAAGGCCATCGCGTCCTTCGCTCACGAGGCATCCCATGCTCCAGAACCTGCCCGACTTCGTCGGCCACGCCCTGCGCGACCAGCGCGCCGGCCTCGACCAGATCGCATTCCGCCGCCTGCCGCTGCGCGGTGGCCAGGGCGCGATCGCCGTGACGAGCCTCGCGTTCGTCGACCACGGCCCGCTGCCCGTCCCCTACACGGCCGACGGCGAAGGCCGGTCGCCGCCGTTGCAATGGCACGGCATCCCCGACGAGGCGCGCTCGGTCGTGCTGATCGTCGAGGACGCCGACTCGCCGACGCCGCATCCGCTCGTGCACGCGATCCTGGTCGGCCTGCCGCCCGAGAACGGCGCGCTGGCCGAGGGGGCGATGAACGACGACGACGCCGCGCCCGCGGACGCGCGCCTGGGCCGCAACTCGTACCTCCAGCATGGCTGGCTGCCGCCCGACCCGCCGCCAGGCCACGGCCCGCACCGCTACGCGTTCCAGGTCTTCGCGCTCGGCGACCCGGAGGACGGCGGCGCCGCCGAGATGCCCGACACCCCCGGCCGCGACGCCCTGATCGCCGCCCTCGCCGACCGCGCGATCGCCAGCGGCCTGCTGATCGGCACCTACGAGCGGCACGACACCAGCGTGAAGACATCGGAGCCCGCCGAGGTCCTGGCCGCGCCGGACACGATCCCGCAAGGCGCGGCGCTCGGTTGATCCGATCGGCCGGAGACGCCATGTCGACGACGTTGCGCGCGCTGCGCGCCGACATCACGAAGCTGCACGTCGACGCGATCGTCAACGCCGCGAACTCGTCGCTGCTCGGGGGCGGCGGCGTCGACGGCGCCATCCACCGCGCGGCCGGCCCCGAGCTGGTGGCCGCGTGCCGCCTGCTGCACGGCTGCAAGACCGGCGACGCGAAGTCCACGCCCGGCTTCCGCCTGCCGGCCCGGTTCGTGATCCACACGGTCGGGCCCGTCTGGCGCGGCGGCGACGCCGGCGAGCCTGCCCTGCTCGCGTCGTGCTATCGGCGCTCGCTGGAGATCGCGGTCGGCCTCGGTGCGCGCACGATCGCGTTCCCCAGCATCAGCACCGGGGTCTACGGCTATCCGATCGCGCTCGCGGCGCGGGTCGCGATCGAGGCCGTGCACGCGTTCGTCGGTGCCTCGGACGCGATCGACGAGGTGACCTTCTGCTGCTTCTCGGACGCGGATCTCGCCGTCGTCCAGAGCGCGCTGGCATCGTCCGACTGACACGCGATCCCCTCACTGCTTGCGAAGTCTTGCGCTTCGCCGGATAATGACACCCATCATGAATAGCCCCCGTCACCTCCAAGCCCTGTTCCGCGTGAACAAGGCAACGATCACGACCTGAGTGCCTTTCGACATCCGTCGGAGGGCCGCCGCGCCCTGCCGAACGACAACGCAACCCCGGCAGGCGCAAGTCTCCCGGGGTTTCGTTTTTTCGCGTTCCGCGTTCTCGTCCCTCGATTCGTCTTTCGGTTCCTGCGGGCTTGCTTTTCATCGATCCGTTCACCACATGGCCAACATCATGCGCACCTACGACAAGCTGATCGCCACGATTCCCGACCGCCGGGACGTCGACGATTCACGCCCGTGTGCCGGCCACGGGCAACTCCCGAGCAGTTGAGCCCCTGGTGAATCTCGACCCGGTGGCCGCTGCGACAGCACCGAACCCACCTGGCGACGCGCAAGGCCGCGTCCGAAAGATTCACCATGTCCACGAACCACACTCCCCGCTCCTTCGAACTGCGCAACGTGCGCAACATCGGCGTCATCGCGCACGTCGACGCGGGCAAGACCACCACCACCGAACGCATCCTGTTCTACACGGGCGAAAGCCACCGCATCGGCGAAGTGCATGACGGCGACACGCGCATGGACTTCGATCCGCAGGAGCGCAAGCGCGGCATCACGATCAACAGCGCCGCGATCACGGTGCAGTGGAACGGCACGCAGATCAACCTGCTCGACACGCCCGGGCACATCGACTTCAACATCGAGGTCAACCGCTCGCTGCGCGTGCTCGATGGCGCGGTCGTCGTGTTCGACGGCGTGGCCGGCGTCGAGCCGCAGACGGAGACGAACTGGCGTCTCGCGGACAAGTACCGCGTGCCGCGCATCGCCTTCATCAACAAGCTCGATCGCACGGGCGCGGACTTCGCGCGTGTCGTCGCGATGATGGGGGAGCGCCTCGGCGTCGCGGCGCTGCCGCTGCAACTCCCGATCGGCGCGGAGGGCGAGTTCCGTGGCGTCGTCGACCTGCTGCGGATGCGCGCGTTCGTCTGGGACCAGGACGACGCGAGCGCGCCGCCGCGCGAGGCCGAGGTGCCCGCCGAGCTTCTCGATGAAGCGCGGCGTGCCCGGGCGCGCCTGGTCGAGGCGATCGTCGAACAGGACGACGCGCTGCTGGACGCCTGGCTGCGCGGCGACGAACCCTCCGTCGAGACGCTGCGGGCCGGCCTGCGCACGGGCACGCTGGCCTCGGCCTTCGTGCCGGTGCTCGCGGGCTCGGCGTTCAAGAACCGCGGCGTCGAGCCGCTGCTGGACGCCGTGGTGGACTACCTGCCGCGGCCGGGAGAGGTGTCGCATGACGAGACGTCGCCGAAGTCCGATCCGGAGGCCCCGTTCGCGGCGCTCGCGTTCAAGGTCGTCGCCGACGACCACGGCGCGATGACCTTCGTGCGCGTGTATCGCGGCCGCCTCGCGCGCGGCGCGAGCGTGTTCAACGTGGCCACCGGCCGCAACGAACGCGTCTCGCGCCTCTACGAGGTGCACGCCGACAAGCACCTGGAGAAGGACGAGCTCGTCGCCGGCGACATCGCGGCGATCGTCGGGCTGAAGGACACGCTGACCGGCCACACGCTGGCCGATCGCGCTCATCCGGTTCACCTGGAGGAGATCAGCGTGCCCGATCCCGTGATCGACGTCGCCATCGAGCCGCGGACGCAGGCCGACCAGCAGGCCCTGTCGAAGGCGCTGCAGGCCATGCTGCGCGAGGATCCGAGCCTGAGGGTGCGGCAGGACGCCGACTCCGGGCAGACGATCCTCTCCGGCATGGGCGAGCTGCAGCTCGAGGTCTCGGTGGAGAAGCTGCGCGCGCGATACGGCGTGGAGGTATCGGTGGGTCGGCCGCAGGTCGCCTACCGCGAGACGATCACGAAGGAGAGCGAGGTCCATCATGTCCACAGGAAGCAGACCGGCGGCCCCGGCCAGTTCGCGGAGCTGACGCTGCGCATCGCCCCGCTCGCGCGCGGCGAGGGCTTCCGCTTCTCGAACGAGAGCGTCGGCGGCGCGATCCCGCGCGAGTACGTCCCCGCGATCGAGGCCGGCATCCGCCGCGCGGCGCTCACGGGCGTGGCCGCGGGCTTCGCGACGGTCGACTTCGAGGCGGTCGTGCTGGACGGCGGCTTCCACGAGCGCGACTCGTCGACGCTGGCCTTCGAGCTGGCGGCGATGGCGGCGTTCCGTGAAGCCGCCGCGCGCGCGGCGCCGGTCGTGCTCGAACCGGTGATGGCCGTCGAGGTCATCGCGCCGGTCGAGCACCTCGGCGACGTCATCGGCGACCTCCATCGCCGGCGCGGCAACGTGCAAGGCCAGGCGCAACGCGGCAACGCGTCCGTCGTGACCGCGGCGGTGCCGCTGAAGGAGATGTTCGGCTACATCGGCCAGCTGCGTGCCATGACCTCGGGCCGGGCGCAGTACTCGATGCAGACGAGCCACTACGACGTGGCGCCGGCGCGCGAGCTGGCGACGCTGCCGGGCCGCAAGGCCGAGCTGGCGACGCACTGAGCGTCGTCACGGGCGCGCGCTTCGAAAGAGGCGCGCGCCTTTTTTCGTCCGCGACCGGGCGCGCCGGTTGCAGGCGTCGTGCATGAGCAGGAAGACGATCGTGCGCCTCGCGTCGACGCTGGCCCTGGCCGCGTCGTGCGCTGCCGCGGCCGCGCCGCCGCCGGTCGACGACGCGCCGCAGCACGTCGAGGTCACCGCGCGCGTTCCGGGCGCGCGCGAGGAGAAGACGCTCGCGCAGCTGCGCAGCGCGCAGCAGGCGTTCGAGGAGCACCACGCGCTCGCGCCCGCCGCCACCCTCGCCTTCCGGCTCTATCCGCGCCGCGCCACGCCCGAGTTCGCGTCGCTGCGCCTGTTCCTCGTCACCGACGATGGCCGCGTTCCCGTCCCGCTCGACGACCACCAGCGCTTCACGCTCGACCCGGCGTGGTCGGGCATCGGCCAGGGCGCGGTGCTGCAGGCCAACGTGCCCGACGGCGACATCGCCTGGCACGCCGACGTGCGCACGCCCGGCATCCCCGACGGCGAGCGCCGGCTCGGCGACCTGCGCCTCGAATGCGAGGTCGACACCTTCCACGGCAACCTGCAGCGCGGCCTGCGCTCGCCGGCCTCCGCCATCCTCGCGGCGCAAGGCCAGCTGTGCCGCGACGACGACGCCGAAGCCTGGTTCGCCGACGAGCCCGTCTTCGGCGTGACGCTCGTCGACGGCGCGCGCCGCCAGCCGCTCGCCTACAGCTACCTGCACGGCAGCACCGGCACGATGGCGCTCGCCGCGCTGTTCGACTGGTCGTACCACCTGCGCGACCGCGCGTACTTCCTGCCGCTGGAGGACGCGTCCTGGCCCGACGACACGCGCGTCGTCCTCGATCCGATGTCCGCGCCGCAGCCCGAGGTCGCGCCATGAGCGGCCGTCCCGCGCTCGCGCTCGTCGCGGCGCTGCTTGCCGGCTGCACGACGGTCGGCAACGGCCAGCTCGCACAGCTCGACGCGCCCTCGACGAGCGCGCTGCTCGTGCCGGGCCGCACGACCGAAGCGGACGTCCGCGCCGCGCTCGGCCAAGGCACCGAGATCCGCTTCGACAGCGGCTTCGAGACCTGGCATTACTTCTATCGCGAGGGCTTGTCCAAGGGCTGGGACGACGTGCCCTACATCGGCCTCATCACCAGCCAGCTCGACCGGCCGACCAAGGAGCTGGTGATCCTGTTCGATGGCGGCGGCGTGCTGCGGCGCTGGTCGTTCCAGGCGCACCGGCCGGCCGACGCATCGACCGGCACGTCCACCCGGTGACCCTTTTCACGGCCGGGCGATTGCATGATATAGTTGCACGCGGTACTATTACTTCATGAACAGTCCCACGACCAACCTCTCGGCCCGCGCCCTCGCGGCCGCCGAACTCGCCCACCAGCGCGCGACCGGCGGCAACGGGCTGGGAGACATCGCCATCTACATCCAGATCCGGGCGTGCCACGCCATGATGAACGAGCGGCTGGCCAGGCTGCTCGCGCCGTACGAGCTGAGCAACGTCGGCTACTTCGCGATGATGATGCTCTACGCGCGGCCCGACAACCTCGCCAACCCGTCCGAGCTCTGCGACGCCACCGGCGAGACGCGCGGCAACATGACGCGCATCTGCGACGAGCTCGTCGAGAAGGGATGGATGCTGCGCGTGCCGAATCCGGAAGACCGGCGCCGCGTCGACCTGTCGCTGACGAAGTCCGGCATGAAGCTGCTGAACGACATGGTGCCGACCCTGGGCCAGAAATCGGCCGAGTTCTACAAGACGCATTTCACCAAGGCCGAGAAGTCGACGCTGCAGCAGTTGCTCGGCCAGTTCGCCGAAGCGCTGGCCGCGCCGATGCCTTGAAACGGCGAGCCCACGCGGGCTCCCTTTTTTTATCCTAATGGTTGCCAAATGAACTATCTCTCACGTTACTATTCAGCCAGCAATCGCGCCAGGCGCGTTCCTGCGGCCGTGGCGGTGCTGGTCGTCGGCCTTGCGCTGGCCGCCTGCGCACCGCTGCCGCCCAAGGACGGGCCGCCGCGACTGGACGCCGCGCGCGCAGGCGATCTGGTGGCCGACGCGCCCGCCTCGGCGGCCTCCGCGACGCAGGCCGCGGCCGTCGGCTCGTACGGCGACGCGCAGCTCGACCGCCTGATCGCCCTCGCGCTCGGCGGCTCGCCGACGATGGCCGTCGCCCAGGCGCGCGTGCGCCAGGCCGACGCGGCCGCGGGCCAGACGCAGGCCGACGCCGGCGTCGATCTCGCGTTCGACGCGAGCGCCACGCGCGAACGCTACCCTGCCAAGAGCATCTACCCGCCCCCGATCGGCGGCTCGTGGCAAACCAGCGGCCACGCGGCGCTCGACTTCTCGTACGACTTCGACTTCTGGGGCCGCAACCGCAGCGCCCTCGACGCCGCCCTCGGCCGCGCCGCCGCGGCCCGTGCCGACGCGCAGGCCGCGGCGTCGACGCTGGCGTCGGCCGTCGCGAAGACCTACTTCCAGTGGCAGGCCGCCGACCAACACCTGCGCAACGCGCAGACGCTGCAGGCGCAACGCCAAGCGCTCGTCGAACAGCAGGCGCGCCGCGTGCGTGCCGGCCTCGCGCCCGGCTCCGACCTGCAGCCGCTCGCCGCCGACGCCGCGGCCCCGCGCCAGAGCATCGTGCAGCTCGAGACGCAGCGCGCGCAGGCCGAGCGCCAGCTGCAGGCGCTGGTCGGCGTCCACGCGCTGCCCGCGATCCAGCCCGCGCCGCTGCCCGACGACGCCACCGTCGCCGCGCTGCCCGACGCCGGCCTGCGCCTCGACCTGCTCGCGCGCCGCCCCGAGATCGCCGCCGCGCGCGACCGCGTGCAGGCCTCGCTGAAGGACGTCGACTCGCAACGCGCCGCGTTCTATCCCGACATCAACATCACGGCGCTCGCCGGCTTCGACGCGCTGAAGATCGGCTCGCTGCTGCACGCCGAGAACCGCGAGTTCGGCGTGACGCCCGCGATCCACCTGCCGATCTTCGACGCCGGCCGCCTGCGCGCCGGGCTCGACGCGCGCCGCGCGGACGTCGCGCTCGCCGCCGCGCAGTACGACCAGGCGCTGCAATCGGCCATCGGCGACGTCAACGACGCCACCGTGCGCCTGCACGGCGCGCAGCGCGAGGCCGACCCGCTCGCCGCGCAGGTCAAGGCGCGCCAGCGCGACCTCGCGAGCGCGCAGGCGCGCGAACGCGCGGGGCTGATCGACGGCCACGAACGGCTCGTCGACGAGCTCGTGCTGACGACGCTGAAGGACCAGGAGCTGAACCGCCGCACGACCGCGCTCCTCGCGCGCATCGACCTCGACCACGCCCTCGGCAGCGCGCTGCCGCCATCCGCCGCGCCGACCGTCACCAGCGACGCCGGCCCCGCCGCGCGCTGAGCCTTCCGAACACCGACACACATCGCACCCGAGACCGCCACCATGACCGACACCCACACGCCCGCCCCCGCCGCCCCGAACGCCCCGATGCCGGCACCCGCGCCCGAGAACAAGAAGTCGCGCAGGAAGGCCCTGCTCATCGCGGGCAGCACCTTCGCGCTGGCCGGCCTCGCCTACGCTGCCTGGGCATTGCTGTACGGGCAGTTCCACGAACACACCGACGACGCCTACGTGCAGGCCAACCTCGTCTACGTGAACGCGCAGGTCGGCGGCACGGTCACGGCGCTCGGCGCCGACGACAACCAGCCCGTGAAGGCCGGCCAGACGCTCGTGACGCTCGACCATGCCGACGCGGCCGTCGCGCTCGCCGACGCCGATGCGCAGCTCGCCGTCACCGTGCGCCAGGTGCGCGAGCAACTGGCCGGCGCGGAGGAAGGCGAGGCCGTGGTCGCGCAGCGCCGCACCGACCTCGCCCGCGCGAGCGACGACCTCGCGCGCCGCACGCAGCTCGCCGGCACCGACTCGCTCGCCGCGGAAGACCTGCAGCACGCGAAGCAGGCCGTCGCCGCCGCGCAGGACGCGCTGGCCGTCGCCGAGAAGGACCTGCAGAAGGCGCGCGCCCCGGTCACCGGCACCAC
>JASLEM010000316.1 GCA_030151165.1 Burkholderiaceae bacterium
CTTCCGCGTGAAGTACTCGGTCGACACCGAGCGCTTCAAGCCGCGCGCCAAGGTCAACAAGTGCACCTACATGCCGCGCAAGCTGCCGCTGCACTCGGCCAACCTCGTGCCCTGGCTCGCGCGCGCCTTCCCGGACTGGACGTTCCAGCCGATCCACAACATGAACGAGGCGCAGGTCGCCGAGCAGCTCGAGTCCTCGCGCGTGTTCCTCGCGTTCAGCGACTTCGAGGGCTGCCCCGTGCCGCCGATCGAGGCCGCCCTCAGCGGCAACGTCGTCGTCGGCTACCCCGGCTGGGGCGGCCGCGAGTATTGGGACGCGCCGAACTTCCTCGACACGCCCGTGGGCGACATGCGCGCCTTCGTCGACCGCTTCCGCACCGCCGCGGCCACCGCGCTGCGCCCCGACGCCGACGCGCTGCTCGCGCCCGGCATCGCGAAGCTCAAGGCCAGCTACGGCCTCGAGGCCGAGACGGCGCTGCTGCAGCAGGCGATCCCGTTCATCGAGCGCTTCGCCGCCGCGCAAGGGCCGCTGAAGCGCCCGCTGGCGGCCGTCGAACCCGCGCCCGCGATCGCCTGAGCGACGATCGCTGTCCGGATCTCCGGCGTCGGAGAAAAAGCACTCGGCAGCCGAGCGATTTGCCCGGGCCGCCGAGCCCGGAGCTCGATCGCACCTGGAAATTTCCGCGACGCCGGAGAAAAAAGCTCGGCCATCGCGCAAGTTCGGTGCGGCGCCGAAGCCCGAAGCCCGGGCCTTCGAGCAGATCGCCGCGGCGTCGGGTGAAAAAGCGCCGCCGCCGGGGAAATGAAGTCGCCCGGCGGACTTCAGAAGCCGGCCAGCGGATTGTTGGGGTGGGCGACCGGGCTCCGGAAGCACGCCAGCGCCGATGACGCAGAGCTGACCGCCGATCCCGCCCTATTCCGCGGATCGCGACCCTCAAGTCCCGGCGAGACTCTTCGCATGACCCACACCCCGTCGACCCCGGACAGCGCCGCCGCGCCTTGGCTCGTGCTGACGACGCCGCACGCCGACCGGGTGACCGAGAACTTCGCCGACCAGGTCGCCGCCGGCCTGCGCCGGCAGGGCAAGGACGCGCGCGTGATCGTCGTCGGCCGCGACCTCGCCGAGCAGCTGCGCGGCGTGCCGCTGCTGGACGTCGCCGGCGTGGTGACGATCGGGCCGCTGCCGCTGTCGATCGCCGTGGGCAGCACGCCGCTGTACCGCATGCTGCGCTGCCCGGTCTACTACTACATCCTCGACACGCTGATCTACGACCTGCTGCGCATGCCCGTCGCCGCGCAGTTCATCGCCGACGCGTGGAGCGACGAGCGCCTCGTGCCCGTGTTCGCCGAGAAGCAGTTCCTGAACGCGTGGCGCGCCGGCGCCGACGCGCTGATGCCGCCGCAGACGATCTACGTCCCGTTCGCCGCGTTCCCCGACCAGGCCGGCCCGCGCCCGCCCGTGCCGGTGCAGCAGCGCCTGCTGGTGATCGGCTCGATCGGCACGGAGCTGCACGCCCGCGCGATGCGGCCCGACCTCGGCACGACGCTCGCGTCGGCCAACACGATCGGGCTGTCCGGCAACGAGCTCGCGCGCCTCGAGGATCGCCTGCTCGCGCCGGGCGCGCGCGGCAACGTCGTGCTCGATCTCTTCGACGCGCTCGCGCTGCCGTCGCGCGCGGCGCTCGACCCCGCCGTGCAGCAGTTCGTCTCCGCGGCCGACTCGTTCATCAAGCGCCATCGCCGCGTGATCGCGGCCGAGTCGCTGCGCGGCGTGCCGGTCGATTTCGTCGGCAGCGGCTGGCAGCCCGAGTTCGGCGACGAGCCCTCGTTCCGCTTCATGGGCAACCTGCCGCACGGCAGCCTGACGCGGCTGACGTCGCTCTACGCCGCGCTCGTCAACTTCGATCCGAACTGGGAATGGGGCATGCACGACCGCGTGTTCAGTGCCCTGTCGGTCGGCGTGCCCGTGTTCACGCACGCCAATTTCGCGCCCGCCGAGGAAGGCCTGCGCGCCGACCAGGTGATCGCATTCGCACCCAACGCGCCCGCGCTCGCCGCGCCGGCGCACGCCCTGCTCGCCGCGCCGCCCGCGCGCGAGCCGGCCTCGTCCGTGGATTGGGGCGACCGCATGCAGCGCCTGCTCGCAGCGTCGCCCGTGAAGGAGCTCGTCGCATGAAAGTGGCCATCGCAGGAGGCGGCTGGTACGGCTGCCACATCGCCAGCGCGCTGAAGTCGCAAGGCGTCGAAGTCGGGCTGTTCGAGAAGAACGAGCGCCTGTTCAGCGAAGCCTCGGGCAACAACCAGTTCCGCCTGCACCAGGGGCTGCACTACGCGCGCTCGTCGATCACGCGCCACCAGTCGCGCGACGGCTACCACCGCTTCGTCGAACGCTACCCGCGGCTGTCGCAGAGCGTGGCGCAGAACATCTACCTCGTGCCCAAGGGCAACTCGCTGATCGACTTCGAGACCTACTTCTCGATCATGCTGGCGAGCGGCATCTCGGTCGAGCGCGTGCCGGTGTCGACCGTCGAAGGCCTCGACGCGACGAAGTTCGAAGGCGCGGTGCGCTGCGAGGAGCGCGTCGTGCTGACCGACAAGGCCCGCGAGCATTTCGGCGGCCGGCTCAACGGCTCCGCCCGCCTGGGCACGCGCGTCGAGACGCTGAAGGAATCGACCGGCGCCGTGCACGTCAACGGCGAGCACTTCGACTACTTCGTGGACGCCACCTGGGGCGCGCTCGCCGCGCCCAGCGACGCGGTGTACTACGAGCCGACGCTGCTGCTGTACTACCGCTGCCGCGCCAACTCGAGCAAGGCCGCCGCCAGCGGCGCCGCCGAGCGCTTCCCGGCCGTGACGCTGGTCGACGGCCCGCTGTGGTCGATCTACCCGACCGGCCGCGACCACCAGTTCACGCTGTCGTCCGTCACGCACACGCCGCTGGGCCGCTGCAACAGCAAGGCCGAGGCGTACGCGCTGCTCGCGGGCGTCGACGACGACACCGTGCAACGCAAGCGCGCGCTGATGGAGGCCGAGGTGATGCCCTACCTGCCGGCGTTCCGCGACCTGTTCGAATTCGTCGGCCCGCAGTTCGCGGTGAAGACCAAGCCGGTCGGCATGACCGACAACCGCGCCTGCGGCGTGGCGTTCGACGGCCGCAAGGTGAGCGTGCAGTCCGGCAAGATCGACAACATCTTCTTCGCGACGGACCGCATCCTCGGCGCCCTGCTCTCGGATTAACATCCGCCGATGGACGTCCTCGTCGGCCACACCGGCCTCGTCGGCGGCACGCTGCTCGCGCAGCGCCCGTTCGACCTCCTCGTGCACCGCCCCAACCTGCACGCGCTGCAGGGCCTGCGCGCGCGCCGCCTCGTGCTGAGCGCGCTGCCGGCCGAGAAGTGGCGCATCAACCAGGATCCGGCGAGCGACCTCGCCAACATGCAGCGCCTGCAGGCCGCGCTCGCCGACGTGCAGGCCGACGAGGTGGTGCTGGTGTCGACGGTCGACGTCTATGCGCGCCCGGTCGACATCGACGAGGATTCGCCCGTCGGCCAGGCCACGCCCTATGGCGCGCATCGCCATCAGTTCGAGCAGTGGGTGCGCGAGCGCTTCCCGCGCGTACTGACGATCCGCCTGCCCGGCCTGTTCGGCGCCGGCCTGAAGAAGAACGCGCTGTTCGACCTGCTGCACGGCAACGAGGTGCACAAGCTCCACCCGAACGCCGCGCTGCAGTGGTACCCGCTCGCGCGCCTCGCCGACGACATCGACACCGCCCTCGCGCACGGCCTCGCGCTCGTCAACGCCAGCGTCGCGCCGCTCGCCACCGGCGCGATCGCCACGCGCCTGTTCCCGCAACGCACGCTCGTCGACCCCGGCACGCCGCCCGCGCTCTATCGCATGCGCTCGCGCCACGCCGAGGCCTTCGGCGGCCGCGACGGCTACTGGCTCGACGAGGCCGCGCTGTGGCCCTGGCTCGAGGCGTGGGTGGCCTCGGAACAGGCCAAGCCGGCATCGACCCGATGACCCACACGCTGCGCTTCGCCTGCTCGAACATCGCCTGGAGCGGCGGCGACGAGGCCGCCGCCCTCGCCTTCCTGCGCCGCGTCGGCGTGCGCGGCATCGAGCTCGCACCGACCGTCGTCTGGCCCGGCTGGGACGGTGCCACGCCGGCCGCCGCACGCGCGTACCGCGCGCGTTGCGCCGACCTCGGCTTCGAGATCGCGTCGATGCAGGCGCTGCTGTTCGGCTGCCCACAGGCGCTGCTGTTCGCGGACGACGGCGGCGCCGCGTTCGAGCAGCAACTCGCCGTGTGCGCGAGCCTCGGCGAGGCGCTCGGCGCGCGCGCCGCGGTGCTCGGCGCGCCGAAGCAGCGCCAGCGCGGCGCCCTGTCGCCCGAGGCCGCCGCCGAACGCGCGGCGCCCGTGCTGCAACGCGCGGCCCGCCGCTTCGCCGACGCCGGCCTGTCCCTCGCGCTCGAACCCGCACGGCCCGAGGACGCCGGCGACTTCCTCGTCGACACGCGCGAAGTCATCGCCTTCGTCGACGTCCACGCCGCGCCCGGCCTCGGCGTCCACCTCGACGCCGCCGCGATGCACCTCGCCGGCGAGGATCTCGCCACGATCTGGCCGCTGTCGCGCAACGGCTTCGTCCACTACCAGCTCAGCGAACCCGGCCTCGGCGACTTCGTCTCGCCGCGCGCGCCGCAGGCCGCGAACCTCGCGTTCCTGCAATCGAAGGGCTGGTCGAACCAGTGCTCGGTGGAGATGCGATCGAGCCCGCTGGGCCTCGAGGCGGCCGGGCCGTGGGCGTTGATTGAGCCGTTCCTGGGCTGACGCTGTCGATCGGCTGGGAAGGCGGCATACTTCGGGAGGCCGATGGTCGGATACCAGCGGGCGAAGTCAGCAGTCGGCCAGGAGTTGCCATTGCCGAGGGTCTGCTTTCCGCTAGGCTATTGAGCAACTAGCGATGACGCCCTGAGAGGAGAGCGATGTTGAGCAAACATGAAGGTCGAGCAGCCGGGAGCCAAATTTTCGCGCTAGTCGCGGCGGTCATGGTCGCTGACCCTTGTGCTGCAGCTCCGAGATGCGACCAGCACATCTACTTCGAGGGCTGCCCATCTGAGCGGGTGGCCCTAGCCGACGTCTTGGTGGAGCATTGTCCTGCTATTGATCCGGCATTTGAGCGCAAGCTTGATGCGTTGAAGCGGCAGGAGGATGGCGACCGAGCATCTGACGACAGAGATTTGATCGAACTCCGGAAGTCTGCTGAGTACCAAGGTGCACGGAAAGAAGCCGAAGATTGGTTCGACAATTTGTCGCCAGCGTCGAAAAGGGAGTTCTGCGGCGCCCGTTGAGGCACGCAGAATGAGCCTCTCGAATGACTTCTATTGGCCGTCCAATCGAAGCAAGTCGAAGTCCGCTTCGGGTCGTTTTCAGCCTATCGCCCCACCACCCCGACAGACCGCAAAGCGTCGACTAGCCGCCTCCGGCAACCGCCCCGTCGACCACGAGGCATCCCGCCCCGCGACCTTCCGGCCTCACTGCAAGTGCACCGCGAGGCCCAGGCCCAGCGACCACAGCAACGCATTCGACTGCTGCGTATCGAAGATCGCATCGACGTACTGCACGCGCGTCGAGTAGTGGTCGCCCTCGGCGGCCATCACGTCGAACAGCGAGCGGCGGCCGAGGGCCTGCCATTGTTCGAGGGTCGACTCGCGCACCTTCTCGCTGTTGTGGAGGATCTCGACGACGTGGCGCGCGCGGTCCATCGCGTGCTCGGCCTGCTCGTGCACCTCGGCGAGCCGTTCCTTGCGTTCCTCGAGCGCGTCCTCGCGCTGCAGCCGCGCGGCCTCGGCGCGCTTGCGGGCGGCGCTGGTCGTGTAGTTGATCGCGGGGTTGAACAGCGGCACGCTCAGCGTGATCGCGCCCGACACCTGGCGCGACGGACCGGCGCCGGCGGACTTCGTCGCCGCGATGAGCCAGCCGATCTGCGGCTTCTGGCCGTCGAGGATCGCGCGGACGTAGGCGTCCTGCGCGTTGGCCTGCTCGTCGAGCGCGACGATGTCGGTGGTGCGCGCCGCGATCGTGACGAGGTCGGGCAGCGACGGCGTGTCGATCAGCACCGGCGTCAAGCCGTCGGCCGGCGGCAGCTCGTCGCCGACGAAGCGGCGCAGGCGCACCTCGGTCAGACGCTTCTGCGACAGCGTCTGGTCGCGCATCAGCTCGGCCTGCTGCTGCGTCTTGCGCGCCTGCACGAGCTCGCTCATGCGGCCGCGGTCGGCGCTGACGATGTCCTGCAGCGCGCCGACGAGGCACGCCATCTTCTTCGCGTACTGGTCGTAGACCTGCGCCTCGACGACGAAGCGGCTGCGGTCGAGCGCGAGCGACACCGTCTGCAGCGCGACCTGCTCCTGCGCGCTGATCTCGCCCAGCCGCGCGGCCTCGGCGAGGTGCGTGCGCCAGGTCGACAGCGCCTCGATGCGGCCGAAGTCGAAGATCGGTCCGCCGGCGCTGACGCTGCCCTGGTACTGGCCGCCGTGCGTCGACGCCGTGTTGGGCGCGCCGGCGTCGAGGCCGCCCGCCGAGCCGTTGAGCGTGACCTGCGGGAGGCGCGCGGAGCGCTCCTCGTCGATGTCGATGGCCGCGGCCTCGGCGAGCAGGCGCGCGGCGCC
This sequence comes from Burkholderiaceae bacterium, assembly GCA_030151165.1. The sequence continues at coordinate 6,668 of JASLEM010000316.1, forward strand.
GACGGCGTTGCTGTGGTGGATCGCGCTGCGCACGAGCGCGAGCAGCGTGGTGCGCGATTCGCTCGCGGCGCGCGACGCACCGGGCGCGTTGTTCGACGGGTTCGAGGCATCGCCGAGCGGCAGCGACGACGCGCTCGCCGGGACGCTGAGGCTGATCGGCGCGTCGATCGGATCGAAGCCGTCGTCGTCGATGCAGCGGCCCTTGGGCAGCGCGGCGAGGCTCGCGGCCGGGGACGGCGCGACGGCCAGCAACGCGTCGGCGCGCGCGGGCACGGCCGCCGTCGCGGCGGTCGCCACGAGCGACGCGGCCATCGACAACGCCTGCATCCAGCCGACGATCTTCTTCACGAGCCCCATCCGGGATGTTCCTTGCAACGCCGTCCACCCCAGGGACGGCACCCTGCAAGTACACCGCGGAACGCGGGGTCGCGAATGATGGACTACCGGCCGAATCGCGGCTCAATTCGAGCGCGCCGGCGCGGCGCGCGGCCGCTCACCGCTCGCGGAAGGCTTCCTTCGACTTGAGCATCGGGCGCAGCAGGAAGTTGAGCACCGAGCGCTCGCCGATGCGCACCTCGGCGCTGCCCGTCATGCCGGGCAGCACGGGCAGCGTGCGGCCCTTCTCGCGCAGCTTGTTCTCGTCGACGCGCAGCATCACGCGGTAGTAGGTCGGGTCGGCGGTGCCGCCGCGGTCGGGGTCGCCGATCGCGTCGGGGCTGATCGACTCGATCTTGCCGTCGAGATTGCCGTAGATCGTCGAGTCGTACGCGGTGAGCTTGATCTTGGCGGTCTGGCCGACCTGCAGGAAGCCGATCTCGCCCGGCTTGACGTGCGCCTCGACCAGCGTCTTCGTGCCCAGCGGCACGATCTCCATGATCGGCGCGCCCGGCCCGACCACACCCCCGAGGGTATTGCTGCGGATGTTCTTGACGAGCCCGTGCACCGGCGACTTGAGTACCGTGCGGCGCAGCACGTCCTGCCGGCCGGCCTGCTGCTCCTGGATCTGCGCCAGCTCGGTCTGCGTCTTCGCGAGGTCGGTGCTGGCGTCCTGGCGGAAGCGGTTGACGCGGTCCTCGCTCTGCAGGTTCATGTCGTTGATCTGGCGGCGCAGGTGCAGCACCTCGACCTCGGAGAGCAGCCCCTTGGCCGACATCTGCTCCGACACCGCGAGCTCGCGCTTCATCATCTCGACGCCGCGCGCGTTCGACGCGACGCCCTCGTCGAGCGCGCGCTTGCGGGCGGCGTACGAGTCCTGCTCGTCCTTGGCGACCTGCGGGTGAGCGAGCACCTCGGCGGGGAACGCGAGCGCGTGTCCGGTGGATTCGGCGGTCAGGCGCGCGATCGCGGCCTTCAGCGCGATGCGCTTGGTGTCGGCCTCGCGTTGCTGGGATTCGAAACGCGTCGGGTCGAGCGTCGCGAGATCCTGCCCGGCCTCGACCTCCTGGCCTTCGTGCACCACGAGCTCGCGCAGGATGCCGCCTTCGAGGCTGGCGATCACCTGCTCGCGGCCTTCGGGGATCACGCGCGCGTCGGCTTTGGTCACCTCGTCCACGCGCGCCAGTGCGGCCCACGTGATGGCCGAGACGAGCACGGCCGCGATCAGGTAGAGGATCCACGCGACCTGCGGCGTGCTCTCGACGACCTGCGCGGCGCGCACGCCGCTCATGAACGCGTCGTCGCCACGACGCAGCGCGCCGGCGGGTTGGGGTTGGAGATTCATCATGGTCAGGCGGCCTCGGGCACGGCCTGGGCCGGACGTTGCGGCGCGGCCGCGGGGTCGGCGGCCGGCGCGGCCGGCACCGGCGTCGGCTTCACGCCGGACAGCGCGGCCAGCACGGCGCCCTTCGGGCCGTCCATCACGATGCGGCCGCCGTCGACCACGATGATGCGGTCGACGAGGTCGAGCACCGCCGGCCGGTGCGTGACCATCACCAGCGTGCGCGAGCCCACCGCGTCGCGCAGCTGGCGCAGGAACATCACTTCGGACTGCGCGTCCATCGAGCTGGTCGGCTCGTCCATCAACAGGATCTGCGGCTTCGTGACCAGGCAGCGCGCGAGCGCGACGAGCTGGCGCTGGCCGCCCGACAGCAGCCCGCCCATCTCGCCGACCGACAGCTCCCAGCCCTGCGGATGCGCGGCGACGACACGGTCGAGCCCGGTGATGCGCGCGACTTCGGCGAGCCGCGTCGCGTCGAGGTTGGCGCGGCCCATCATCACGTTGTCGCGCAGCGTGCCGTGGAACAGCCGCGGCTCCTGCGAGACGAAGCCGACGCTGCGGCGATAGTCGGCCGGGTCGATCTGGCGCAGGTCGAGCCCGTCGACCTCGACCATGCCCTCGGTCGGCTGATAGAGCCCGGCCATCAGGCGCAGGATCGTCGACTTGCCGCTGCCGATGCGCCCGAGGATCGCGACGCGCTCGCCGGCGTTGACGCGCAGCGCGAGGTTCTTCAGCACCTGCGGCGCGGGTGCGTCGCCTGTGCCCGCGGCCGGGTAGGCGAAGCTCGTGTCGTGCAGGCCCAGCTGGCCGGTGACGTGGTGGCCGCTGACGTAGTCGCGGCCCTTCTCGCGCTCGGTCGGCAGCGCCATCATGCGGTCGAGCGACACCATCGCGGCGCGCGCGCCCTGGTAGCGGGTCGCGAGGCTGACGACGCTGTTGACCGGCGACACCGCGCGCGTTGCGTACATCACCGCGCCGATCAGCGCGCCGCCGGTGATGAGCCCGTCGTGGATCAGGTAGACGCCCCACACCAGCATCACCAGCGTGACGGCCTGCTGCGAGACCATCGACAGGTTGCTCGTCCAGCTCGACATCCAGCGCGCCTTGAGCGCGGTCTCGGCGGCGGCCTGCGTCGACTGCTCGAAGCGTTGCAGGAAGCGGCCTTGCGCGCCGACAGCCTTGAGATCCTCCAGACCTTCGACGGCCTCGACGACCACGCCCTGCAGGTCGGCCTGGTGCGCCATGTTCGCGCTCATCGCGCGGCGCAGGCCCTTCTGGATGCCGAGTGCCATGCCGGCCAGCACCGGCAGCGCCAGCACCAGCACCCAGCCGAGCGGGCCGCCGATCACGAAGGTCATCGCGACGTACATGAAGATGAACGGCACGTCGCTCAACGCGGACAGCGTCGCGCCGGCGAAGAACTCGCGCACGATCTCGATCTGCGCGAGGTGGTGCGCGTAGCCGCCGGCCGACGCGGGCCGGTGCTCCATGCGCACGCCCAGCGTCTGGCGGAACAGCAGCGAGCCGATGATGAGGTCGGCCTTCTTGCCGGCGGTGTCGATCAGGTGGCTGCGCAGCTGGCGCGATAGCAGGTCGAAGCCGAGCGCGAGCGCCGCGCCGCCGGCCAGCGCCCACAGCGTGACGAACGCCTGGTGCGGGATGACCTTGTCGTAGACCACCGAGGTCACGAGCCCGCTCACGAGCATCAGCACGTTGCTGAGCAGTGCGGCGATCATCGCCGAGCGGTAGTACGGCACGAAGCGGCGCATCGTGCCCCACAGCCAGTGGCCATTCGGGTCGAGCAGCGCCTGTTCCTCGGACGCGGCGCTGGACGCGCCGGAAGCGCGCTCGGGCTCGGGCGTCGCGACCAGCACGTAGCCGAGGTACTCGGCCTGCAGCTCATCCTCGCTCGCGGTGCACGTGTGGAAGCCCGCGCCGGGCACGACGATCTCGCACTTCGCGGGCATCCCCGGCGGCATGCCGGGTGCCGTATCGAGGCGGCGCACGAGCACGCACGCGTCGCCATTCTTCAGCAGCAGCACCGCAGGCAGCAGCAGCGCGTGGATGTCGCCCACGGGGCGTTGCATCAGGCCCGCGTTGTAGCCGGCGTCGCGCATCACGCGCAGCGCCTGGTCGGGCAGCAGCGCGCCGTCGACCGGCATGCCGTCGAGCAGCGATTCGGCAGAACGCGCGCGGCCGTGGTGGCGCGCAAGCCAGACGAGCGACTGCAGCAGCGGATCGTGGTCGGGCGTCACGGCCTCGAGCGCGGGCGCCTCGCCGGCCTCGGCGAGCAGCGGCACCGTCTCGACCGGGCGCAGGTGCTCGGCGCGCGGCGCGTCGGGCGCGGCGCGATCGTCGGCCGCGACGGCGTGGGGATTCGATTGATTGGTCATGCGATGGCTCGTCAAGCCTGGCGGCTCTGCAGGGCGAGGCGCGCGAACTCCGTCTCGAGGTCGCGCACGAACGCCGGCACGTCGAACAGCGACGACGTGCGGCCGTGCTCGGCGAGGTAGCGCTTGTACGACGCGACGCGCGCAGGCTGGCGCCCGAGCTGGATCGCGAGGCGCTCGTAGTCGGCCAGCGTCTCGGTGACGAGCTCGGGCAGGCCCACGTGCGTCAGCAGGCTGCCGGCCATGCGCGAGATGTAGCTGCGCCCGGCGAGCGTGAGGATCGGCGTGCCCATCCACAGCGCGTCGCTGGCGGTGGTGCCGGCGTTGTAGGGGAAGGTGTCGAGCACGAGGTCGGCGAGCGTGAAGCGCGCGAGGTACTCGGCCGGGCTCACGCGCGGCGCGAAGTGCAGCCGGTCGCGCGACACGCCCGCGCGTTCCGCGCGCGCGAGCATGTTCTCGCGGGCGCGGTCGTTGTCGGCGAGCAGCCACAGCACGCTGTTGTCGACCGCGCGCACGATGCGCATCCAGGCGTCGAACACGCTCTCGGTGAACTTGAAGTTGTTGTTGAACGAGCAGAAGACGAACGCGTCCTCCGGCAGCCCGTAGGTCGCGCGCGTGGGCAGCGGCGCGATCTCGCGCTGGCGGTCGCTGACCTGGTAGCAGCGGTCGACGTACAGCGGCTTCTCGGTGCTGTACGGCAGCTGCTCGGCCGGCATCACGAAGCGGTCGGCGACGATCCAGTCGACGCCGGGGATGCCGGAGCAGCCGGGAAAGCCGAGGTAGCTCACCTGCACCGGCGCCGGGCGCAGGCCGAGGATGGCCGGGCGCGCGCCGGCGGTGAGGCCTTGCAGGTCGACCAGGATGTCGATGCCGTGGCCCGCGATCAGGCGCGCGGCGGTGACGTCGTCGAGGCGGTCGATGCGCACGAGGTGGTCGACGGCGCCGACGAGGCGCGCGCGCTGCGCGCTGCCGTCCTCGCGGCTCCAGC
>JASLEM010000342.1 GCA_030151165.1 Burkholderiaceae bacterium
GTGGCTGCGCACGATGTTGCGCGGCACCAGCGCGTCGACCAGCGCGTCGCGCGAGGCGGCGCCGATCACGGACAGCATGTGGGCGGCGTCGGCGGCATCGGGGCCGATGTGGCGGGCGACGAATTCGGCGGCGTTCTCGAGTTCGGCCAGCGGGGTCGGGGCGGTCAACGACATGACGGAAGTTCCAGAGGTGGTGCGGGTAATCGGGCGAAGCCGCCTGCGGCGCGCCGGGTGGGCGCGGGCAGGCGGTGCCGGGGTGCGGCGGGTGCGCCGCGGAAGTCAGGCGGGGATCAGAGCGTCTTGAGCAGGGCGTCGTAGCCCGGGCCGTCCATCAGCTCGTCGAACTCGGCCATGTCGGCGATCTTGATCTTGAAGAACCAGCCTTCGCCGAGCGGGTCGGTGTTGGCGAGCGCCGGCTCGTCGCGCAGCTTCTCGTTGACCTCGACGATCTCGCCCGAGACGGGCATGTAGATGTCGGCCGCGGCCTTGACGGATTCGACGACGCCGGCGATCTCGCCCTTCTTGAACGAACGGCCGACGGCCGGCAGGTCGACGAACACGACGTCGCCGAGCGCGTCCTGCGCGTGCAGCGTGATGCCGGCGACCGCGGCGTCATGGTCTTCGATGTTGATCCATTCGTGGTCGGACGTGAACTTGGTCGTCATGCGGAGCTCCTGGTAGAGGCGATGGTGAATCGATGGATTGATCGGGATCGTGGACGCGGATGCCGCGCCACGATAGCGCGGGAAGATCAGCCGCGGAAGTAGCGGTGGGGGGCGAACGGCATCGGCGCGACGCGCATCGGCAGGCGCTTGCCGCGCACCTCGGCGTAGACCTCGTGCGCGACGATCGCGTGGTCGACCGGCAGGTACGCCATCGCGACCGGCTGGTTCACGGTCGGCGCCAGCGTGCCGCTGGTCACGGTGCCCAGCTTGTGGCCGTGGCCGTCGACGATCACGGTGCCTTCGCGCACCGGCGCGCGCTCGAGGCCGACCAGGCCGACACGCTTGCTCAGCGCGCCGTTGGCGAGTTGCTGCGCGATGACGTCGGCGCCCGGATAGCCGCCTTCGCGCGCGCCGCCCGGGCGACGCACCTTCTGGATCGCCCACGTGAGCGCGGCCTCGACCGGAGTCGTGGTGGTGTCGATGTCGTGGCCGTAGAGGCACAGGCCGGCCTCCAGGCGCAGCGAGTCGCGCGCGCCGAGGCCGACGGGCTTGACCTCGGGCTGCGCGAGCAGGGCGCGCGCGAGCGCGTCGGCGTCCGCGGCGGCGACCGAGATCTCGAAGCCGTCCTCGCCGGTGTAGCCCGAGCGCGTGACGTAGCAGGGCACGCCCGCGACGTCGAAGAAGCCGCCGGTCATGAACGTCAGCTTCTCGATGCCGGGCGCGAGGCGCGCGATCGCGTGCACGGCCATCGGGCCCTGCAGCGCGAGCAGGGCGCGGTCGAACATCGTGACGATCTCGCAGCGGCCGCCGATGCGCTCGCGCAGGTGGGCGAGGTCGGCGTCCTTGCACGCGGCGTTGACGATGACGAACAGGCCGTCCTCGCGATGCGTGATCATCAGGTCGTCGAGCAGGCCGCCCTGGGCATTGGTGAAGAAAGCGTAGCGCTGCTTGTTGAGCGCGAGGTCGACGACGTCGACCGGCACCAGCGTCTCCAGCGCGGCGGCGGCGTCCGGGCCCTTGAGCATCAGCTGGCCCATGTGCGACACGTCGAACAGCGCGGCCTCGTGGCGGCACTGGCGGTGCTCGGCGAGGATGCCGGCCGGGTACTGCACGGGCATCGCGTAGCCCGCGAAGGGCACCATGCGGGCGCCGAGTTCGAGGTGCAGGGCGTGCAGCGGGGTCTGGAGCAGCGGGGCGGTGTCAGCGGACATCGGGAATCCTTCGAGGGCCTGTCAATCCGCCCCGAATATAGGGGCGGGATGATGCCCTCGCTGTCCGCTTTACCTGAGAGATTGGCAGGGCCGGGTTTGCCGGCGTCCGCTTGCCCCTTCGGTGGACGAGCTCGCCTGCCAGTGGCCGACCGCCTCGTCTCTCTCCAGTGAGGAACGCCCGTGTTCGACGGGCGCCTTTGTCAGTCCTTTTGCCTGAGCGTTCGAGGCTTGCGGGCCCCTGCGCCTTCGGCGGCCTCGCGCGGTGCGCGAGACTCTCTCCTGACAAGCCGGCAGTCTAGCATTGCCGGGGCCCCCCGCGTTCGAATGTTGCGCGGCGGCGGCGCATGACTATGATGTCCGTGGGCTCCGCGGAAGCGGAAAAACACAAAGCTCGCCAACCCCTCGTGCCGCAGGAGACGGCCTGACATTGGGCCGGCAGCATCGGCCGACCCGGACTGGCGGATGTCATGTGGATCGAATCTCGAAGTCTGCCGCGTTGCCCGCGGCCATCGCATCGCCGTTCGTCGCCACCGCCGCGACCGCCGCCGACGCTCGTCTCGCGATACCGCAGACGGTCACGCCGCAGGTCGCGACGACGCCGTTCGCCGGGTCGTTCAAGACGACCTTCAACATCACCGTGAAGCCGGGCTTGCCAGCGTCCGGCTACCCCACAGCTGCGCGGTGTCGCTGACCCCGTTCGACGTCTCCACGGGCATGATCACGATCGAGTCCAAGACCGCGGTGGCGGCCCACTCCGGCGCCACCGCGACCTGCACGGCGACGATCTACTACCTGTGGAACCTGAGCAGCTCGAGCGCCATGGTCAACACCAACTACACGATCACGGCGGCCTGCTCGGGCACCAGCCTGATCGAGCGGATGTCGTCGGGCCAGCTGCCGTCCGTGCAGGTGCCGGCCAACGGCGCCTCGCTCACGCGCACGGTCGACGTCGTGTTCTGAACGCGGTCGACGCGCCCCGCGGCGCGTCCATCGACAAGGAAAAAGGGCCCGGTTCGCACCGAGCCCTTTTTTCATCCGCGCACGCCTGGCGCCGAAGCGCGCGGGCGGTCGTGCGGATCGGCTTACTTGCCGGTGGCGGCAGCCTTGTCGACGTTGGCCTGGCCTTCGGCCTGGGTTTCGGTCGTCTTGGCCTTGGCCTTCGTGCGGTCGGCCTTGGTGCTGGCGTGCGTCTTCTCGGCCGACTTGTCGGCGGAAGCGTCGGCCTTCGTTTCCTTCTGCGTCGCTTCCGCGTCCGTCTTCTCGGCCTTGGCGGCGGCCTTGCCCTTGTCGTCCGCGTCGGCCTTGTCGACCTTGGCTTGCGCCTTCGACTTCGTCTTCATCGCGTCCTTGTGCGCGTCGGCCTTCTTGTCGGCAGCCTTCGAGTCGGCCTTGGCGTCCTTCTGGTCGGCCTTCGCGTCCGTCTTGGCTTCCGAGTTGGCGGCCTTCGCGTCGGCCTTGTCGGCCTTCATTTCGGCCTTCGAGACGGCCGGGGTCGAGGCGGCGGTCTGCGCCATCGAGACGGAAGCGAACAGGGAGGCGGCGAGTGCGATCAGGAGCTTGTTCATTTGAAATCCTTAGGGAGTGGTGGATTTTTCTGAGTCCATCGACATTGATCGACCCATGTGCTCTAAACGCGGCAACGAGGGTGCCGCGTTGACGTGGTTCGTGTAGGACAACATGCCGTTAGCGTGCCCGCTGCAAATCGCAACACGACTGGACGACCGTCCGGCTCGATCGTTCATTCGCCGGATGCCACCAAGCCCGTCGTTGCGGCAGGCGCGCGCGCGTATTGCCGCGGCGAGCAACCCATGACGCGCTTGAACGCGGTGCCGAACGCGCTCTCGGATTCATAGCCGAGCGCAGGCGCGACGACCGCGATGGCGTCACCGGACGTCGCGAGTCGGTCCGCCGCCACCATCATCCGCCAGCGCGTCAGGTACTCCATCGGCGACGTGCCGACCGTCTGGCGGAACCGCAGCGCGAAATTCGATCGCGACATGCCCGCGCGTTCGGCCAGTGCCTGGATCGTCCAGCGATGCGCCGGGTCGTCGTGCATGGCGTGGATCGCGGTGCTCATCTGCTTGTCCGACAGCGCGAAGAGCCAGCCGACGCCGCCGCGCGACCCTTCGGTCAGCTGCAGCCGCAGCGCCTGCACGAGGATCATCGTGGCGAGCTGCTGCGCGACCACGAAGCCGCCCGGCTGCGGCTCGCGCAGCTCGAGCATCAGGCGCTCGACGAACCAGCGCATCGCGGCCTTGTCGGACTCCGCGCGGATGTGCACGATCGGCGGCAGCATGCCCAGCAGCAGGTCGGCGTGCGCGCCGGCGAAGGTGAAGTGGCAGCCGGCGCTGAACGAGTCGCCGCCGCCGTTGATCTTGCCGACGCGGCCGTTCAGCGGCAGGTCGAGCAGCGTGTGGGCGTCCACCGGCGGCAGCGCCGGGTCGCTGGTCAGGCGGAACGGCAGCCCGCGCGGCAGCAGGAAGCAATCCCCGGCATTCACGCGCACCGGCTCGTCCACGCCCTCGACGCAGACCCAGAAGCCGCCCGACAGCACGGCCTGGAACTTGATGCCCTCGTGCCGGCCGAACCCGATCGACCAGTCGCCGCCCTTGTCGAAGGCGCCGGACATGAAGCTGCGGGGCTTCAGCAGAGACAGGACGTCGGAGAGCGGATCCATGAGTGTTTCGGACGATCGCGAAGAAATTGCGGACGTGACAGCATGGATCGTATCGCCTTCGCCGCTTAGATTGCCATCACCGCCGCGATATGCGGCCCCTAGCGACTCGAACCCCAGGAGAATTTCCATGCGTGTCTTCCTCACCGGCGCCACCGGCTTCATCGGCTCGGCCATCGTCCCCCGGCTCATCGACGCCGGCCACAGCGTGCTCGGCCTCGCGCGTTCCGACGACGGCGCCGCCCAACTCGCCGCCGCGGGCGCCGACGTCCATCGCGGCTCGCTCGAGGATCTCGACAGCCTGCGCCGCGGCGCGAGCGGTGCCGACGGCGTCATCCACGCCGGCTTCATCCACGACTTCTCGAAGTTCGCGGAGAACTGCGAGATCGACCGCCGCGCCATCGAGACGTTCGGCGAGGTGCTGGCCGGCTCCGGCCGGCCGTTGATCGTCACCGCCGGCACCGGCATCGCCGTCGACGGCCGGCCGCGCACCGAGGAGGACGCCGCGACGCCGCCGTCCGCGCGGATGCCACGCGTGTCCGAGGAAGCCGGCCTCGCGCTGCAGGCGCGCGGCGTGCGCGTATCGGTGATGCGCCTCCCGCAGGTGCACGACCCGGTCAAGCAGGGCCTCGTCACCTACGTCACGGCGGTGGCGCGCGAGAAGGGCGTGTCGGCCTACATCGGCGAGGGCGCCAACCGCTGGGCCGCCGTGCCGCGTTTCGCGGCCGCGGAGCTCTACCGGCTCGTGCTCGAGAAAGGCACGGCCGGCGCCAGGTACCACGCCGTCGCGGAGGAGGGCGTGCCGCTGCGCGCGATCGCCGAGGCGGTCGGCCGGGGGCTGAAGGTGCCGGTGGTGTCGATGTCGCCCGAAGAGGCCGCGCAGCACTTCGGCTGGATGGCCGGCTTCATGGGCTTCGACATGTCGGCGTCCAGCGCCCTGACGCAGTCGCGCATGGGCTGGCAGCCGACGGGCGAGGGCTTGATCGAGGATCTGGGGCGGATGGACTATTCCGCGGTCTGACGGCCGGTCGAGGGAGCGGCCCTGGCACGGAGATTCTCGCGAATCTCGACGGTGCGATGCGGGGTGGTCAAAGGTGACGAGCCTTACCCCGGCACTGGTCACAACAGTTAGGGCTGCTTCGTTCCCGACCTGACCCGGTTGGCCGTGCTTCCATGCGAGGAGGCCCGTCACCGACGATTGTAGGCGAGTCTGGCGCCGCTTCCGGCCGCACAAGAAAAATCGCCTCGTTTCGTGTGTCGGGCGACACAGGAGCACGAGGCGAGATCGAGGGCCGGGGCCGCGCTGCGGCGGCCGGCGGGTCAGCGCAACTGCAGGTCGTCGTCGCCGAAGCGGATGTTCAAAGGCTCGATGACGAGCTGCTTCGGGCCGTCCTCGACCGTGCCGGCGATGCAGGCGCCGATGCCGAGGTCCTCGGCGATCTGGCAGGCCTGCGCGGCCTGGTCGGCGGGCATGAAGAGGGCGAAGCCGGCGCCCATGTTGAGCGTGCTGTAGGCCTCGCGGTCGTCGTGCTT
>JASLEM010000418.1 GCA_030151165.1 Burkholderiaceae bacterium
CGCCTTCTCGCTGTCCGGCTGCTTGAGCTCGCACTCGCGGTCGATGCTGAAGCCGGCCGGCGCTTCCTTGGTCGACAGCCACTCCGCCATCGCCGTCGCGGCCGACAGCTGCGTCTGCACGAGGTCGAGGCGGATGCCGCCGGCGAGCAGCTCCTGCAGCGTCGTCGTGATCTTGTCGGCCTTCTTCGCGCTGGCCGCGCCGATCATCACGAGCTTCGCCTCGAGGTCGATCCAGATCGGCGTGGTGCCGCGCTTCGGGAACGCGCGCGGCAGCAGCTCGTGGACGATCTCTTCCTTGATCTCCTTGGCCTGCTTGCCCTTCGGGCGGCGGCCGGTGTCCTGCTCGATCTTGTCGAGGCGCGCCTCGAGCTGCGTCTTCACCGCGCCGCCGGGCACGGCCTTGGTCTCGGTGCATAGCTTCAGGATCCACTGCCCGCCGACGCTCTCGACCAGCGGCCCGTGCTTCTCGCCGCGCGGCTCGACGAAGCCCGACGACTCCGGCTGCGACGCGCCGCACTCGACGAAGCGCAGGCTCCCGAGCCGCTCCTCGAGCTCCGCCAGCGCGGGGGGTTCCCATTGATCGATGCGGTAGACGATGACGTTCTTGAACATGTGGCGGGCCGAGGCAAACGAGGAGGCAAGGGGCGCGATTCTAGGCGCCCTGGGTTTCCGTCCAGCACCGGAGTTGCAACCAGGTGCGCCGAATGCGGCAAAAGGCCGCGAATCCGCTCCCTCCGCGGCGCGTCGGCGCCCGGGCTCCGTCGATCCGCCGCAAGGCGAGAATCGCGGTGGATGCCGGGCTCGTCGCCGACCTCTCGCCCGCGTCGACCCGACCTGAAAGACACGCCATGCCCCGCTTCGCCGCCAACCTGTCGATGCTGTTCACCGAGGTGCCCTTCCTCGATCGCTTCGCGCTCGCGGCGCGCGCCGGCTTCGCGGCGGTCGAGTGCCAGTTCCCGTACGAGGCCGAGGCGCGCGAGATCCGCGCGCGGCTCGACGAGCACGGCCTGCAGATGATCCTGCACAACCTGCCCGCCGGCGACTGGGCCGCCGGCGACCGCGGGCTCGCGTGCCTGCCGCAACGCATCGACGAGTTCCGCGCGGACGTGACGCGCGCGATCGCCTACGCGCACGCGCTCGGGGTGCGCCAGCTCAACGCCCTGGCCGGTATCGCGCCGGCCGGCGAGGACGTCGCGACGCTGCATCGCACGCTCGTCGACAACCTGCGCTTCGCTGCACGCGCGCTGAGGGCCGAAGGGCTGCGACTGCTGGTCGAGCCGATCAACACGGCCGACATCCCCGGCTTCTTCGTCAGCCGCACGGACCAGGCCGTCGCGCTGCTGGACGAGGTCGGCGCCGACAACGCGTTCGTGCAGTACGACGTCTATCACGCGCAGCGCATGGAGGGCGAGCTCGCCGGCACGCTCGCGCGGCACCTCGCGCGCATCGGCCACGTGCAGGTGGCGGACAACCCCGACCGCCACGAGCCGGGCACCGGCGAGATCCGCTTCGAGTTCCTGTTCGCCGAGCTGGATCGCCTAGGCTACGACGGCTGGGTCGGCTGCGAGTACCGGCCGCGCGGACGCACGGACGTCGGCCTCGACTGGCTGCCGCCCGGCGCGCTGGCGCCGCGCTGACTAGCCGCGGCCGACGAAGGGCATCTTCGTCGCCATGATCGTCATGAACTGCACGTTGGCGGTGAGCGGCAGCGCGGCCATCTGCACGACGGCGTCGGCGACGGTCGCCACATCGATCATCGGCTCCGCCGCGACGCGGCCGTCGGCCTGCTTCACGCCGGTGGCCATGCGCGCGGCGAGCTCGGTGACGGCGTTGCCGATGTCGATCTGGCCGCAAGCGATGTCGTATGCGCGGCCGTCGAGCGAGATCGACTTCGTCAGGCCCGTCACCGCGTGCTTGGTGGCCGTGTAGGGCGCGGAGTCGGGGCGCGGCGCGTGGGCCGAGATCGAGCCGTTGTTGACGATGCGCCCGCCCTGCGGCCGCTGCGCCTTCATCGCGCGGAACGCGGCCTGCGCGCAGAGGAACATGCCGTTGAGGTTGGTGTCGACGACGGTGCGCCAGGTGTCGAACGTGAGGTCCTCGAACGCGATGCCGTTGGCGCTGACGCCCGCGTTGTTGAACAGCAGGTCGACGCGGCCGAAGCGCTGCAGCGCGGCCGCGAAGAGCGCGTCGACCTGCGCGGGTTGCGTGACGTCGGTCGGCACCGCGAGCATCGCGTCGGGCGAGGCCGCCTGCGCGATCGTCTGCTGCAGCGCGTCCGCGCGCCGGCCCGCGAGCACGACCGCGTAGCCGGCCCGCGCCAGCGCCAGCGCGCAGGCTTGGCCGATGCCGCTGCCGGCGCCGGTGACGACCGCCACGGGGCGGGCGGCGTTGCTCGGAGAAGTCATCGCGAAGTTCCTCGGGAATGGCGGAGAACCGCCAGTCTAGCCCCCCACTTTGAACCTCGTCCGCGCGGCCGCGCCCCCTGTTCGAACGATGGTCGGCGAGCACTCGCATCGTCACCATGTCGACGCTCGCTTCGCTTCGAAAGGACGGCCATGGGATGCTCTCGCACGCCCGGCGTGGACAACTGGTACGGCCCGTGGGCGCCGCCGCGCACGCCCGGCGCGACGGGGTGGAACGACCAGTCCGATCCGAACCGCTGCACCGTCGCCGGCGACACGCCGGGCCCGACGGGCAGCCGCGACGGCAACGACCCGACGCACGCGATCTTCGGCATCGACGCGCTACGGGTCGGCTCCGCGTTCGTCACCGCCGCGGGGCAGGTCTTCGCGCAGGCGACGCAATCGGTGGTCGACAAGCTGGCGCACCCGCGCTGGATGGACTTCGCCGAGGCCGAGGCGCGGCGCTTCAAGGGCGCCACCGAAGGCGAGATCGAGAAGACCATCAACTACCAGAAGGAGGTCGGCATCACGAACGGCACGCTCGTCGGCGACGCCGGCGAATGGTGCGCGGCGTTCGTGAACTGGTGCCTGATGCAGGCCAAGGTGCCGGTCGTCAACGCGGGCGAGAGCAAGTACGCGATGGTGCGCGTCGAGTCCTTCCGCCGGCTCGACAACGTCAAGCCCGACACGTCGAGCAAGAAGGCGATCCAGCCGCGCAACCCGCTCTTCACGGAGGTACCCGACCCCGTATTCGGCGCGATCGGCATGGTGATCAACGGCGTGGGCAACGGCTCGCACGTGGGCTTCGTCTACTCGCAGCCGGATGCGAAGACGATCGTGCTGCTGGGCGGCAACCAGAGCGACCGCGTCAAGTTCAGCTCGAAGGCGCTCGCGACCCGGACGGCGCAGGCGAACACGCTCAAGTTCTTCCTGCCGGCGAGCTACGCGACGCTCGCGACGCTGAAGTCGACCCTGCTCGGCGCGAAGACGGCGAACACGCTCAACGACGAATTCGGCATCCAGGCGCCCAAGGAAGGCGGCAACGCCCAGGAGTCCACCCGGTGAGACGCGCCAGCCCCCCGCGCGTCACCGCCCTGCTCGCGCTGGCGCTCGCGCTCGCCGCGCCCGCGGGCGTCACGCGTGCGGGCCTGCCCGGCGGCCCGTACGTCGTGTGGGTCAACTTCGGCACGAAGAACCCGTCGGCCGCGGACGACGCGATCCGCGCCGCGCTCGACAGCGACGAGCCCGGCAAGCCCTGCTGGAACACCGACGCGCTGCTCTACATGCGCAAGCGCCCGCCCGGTGTCACCGACGAGCTGGTGCGGCGCGCGCTGCTCGGCCACGACGCGAAGGCGCGCGCGAGCCTGCGCGCGCTGCTGAAAAAGCCGTTCGACGAAGTGCCGGCGTTCGACGGCGTCATCGCGTACACCGATGCCGTCGTGCCGACGCTCGTGAGCATGGATGCGCGCGGGCAGCTGCACTCCGAGCCGATCGCCGCGTCCGCGAGCGGCGAGGCGGCGTGGCTGCCGGCGTTCTGCGACGTCCTCCCGCCGATCGACCATCCGGCCTGAACGCGCGCTGAAGCCGGGACGTCTTCCCCCCTGTTCGAGGCCCGCGAAACACCCCGCATACCTCGTTCGAAGGATGACCGCGGCGACCGCGTGCCCCACCATGTCCCCTCAAAGCGGCCGTCAGCCGCGCACCAGGGGGTTCCATGCATCGCACCGCTTCGTTCCGCCGTCACCGACGCGCACCCTGCCACGGCTTCGCGGCCGTGATCCCGCTGGCGATCGCCGCCTTCCTCAGCCTCATGCTGGTGACGGCGTCCCACTCGACGCCGTCGCAGCTCGCGCAGGCGCCCGGCGCGTCGCGCGCGGGCGCGATCGTCGTCGCGGAGGCGTCCGCCGGCGTCGCGCCGGTGCCGCTGGCGTCGATGTTCTTCGACGAGCACTTCTACACGCCGCCGGTCGACGATCGCGAGGACGAGGACGTCGCCTCGAACTGACTGGCCTCGCGGATCAGTGCAGGTCGATGCCGGTGGAGATGACTTCCGACAGGTCGATCTCGGTGCCTTCGAGCTGCAGCAGCGTCGCCTGGCGCGCGGCGGCGGCGTCGCGGCTCTGCAGCGCGGTGAGGATGGCCTTGTGGCGCGGCAGCGAGAGCGCGTGCGTGTTGGGCAGGCGGCTGCTGAGCTTGATCGACTCGCGCAGCGCGAGCGACAGCATGTTGCCGATGTAGGCCATCAGGTCGTTGCCGGTGGCCTCGGCGATGCGGCGGTGGAAGGCGAGGTCGGGCTCGAGCATCGCGTCGGCGTCGCCCGCGGCGGCCATGCCATCGTAGGCCTGCGCGATGCCGGCGAGCTGTTCGTCGGTCGCCGCCTCGGCCGCGAGCTCGGCGGCGCCGGGCTCGAACACGCGGCGCACCGCCATCAGCGAATGCACGAACTCGGGTGCGGGACGCGTCTGGATCATCCAGTACAGCACGTCGGGGTCGAGCAGGTGCCAGTCGCTGCGCGGCCGCACGATTGCCCCCGCGCGCTGGCGCGAGACGACCAGCCCCTTGGCCACCAGCACGCGCACGGCCTCGCGCAGCACGGGCCGGCTGACCTCGTACTTCGCGATCAGCTCCGCCTCCGCCGGCAGTCGCTCGCCCGGCGCGAGATCCCCGGAAAGGATGCGCAGGCCCAGCTCGCGCACGATGCGCCCGTGCATGCTCTTGCCCTCGGGCTTGGCGCGGTAGGCGGAATGTTCGGCGCGGCTGCTCATGTCGTCGTCGGAGGCGTTCAGGGGGTGGTCGAACGCTATCACGGGACTCTCCGGCGAACGATCAGGCGCCGATGTACGCGGTCTTGACCGTCGTGTAGAACTCACGCGCGTACGTGCCCTGCTCGCGCGGGCCGTAGCTCGAGCCCTTCGAGCCGCCGAACGGCACGTGGTAGTCGACGCCCGCGGTCGGCAGGTTGACCATCACCATGCCGGCCTGCGAGTGCAGCTTGAAGTGCGTCGCGGCCTTCAGCGAGCGCGTGCAGAGGCCGGCGGACAGGCCGAACTCGGTGTCGTTGGCCACCGCCAGCGCCTCGTCGTAGTCGCGCACGCGCACCACGTTCGCGACCGGGCCGAACACTTCCTCGCGGCTGATCGTCATGTCGTTCGTGGTGCCGGTGAACAGCGCGGGCCGCTGGTAGAAGCCGGGCGTCGCGCGCTCGACGACGTCGCCGCCGAACACGAGCTCGCCGCCCTGCTGCCTGCCGATGTCGACGTACTTCAGGTTCTGCGCGAGCTGGCGCTCGTCGACGACGGGGCCGATGTCGGTGCCCGCGGCGAGCGCGTTGTCGACCTTCAGCGACTTCAGCTTCTCGACCACGCCCGCGACGAACGCGTCGTGGATGCCTTCGGTCACGATGAAGCGGCTCGACGCCGTGCAGCGCTGGCCGGTCGAGAAGTACGCGCCCTGCACGGCGGCGTTGATCGCGACGGCGAGGTCGGCGTCGTCGAGGACGATCAGCGGGTTCTTGCCGCCCATCTCGGCCTGCACCTTGCCCTGGCGCCCTGCGACCGCCGAGATCAGGCGGCGGCCGACGCCCACCGAGCCGGTGAAGCTGATCGCCTTGACGGCGTGCGAGTCCGTCAGCGTCTGCCCGACCTGCGAGCCCGGGCCCATCACGAGGTTGAACACGCCCTTCGGCAGCGCCGTGCGGCTCAGGATCTCGGCGATCGTCCAGCCGCAGCCCGGCACGAGCTCGGCTGGCTTGAAGACGACGCAGTTGCCGTAGGCCAGCGCCGGCGCGATCTTCCAGGCCGGGATCGCGATGGGGAAGTTCCACGGCGTGATGAGGCCGACGACGCCGACCGGCTGGCGCAGGATCTCCACGCCGACGCCTGGCCGCACCGAGGCCAGCGCCTCGCCGCCGGTGCGCAGCGCCTCGCCCGCGAAGAACTTGAAGATCATCGCGGCGCGGTGCGTCTCGCCGATGCCCTCGGGCAGCGTCTTGCCTTCCTCGCGCGACAGCAGCCGGCCGATCTCGTCCTTGCGCGCGAGCAGTTCGCTGCCGACGGCGTCGAGGATGTCGAAGCGCTGCTGCGGCGTCGACATCGCCCAGCCCGGCGCCGCGGCCTGCGCGGCAGCGATCGCCTGTTCGGTCTGCACGGCGTCGGCCTGCGCGTATTCGCCGATGATGTCGTTCGTGTCGGACGGGTTGACGTTCGGCCGCACCTGGCCGCCCTGCACCCATTCGCCGGCGATGAAGTTGTCGAAGCGCGTCATGCTGATGTTCCTTGTTCGTTCGGTCGACCGCCGCGCGGCCGAGCTTGTCTAGACAATCACGCCGGCATTGTCGCGCCGGCGGTCGAAGATTGGCGTGGCGGCTCAGCGCGCCCAGCGCAGCACGAGCGGATCGAGCCGGCGCGCGGCGTCGAGCAGCCCGCTGCGCACGGCGGCGCTCATCGGCGGATACGGATGGCGCGGCGCGTCGCAGGCGATCACGCCGCCCTCCTTCATCAGCGCCTTGGCCGTGAGGAAGCCGCCCTGCCGGTTCTCGTAGTTGATCAACGGCAGCCAGCGGCCGTAGGCCTCGACGGCTTCCTCGCGGCGGCCGGCGGCGAACGCGTCGACGATCGTGCGGATGCCGTCCGGGAAGCCGCCGCCGGTCATCGCGCCGGTGGCGCCGGCGTCGAGGTCGGCCAGCAGCGTGATGGCTTCCTCGCCGTCCCACGGGCCTTCGATGGCCTCGCCGCCGAGCGCGATCAGCTCGCGCAGCTTGCTCGCGGCGCCGGCGGTCTCGATCTTGAAGTAGCGGACGTTCTCGTGCTGGTGCGCGAGCTTCGCGAGGAAGGCCGCCGACAGCGGCGTGCCGGCCATCGGCGCGTCCTGGATCATGATGGGGATCTCCAGGCCGTCGCTGAGCCGGCCGAAGAACTGGTCGATCTGACCCTCGCCCACGCGCAGCGTCGCGCCGTGGTACGGCGGCATGACCATCACCATCGCCGCGCCCTGCGCCTGCGCGCGCTGGCCGCGCGCGAGGCAGATGTCGGTCGAGAAGTGCGTCGTCGTGACGATCACCGGCACGCGGCCGGCGACGTGCTCGAGGATCGCGCGCGTCAGCGTCTCGCGCTCGTCGTCGCCCAGCACGAACTGCTCGGAGAAGTTGGCGAGGATGCACAGGCCGTTCGAGCCGGCGTCGATCATGAAGTCGACGCAGCGCTTCTGGCCGGCGAGGTCCAGCGTGCCGTCCTCGTTGAAGATCGTCGGGACGACGGGGAAGACGCCGCGGTAGCGGGCCGGTTGGCGGGTCGTGGTCATGGTGTCGTGGTCAATGCGAGTGTCGGGGGACGGCGGAGCCGCGGCAGCCGCGCAGGAAGTCGAAGTCGCAGCCTTCGTCGGCCTGCAGCACGTGCTTCACATACAGGGAGCGGTATCCGCCCTCGTCGGCCGGATCGGGCTTCTGGACGGCCTGCCACTCGGCGAGGCGCGATTGCAATTCGGCGTCGGGGATGTCGAGGTGCAGCCGGTTGGCGTCGCAGTCGAGCTCGATCCAGTCGCCGTCGCGCACCACCGCGAGCGTTCCGCCGGCGCGCGCCTCGGGGGCGACGTGCAATACCACCGTGCCGTAGGCGGTGCCGCTCATGCGGGCGTCCGAGATGCGCACCATGTCCGTGATGCCTTGCGCGAGCAGCTTGGGCGGCAGGCCCATGTTGCCGACCTCGGCCATGCCCGGATAGCCGCGCGGGCCGCAGTTCTTGAGGACGAGGACGGACTCGGCGTCGACCTCCAGCGCCGGGTCGACGATGCGCGACTTGTAGTGCTCGAGATCCTCGAACACGACCGCGCGACCGCGATGCTTGAGCAGGTGCGCGCTCGCGGCCGACGGCTTGAGCACCGCGCCGCGCGGCGCGAGGTTGCCGCGCAGCACGCGGATGCCGCCGTCGGCGACGAGCGGCCGGTCGATCGGGCGGATCACCTCGTCGTCGTGGATCGCGGCGTCCTTCACGTTGTCCCAGATCGACTGGCCGTTCGCGGTCAGCGCGTCCGGATGCGGCAGCCGGCCGGCCTCGCCGAGACGGCGCAGCACGCCCGGCAGGCCGCCGGCGTAGTAGAACTCCTCCATCAGCCAGCGGCCGGACGGCAGCAGGTCGACGATCGTCGGCGTGCCGCGGCCGATGTCGGTCCAGTCGTCGAGATCCAGCTTCACGCCGACCCGCCCCGCGATCGCCTTCAGGTGGATCACCGCGTTGGTCGAGCCGCCGATCGCGGCGTTGACGCGGATCGCGTTCTCGAAGGCCTCGCGCGTGAGCAGCTTCGACAGCTTCAGGTCTTCCCGCACCATGTCGACGATGCGCATGCCCGACAGGTGCGCGAGCACCTGTCGGCGCGCGTCGACCGCGGGGATCGCAGCGTTGTGCGGCAGGCTGGTGCCGAGCGCCTCGGCCATGCAGGCCATCGTCGACGCCGTGCCCATCGTGTTGCACGTCCCGGCCGAACGCGACATGCCGGCTTCGGCCGCGAGGAACTCGTTGAGCTTCAACGTGCCGGCCTTGACCTGCTCGGACAGCTGCCACACCGCGGTGCCCGAGCCGATGTCCTTGCCGTTGTGCTTGCCGTTGAGCATCGGCCCGCCGGTGACGACGATCGCCGGCACGTCCACGCTCGCCGCGCCCATCAGCAGCGCGGGCGTCGTCTTGTCGCAGCCGACCATCAGCACGACGCCGTCGATCGGGTTGCCGCGGATCGATTCCTCGACGTCCATGCTCGCGAGGTTGCGCGTGAGCATCGCGGTCGGCCGCAGGTTGGACTCGCCATTCGAGAACACCGGGAACTCCACCGGGAAGCCGCCGGCCTCGAGGATGCCGCGCTTGACGTGCTCCGCGAGCTTGCGGAAGTGCGCGTTGCACGGCGTGAGCTCCGACCACGTGTTGCAGATGCCGATGATGGGCTTGCCCTGGAACTCGTGGTCGGGGATGCCCTGGTTCTTCATCCAGCTCCGGTACATGAAACCGTTCTTGTCCGCGGTGCCGAACCAGGCCGCGGAGCGGAGCTTGGGTGGGGGTGTCGTCATGGTCGTCTTGGTGAAGAGATCGCCGATTAAAGTATTACTATTAACTAAAGTCAAGCGCCTGTTTCGTGCGGCAGTGCAGCAATTCTCGATTTATAGTCGTACTATATTGAACGCATGATGACAGGCATCGCGTCGCCGCCGAAGCGGCCCATGGCGACCCGGCCATGACGGCCACCACGAACGACTTCAGAGCAGGACATGGACATGAACACCCCCGCCGGCCTTTCCACCCGCGAGTTCGGCCGACTCCCCGACGGCCGCGCCGTGCACGAAGTGACGATGTCCGACGGCGACGGCCTCGTGCTCGTCGCGATCACGCTCGGCGGCATCGTCACGCAGCTGCACGTGCCCGACCGCGACGGCCGCGCCGCGAACGTCGTGCTCGGCTTCGAATCGTTGACGGACTACGTCGAGCGCAACCCGCACTTCGGCGTGATCGTCGGCCGCTACGCGAACCGGATCGCGGGCGCGTCGATGGAGATCGACGGCGAGACCTTCTCGCTCGATCGCAACGACGGCCCGAACTGCCTGCACGGCGGCCAGCGCGGCTTCGGCACGCAGCTGTGGGAGATCGAGTCCACACGCGCGCACGACGACGCGCTCGGCGGCCCGGCGCTCACGCTGCGCTACGTCAGCGCGGACGGTGAGCAGGGTTTCCCGGGGCGGGTCGAGGCACGCGTGACCTACGCGCTGCGCGGCGGCCGCACGTGGCAGGTCGACTACGAGGCGCGCACCGACCGCGCGACCGTCGTCAACCTGAGCCACCACGACTACTTCAACCTCGCGGGCGCCGGCGTGGCGTCGGCGACGGGCCAGGTGTTGACGTTGCCGGCCAGCCGCTTCAACGCGATCGACGCCACGCTGATCCCGACCGGCATCGCCGAGGTCGCCGGCACGCCGTTCGACTTCCGCACGCCGACCGCGATCGGCGCGCGCCTCGGCGACGTGCACCCGCAGCTCGCGCTGGCCGGCGGCTACGACCACAACTGGATCCTCGACGGCGCGGACGGCACGGCGAGGCTCGCCGCCCGGCTCGAGGATCCGGCGTCGGGCCGCACGCTCGAACTGCACACGACCGAGCCGGCGATCCAGTTCTACTCCGGCAACTTCCTGGACGGCACGCTGCGCGGCCACGGCGGTGCGGTCTACGGGCATCGCTCGGCCGTCTGCCTGGAGCCGCAGCATCATCCCGACTCGCCGCACCACGCCGACTGGCCGTCGACGATCCTGCGGCCCGGCGAGGTGTACTACCGCAGCCGCTCGGTCTACCGCTTCGGCGCCTGAGCGTCAGCCGTCGACGCGGAAGACGTCGTCGACCGGGATCTGCAGCGCGTTCGCGATCGCGTTGGTGCTCGACGCCAGCGCGATCACCGACAGCAGCTCCGCATGCTGTCCGTCCGTCAACCCCTTCGCGCGCGCCGCGGCGGTGTGCGAGTGCGCGCAGTACGAGCAGCTGTTGGCCGTCGACACCGCGATGTAGATCAACTCCTTCGTCAGCGGGTCGAGCACGCCCGGCGCGACCATCACGTCCTTCACGCCGGCCCACGTGCGTTCGAGCAGCGCGGGCTGGTTGGCGAGCGCGCGCCAGAAGTTGTTGACGAAGTCGGACTGGCGCGTCGCGCGGATGTCGGCGAAGACGGCGGCCACGCGCGCATTGGCGGCGACCTGCTCGTCGTTCCAGAGTTTCACGGTGCTCATTCGGGTCTCCTTCGAGCCCCGACTGTAGCGATCACAGCTGGAACAGCGTGAAGCCGAGGCCGACGCTCGTCTGCCGGTGGTTGTAGTCCAGCAGCGTCTCTCCATAGCCCGAGAACAGCTGCACGTACCAGCGCAGGCCGTCGGGCTTGTTCGCGAAGACCGGGTGCGTCCAGTTGAACTGCACCGAGCCCTTGTCCCACGACTTGAACGAGGTGCGCGCGACCAGCTGCATCGTCGTCTCGCCCGGGAACCACGAGCCGGTCAGCTCGGTGTTGCCGATGTAGTCGGTGATGCGCGGGTTGTCGTCGACGCCGGATTCCGCGAGCCGGTGGTTGAAGCGCGCCTGCAGCGCGATGTCGTCGTGCGTGAACGCGGTGCCGATGTAGGCGCGGTTCCAGCTGCGCGACAGCGGATCGCCCTGCCCGTTCGACTCGTGCGCGATGCCGGCGATCGCCATGCGCCAGCGCCAGCCGCCGGCCAGCGCGCCCATCTGGTCGGGGATCGGCACGACGTACATCGCCTCGGGCTGGTAGTCGCTGCTGCGGAACGGCGACGAGTCGTGCGCGTTCCACAGCTGCCAGATCGATTGCTGCGTGTATGCGACCCACAGGTCGGCGTTGGGCAGCAGCACGTCCTCCAGCACCTTGGTGCGCAGCGACACCTGCAGCTCGGCCTCGGCCTTGCGGTACTCGGGGAAGGTGCCGCCGTTCGGATGCGTCGGGCTGGTCGGCGCGCGGTTGACGCTGCTGGTGTAGTGCAGCGGCAGCAGGTAGTTGGGCGCGTAGGTGCGCACGACGAAGGTGCCGCGCTTGCCGTCGGGATCGAGCTCCCAGAACTTGGTCAGGTAGTCGGCGGCGGCGAGGCCCTTGCCGCTCGGCGCGGTGGCCACGGCCTCGAGCGCGCTGGGCTCGTTGCGCGCGACCGGCGCGGGGATGGGCTTGGCCGCCGACGTGGGCGCCGCGGGCGTGGCCTGTTCGGCCGGCGACGTGCCGCCCGCCGCGCCACCCGCGCGGTACAGCGCGTCGTAGCACGCGAGCCGCTGTGCGTTGTCGGCGACGGCGGCGCAGGCCGCGGCGGTCTGTGCCGAGGCGAGGGCCGGCAGCGTCAGTGCGACACCGGAGGCGATCGCCGCGAACAGGGGGCTGCGTCGAACGGGCATGGCGGCAAGGTCCTCGTTTGAAAGGTGGGTCGGGCCGCCGGCAACTTTTGTCCGCGACATCGGCGGCTGGCATGCAAGAAACGCCTTGCTCGACAACAGCCCGCGGCTCGAGGCAAGGCATGTGCCCGAGCGATCGCCGGGTCGTCAGTCGTCCAGCAGGGTGGCGACGGCCTCGCCGATGGCCAGCGACGCCGTCAGGCCGGGCGACTCTATCCCGAACAGGTTGACCAAGCCGCGCACGCCGTGATCGGCCGGGCCGTCGATCCGGAAATCGGCCGCGGGCTGCGACGGCCCGGCGATCTTCGGGCGCACGCCGCTGTAGGCCGGCACCAGCGCGTCGTCGCGCAGGCCGGGCCAGTAGCGGCGGATCGCGGCGGCGAAGCCTGCGGCGCGCGTGGGGTCGACGGTGTAGTCGATGGCGTCGGATCCGGTGCCGACGTCCGGCAGCCATTCGACGTCGGGGCCGAAGCGGGCCTGTCCGCTCAAGTCGAGTGTCAGGTGGACGCCCAGGCCCGCGGCGTCGTGCATCGGATAGACCAGCCGCCCGAACGGCGCGCGGCCCGCGAGCGCGAACCAGCTGCCCCTGCATCGGTACTCGCGCGGCACGTGCGCGGGCGCGAGGCCGGCGAGGCGGCGCGCCAGCGCGGGCGCGTCGAGGCCCGCGGCGTTCACGACGCGCCGCGCGTGCACGCGCGCCGGCTGCGCGCCGCCGACCTCGAGCGACAGTCCCTCGCCGTCGACGCGCGCCCCGAGTACCGGGCTGCGCAAGGCGACGACGGCGCCGCCGGCTTCGGCGTCGGCCCGCAGCGCGAGCATCAGGGCGTGGCTGTCGACGATGCCGGTGGACGGCGAATGCAGCGCCGCGACGACACCCTCCGCGAGCGCGGGCTCCATCGCGCGCGCCGCGGCGCCGGTGACGAGGCGGACGTCCTCGATGCCGTTCGCGTGCGCCTGCGCGTGCAGGCGCTCGAGCGCATCGACCTGCGTGGCGTCCGTCGCGACGACCAGCTTCCCGCACAGCCGATGCGCGACGCCGCGTTCCACGCAGTAGCGCACCAGCGCGCGCCGGCCGTCGACGCACAGCCGCGCCTTCGCCGAACCGGTCTCGTAGTACAGGCCCGCATGCAGCACCTCGCTGTTGCGCGCGCTGGTGACCGAGCCGGCGGCGGCCAGCGCCTCCAGCACGACGACCTCGCGCCCGCGGGACGCCAGCGCCCGCGCGCAGGCGAGGCCGACGACGCCGGCGCCGATCACGACGGTGTCCAGCGTGTCGTCCGGCAGCATCGGCGCGGCGGTTCGATCGAGCATGACGGATCGGCTTTCGAGTTAAGAGGAAACCCTGATTTTTCGGGGTGCGCCGCGCACCAAGTCGGCGCCCCAGGGTTTGTCCTCCCGCGATTCGCGCCCGCCGTTCTGCAATTCGTCGCAGCCGCGCGCCACGCTCCCCTAGGCAAGGCGTATCGTCGCGGCTTTGCCCACGCCACGTCGCCCCTCATGAAACATACCATCCTCGCCCTCTCCATCGCCGCCGGCTTCCTGGCCGCCCCGCTGGCGCACGCCGCCACCGCCACGCCCGCCGCGAGCGCGGCCGCACCGAGTCCCGCCAATCCGCCGGCGACCTGGAACCTCACGAGCCTGTACGCGGACGACGCGGCCTGGGACGCGTCGCGCGCCAAGGTCGTCGCGCAGCTGCCCGAGATCAAGGCGCTGCAAGGCACGCTCGGCACGAGCTCGGCGACGCTGCTGAACGCGATGAAGAAGATGTCGGACGTGCGCCGCGAAGTCGCGCGCCTGGACACCTACGCCAACCTGAAGGGCGACGAGAACACCAAGATCACCGCGAACGCCGCGCGCCGCCAGCAGGCGGAATCGCTGGACAGCCAGTACGCGCAGGCCACGTCGTGGTTCGCGCCCGAGGTCGCCGCGATCGGCCAGCAGAAGATCGACGGCTACATCGCCGCCGAGCCGGGCCTGAAGGTGCACGCGTACAACCTGCACACCCAGCTGCGCCTCGCCGCGCACACGCTGTCGCCCAGCGAGGAAGCGCTGATGGCCGCCGCCGGAGACCCGCTGTCGCAGCCGCAGCAGATCTTCGAGATCCTGGACAACGCCGACCTGCCCTGGCCCAAGGTCACGATCCACGGCAAGCTCGTCACGCTCGACCAGGAGACCTACGTCAAGTACCGCGACGACCAGGATCCGAAGGTGCGCGCGCAGGTCTTCCACGCGTTCTGGCCCGTCTACAAGTCCTTCGAGCGCACGATCGGCACGATCTACACGGCCCACCTGAAGGGCGTCACCTTCGACGCGCACGTGCGCAAGTACGACTCGGGCCTGGCCGACGCGCTGAGCGGCAACAACACGCCGGACGCCGTCTACCGCACGCTGGTCACCGAAGCCAACGCCGGCCTGCCGACGCTGCAGCGCTACCTGAAGCTGCGCGGCAAGATGCTGGGCCTGAAGGAGCAGAAGTACTCCGACGTCTACGCCGCGCTCGTGAAGCCGCCGCGCAGCTACACGCTCGGCGAAGCCGAGCAGCTGACGCTGCAGGCCGTGCAGCCGCTGGGCGACGACTACGTCAAGGCGCTCGGCCAGCACTTCCAGGAAGGCTGGATGGACGCCGTGCCGCGCGAAGGCAAGCGCGCCGGCGCCTACATGAACCCGGCCGCGTACGACGTCCACCCGTTCGTGCTCACCAGCTTCAACAACAACTACGAGAGCGTGACGACCGTCGCCCACGAGTGGGGCCACGCGATGCACTCGGTGCTCGCCGAAGCCAACCAGCCGTACGAGCTCGCCGACTACGGCATCTTCGTCGCCGAGATCCCGTCGACGACCAACGAGATGCTGCTCGCCGACTACGTCAGCGCCCACGCGAAGACGAAGGAAGAGAAGATCTACGCGATCACGCAGGCGCTCGAAGGCCTGCGCACGACGTTCTTCCGCCAGGCGATGTTCGCCGAGTTCGAGCTGAAGGCGCACGAGGCCGTCGAGAAGGACCAGCCGCTCACCGGCGAAGACCTGACCAAAATCTACCTCGACCTGCTGCGCCGCTACCACGGCGACGCGACGGGCGTCATGAAGATCGAGGACCTGTACGGCTCCGAGTGGGAGTACATCCCGCACTTCTACAACGATTTCTACGTGTACCAGTACGCGACGTCGATCAGCGCCGCCGCCTACTTCGCCGAAGGCATCGAGAAGGGCGACACCGACCTGCGCACGCGCTACCTGAACATGCTCAAGGCGGGCGGCTCGAACGACCCGTACCTGGTCGTGAAGGCCGCCGGCCTCGACATGGCCACGCCGGCGCCGTACCGCGCGCTCGTCAAGCGCATGGATCGCCTGCTCGACGAACTCGAGACGCTGACCGGCAAGTCCGGCAAGTAAGCCGCGATCGGCGCGCACCCGCGCGCGCTTCGCACATGAAAAAGGCAGCGTCGCGAGACACTGCCTTTTTTGTTGCGCGCGGCCCGGGAAGGCGCCGCGTCCGACCTCGGTTCAGCCCTGCTTGCGGCGCTTGGCCATGAAGCCCAGCAGCGCCAGCCCCGACAGCAGGAGCGCGGCGTTCGCGGGCTCCGGCGCGTCCGAGGCGCCGCCGCCGGATTCGTTCGCATAGGCTTCGAAGTCGTAGGCCGAGCCGGCGAGGACGCTGGTGGCCATGATCTCGAAGTAGTAGTTCCCGGTCGGCAGCGACATGTACATGTGCTCCGTCGCGGTGTTGTTGAACGGCATGGGGTCGCCGACCTGCGACCCCGAGCCGACCGCGCCCGAGAACAGGGTGAACGTGGCGCCGGGCATCGAGACGGAGCGTGCCTCGAATTCCTCGCCGTAGCCGTCCACGTCGGACGTCGCGTCGATGTTGAACGTGTAGATGTCGTCGACCGGACCGGCCGCATCGTGGTACGTGATGTAAGCGACGTCGGCGGTGGGGCCGAGCGTGCCCCAGTCCGTCACGTTGGTGGCCGATGCGCTTGCACCGACACAGGCGAGCGCGATCAAGGTCAGGCAGGATTTCAGTTTCATGACGATTCCTCCTAGCAAGAGGCCTATGCAACAGGGACCCCAGGCCACGGAAGGTCCGTGTAACCCTTTGCAACCGATGTTCCCGCGGCACTCGTCGTAAACCCTGATCAAGAGGCCACACGGCGAATCGAAGGGAGACCTGGATGTCCGCGGTCGGGAAAGCGCGCTTCCCGGGGCCCGCGGCTGGCCCGGCGGAACGATCGTTCCTTTGCATGGCTGGCGCATCGCCCGCTTTTGTGTGCGCACACTTATGCACCGAATGAGGGCTGCGCTTGAAACTCAAGGTGGCTCGCGCCAGCTCGACGGGCGATCCGGGCACTTTGTCGAATCTCGTAAAAACGAGTTTTTCGTGCCCGGCCGAGCAACTTTCCAGCGCGCACCAGCATGGAACACCTTCAGCACGCTGAAGGTCTCCCCATACTGCACTTTCACCGGCGATCCAAGGGGTCGAGGTTGCTGGCAGATACCCTTGCCGAGCTGAATCGGAAATATCTACTCGACCATTCGAAATGGGTTTCTTGCCATGGAAGAGCAGCACCTTGTTGCATCTTGGCGAGTATTTCCGTAGATGCTGCGGTAATATTCATCCGTCGTCGAAAAACGGCAACCAAGTCCGGAGTCAAGACCCCCTGGGATTCGACCCTGACGCACTCGCTGCTCTGGCGAGTTCCACGCGACCGTCCAACCGTCGCCAGGAACCCGACAACAGCGCCTTGCAACGCACGCCCGCTTCCGGTCGCGCGCTGCATGTCCACACCCGGCGGGTCCGGCGTGATGGCGTGCTGGTCACGATGCTCCGTTGCGTCGGGATTGCCATGTCCTCCCGAGCCTGCCGATGAGTTCAGTTCATCGAAGGATCTCTCTTGACTCGCAATCACAAGGCTCCGACGGCCGCCCGCGCTCCCGCCCTTGCCCTGTTCGTGGCCCTCCTCGGCGGCAGCCTCGCTGCCTGCGGCGGCGGCAGCACCGCCAGCGCGACGGCCAACCCGGCCTCGGCCACCGACGGCGACACCGCCACCACCACCTCCGCCCCCATCGTCGCGACCGCGGCGTCCTCGGCCGCCTCCGCAGCCACGACGTCCGCCGCGCTGGATGCCGAGCTCGCGAACTCCAGCGTCACGCCGACGTTCCACATGGCACCGGCGATGCCGGCCGAACCGTCGATGGTCGACGTCGGCGGCACCAACGCGTCGGGCCACCAGGCGCCGCGCACGTTCGACATCGATCCGTCGGTCGCCGACCTGCCGACCCGCGGCCTCACGCCGCAATCGCTGGCCCAGCACATGAACGACGGCGCGCGCACGCGCATCGCGTCGGCCTCCGCCTCGACCACGCCCGCCACGACGGCGCGCGTGCTCACGGGCGCGGTCTACACGCCGGCGCAGATCCGCGCCGCCTACGGCCTGCCGGACCTGCCCGCCGTCGGCGCCGCGATCTCCGCGACGGTCGCGGCGACCCTCGGCCGCGGCCAGACGATCTATGTGATCGACGCCCACCACGACGCCTCCGCGCTGGCCGACCTGAACGGCTTCTCGACGCGCTTCGGCCTGCCGACCTGCACCGCCGTTCCCATCGCGACCACCGCCACGCTGCCGCTGGCCGCCGCGCCGGCCAACTGCACGCTGTCCGTCGTCTACGCCACCAGCGCGAAGACGATGACCACCACGGCGCCGACCTACGACGCCAGCTGGGCGCCCGAGAGCAAGATCGACATCCAGTGGGCGCACGCGATCGCGCCGCTCGCCCGCATCGTGCTGATCGAGACGCCCGACTCGATGACCAACAACCTGCTCGGCGGCATCGGCCTCGCCAACCGCATGGGCGCCGGCGCGGTCTCGATGAGCTTCGGCCTGAACGATCCGGGCTGGGCCGCCAACGAAGATTCGGTGTTCACGACGACCGGCATGACCTACCTCGCGGCCACCGGCGACACCGGCGGCGTCGTCCAGTGGCCGGCGGTCTCGCCGAACGTGCTGGCCGTCGGCGGCACGGGCATGAACTGGTCGGGTTCGGGCACGCGCTACGAGCAGGCCTGGTTGCACGGTGGTGGCGGCGTGAGCCTCTACGAAGCCGTGCCGACGTGGCAGGTGGGCCTGGTTCCCCACGGCGGCGCCGCGCTGGCCAAGCGCGCGCAGGCCGACGTGGCGTTCAACGCCAACCCGGTCACCGGCCAGTACATCTCGATGACGCTGCCCGGCGCCGCCACGGTGTGGCCCGCCTACGGCGGCACGAGCATCGCGGCCCCGCAATGGGCCGGCATCATCGCGGTCGCGAACGCGATCCGCGCCGCGAACGCGAAGACCGCGCTCGGCGACATCCACGCGCTGCTGTACAAGACGATCGCGCCGGTGCCGGGCACCTACGCCGCGGCCTTCAGCGACATCGTCGACGGCACCAACGGCACCTGCGCGCTCTGCTCGGCCGGCACCGGCTTCGACACCGCCACGGGCTGGGGCACGCCGAACGTCGCCGCGCTGCTGCCGCTGCTGACGGGCGTCGCCAGCACCGCCAGCACGCCGACCGCCACGCCGGTCGCCATCCCGACCGTTCCGGGCGGCGCGCTCGTCGGCCGCAACGCGACGGTG
The DNA here is from genome assembly GCA_030151165.1 of Burkholderiaceae bacterium. Next base: position 18,922 of record JASLEM010000418.1, read on the forward strand.
TTCGGCAAGTCGCTGGCCATCACGGCAACCTTCGGCGCGACGACCTACACGATGACGGGCGCGCCCGCCGGCACGACGATCGATGCCTACGGCGTGCTGCGCTGGACGGCGCCGGTCACGGGCAACTACACGTTCGTCGTCAAGGCCACCACCAGTGGCGGCAGCGCGAGCGCGACGTACACGCTGAAGATCATCCCGAACGTGCCGACGGTGTTCACCGGCAGCGCCGCTCTCACGGCGACCCACGGCGTCGCGTTCACGTCGACGATCACCGCGACCGATCCGAATACCGGCGTGATGACCTACACGATGACGGGCGCGCCGGCCGGCATGACCCTGGTTCCCGGCTCGGGCGTGCTGTCGTGGAAGGCCCCCGTGGCCGGCACGTACACCTTCGTGGTCACGGCCGCGGACAACTACGGCCTCAGCTCGACGCGCACGTACACGCTCACCGTGCACTGATCGCGCAAGCCGGCCCGCGCCGGCCTGCCACTCCGAACGCCCGCCTCGCCGCGGGCGTTTTTCATGGCGCAGCGCCGGCCCCGTTCAATGCGCGGCGGGCCGCTTCGCCCAGTCATCGAGGAACGCCAGCGTCACCGCGGCCTCGTTCGTCTCGGCCAGACCGCTCGCGAACAGCGCGACGACATCGGGGTTGAATTCCTCCGCGCCCGCGAGGTCGCTGAGGCTGCGGAACGCGATGTACGGGATGGCGTTGGCGTAGGCCACGTGCGCGAGGGCGGCGGTCTCCATCTCGAAGGTCTCCGCGTGCAACTGCTCGAACAGGTAGGCGCGGTACTGCGGGTTCGCGAGGAAGGCCGAGCCCGAGACGCCGCGGCCGCCGACGATCACCCGCGGCTGCGACTTCACGCACAGCTTCGGATCCGGCTCGGTCGCGGGCGCGACGCGCGCGCGCGGGCCGCAACGCTCGAGCACCGGGTGGATGTCGCGCGCCACGGCGAGCATCGCGGCGTCGACGGGATAGTCGAAGCGGAACTCGCCGCCGGGCGCGTTGGCCGCGGTCATCACGAAGTTCTCGCGCATGAACAGGCCGGTCGGCGCCTGGTGGCGGGCATCGAGCTCGAACGGCGGCACGGGCTTGCCGTCGACGGTCGCGAGCTTCAGCCCGAGGCACGACACGTCCGCCGGCTTGCCGCAGGCCGCGGGCAGCACGCTGTCGCGATTCCAGAAGACCTCCAGGGGCATGGCCCAACGGTCGGGAATCGTCACGTCGCCGACGTGGTGCGCCGGGTTCACGCCGCCTGCGATGCCGGACATCACGAGCCGCTCGACCGCGAAGTGGTCGACCATCAGCTGCGTGACCATCGTCGAATTGATCATGCTCACGCCGCTCAGCACGATCACCACGGGGTTGCCGCGCAGCGTGCCGGTGGTGAAGCGGTTGCCGTTGAGCATCCAGGTGCGCGCATCGTGCGTCTGGGCGACGAGGATGTCGGCTTCCTGGCCGAAGGCCGAGACGATGCCGATGCGCGGCGTGCAGTCGCTGAGGCAGGCGCGCGCCGCGGGGGCGGCGGACGCAGCAGGCGCGACGGGTGCGGCATTCGCGGGCGTGGCGGCGTGGGCGCCGCCGGCCAGGCCGAGGGCCAGCAGCGCCGCGAGGGTCGGTGATCTCAAGGCTGTCTCCAAAAAAAAGGCGTCGATCGCCCGAGCCTGCCGCTCGAGCCGATCGACGCTGATCCCAGGTCTTGATGGCAGTGCGGAAAACGCTCAGAACGTCGACTTGAACTGCACGCCCCACGTGCGCGGGTCGTTGATGAAGCCGGTCAGGTTGTTGAAGTCGATCGCGCCGGTGACGCGGATCTGGTTCGTCACGTTGCGCACGAACGCGGCGACTTCGTACTTGCCATTGTCCCAGTCGTAGCCCGAACGCAGGCCGCCGATCGTCATCGCCTTGCCGGTGAACTCCTTCGACTCGTACAGGAAGAAGTTGACCTTGCTGCGGTACGACCAGTCGGTGAACGCGAACCACTCGCCGCCATTGCCCATCGGGATGCCGTACCGCGCCGTGATGTTGGCCACGACCTTCGGCGCCTGCGGCAGCGGGTTGCCGTCGACGTAGGCGACCGTCGTCGTGCCGAGCGTCGCTTCGCGGTTGGTCACGGTGCACGAACCGCAGACACCCACCGTCAGGCCCGGATCCTTGATCTTGGTGAAGTTGTAGCTGCCGTTCAGGGTCACCAGCAGGTTGTCCAGCAGGTAGGCGTCGAGGTTCAGCTCGAAGCCGTCGCCTTCGACCTTGTGGGCGCTGAGCAGCAGCGTCTTGTTGTCGGAGCCGCCGACGGCGCTCAGCTGCTGGTTCTTCACGTCGTAGTGGAAGACGTCCGCCGACACGCGAGCGCGCTTGTCGAACAGGTCGGACTTCACGCCGAACTCGTACGACGTGTTCGTCTCGGGACGTGCCGAGCTCACCGGGTTGAAGTCGGACGCCGGGAAGATGCTGGACGCGCGGAAGCCGGTGGCGACGCGCGCGTAGACATTGGTGTCGGCGGTGAGCGAGTAGGTGCCGCTCAGGTCCCACGTCGTGCGCGAGTCCTTCGTGCTCTTGGTCAGGCCGGCGCTGTCGTCGACGCCGCTGTCGGACACGGGCGTCGTCACGAGCGACTTCTTGTCCTGCGTGTAGCGCAGGCCGCCGCGTACCTTGAAGTCCTTCGTGATGTCGTAGCCGAGCGAGCCGAACAGCGCCCAGGCGTTGTTCTTCTGGCCGGCGTCGACCTCGGTGTCCGGGCCGCCGAACAGCGTGTCGTAGGCCAGGCTGTGGATGTCGTACTGCTCGTGGAACAGGTACAGGCCGCCCTGCGCCGTCAGCGGGCCGGCGGTGTATTCCGCGCGGAACTCCTGGCTCAGCTGCTCGTGGCCGTGCATCGCGTCGGAGGTCTCGTCCGCGAACGGGATGAAGCCCGGGCCCATCGGCGGGTCGTAGGACGCGCCGTAGCCGCCGTCGACGTCGCCGCGGCTGAAGGACTGGACGTGCTCCCAGCCGGTGATCGAGTTCAGCGTCAGGTTGTCGTTCAACACCCACTTCAGGTGCGCACTCGCGCCTTCGTTCTCGAGCGTCTGCTTGTTGCCGCCGTCGAACTGCACCTGGTACGGATCGAAGCCCGGCACGAGGTTGTTCGTGCCCGGCTGGATGATGTTGGCGCGGAACAGGCGCGCGGTGCCGTCGAGGTCGCGGCCGTGGACGTTGAACAGCGCGCTGAACGTGCCCGAGGGCTTGTACAGCAGCTGCACGCGCGCGGCTTCGTCGTCGTAGCCTTCGAGCGGGCCGGTCTGCTGCTTCGGTGCGGTGTTGGTGACCCAGTTGTCGCGGTGCTGCGACTGCGCCGACACGCGGATCGCCCAGTCCGGGCCGATCGGCGTGTTGTAGGCGCCTTCGAGGTTGATCGTGTTGAAGCGGCCCCAGCTCGCGTTGAAGTAGCCGCCCACGAGGCGACCCGGCTTCACCGAGTCGACCTTCACCACGCCGGCCGGCGTGTTGCGGCCGAACAGCGTGCCCTGCGGGCCGGCGAGCACTTCGACGTCGGCGGTGTCGAAGATCGGGAAGCCCTTCAGGATCGGGTTCTCCTGGACGACGTCGTCATAGACCAGCGACACCGGCTGCGACGCGTTCAGGTGGAAGTCGGTGTTGCCATAGCCGCGGATGTAGAAGCGCGGGAACGCGCGGCCGAACGACGACTCGATGTTCAGGCTCGGCACGCGGCCCGACAGCGCGCGGATGTCCTCGCCCGAGGAGTTGATGACGTCCAGCGCCTCGCCGCTGACCTGCGACACCGAGATCGGCACGTCCTTGATGTTTTCGGTGACGCGCTCGGCGGTCACGGTCACGGTCTGCAGCGTGCCGGCCTGGGCGGCCGACGACGCGGCGGCGTCCGGCGCGGCGGCGGCCTGCGACCAGGCGGCGCCGTGCGCGAACGCCAGGCCGATCAGCAGGGCCAGCGGCTTGACCGCGGTGCGAAGGCCGGTGGAATGCCGCGATGTCTGGCGGGGAGTGGTGCGTCTCGTCATGGCAGGGCGTCCTGAGGTTTTGTGTAGTTGAGGTAAAGCAAGACAGGGGCCAAATTCACAGCTATGCGCTTGGTCGTATGAACGATATCCATCAACGAGCATGGGTTCGCGGCCGCTGCGCCGGCAAGATAGCGTCTTCGACCTCGATCCACCCTCCGCGATTACCCCCCGGTGTCCGATCCGCACGACGTGATCCCCCCAAGCTATCCCCGCGACCTGGTCGGCTACGGCCGCACGCCGCCGCATCCGCGCTGGCCGGGCGACGCGCGCGTGGCGCTGCAGTTCGTGCTCAATTACGAGGAAGGGGCGGAGAACTCGGTGCTGCACGGCGACGCCGGCAGCGAGCAGTTCCTGTCCGAGATGGCGAACCCGCCCGCGTACGCCGACCGCCACCTCAGCATGGAGTCGATCTACGAATACGGCTCGCGCGCCGGCGCGTGGCGGATCCTGCGCGAGTTCGAGAAGCGCGGCCTGCCGCTCACCGTCTTCGGCGTCGGCATGGCGTTGGAGCGAAATCCGGAGATGGCGCGCGCGTTCGTCGAGGCGGGCCACGAGATCGCGTCGCACGGCTGGCGCTGGATCAACTACCAGCAGGTCGACGAGGCCACCGAGCGCGCGCACCTGCAGCTCGCCGTGGACGCCATCACGCAACTCACCGGCACGCGCCCCGTGGGCTGGTACACCGGCCGCGACAGCCCCGCCACACGCCGCCTCGTCGCCGACTTCGGCGGCTTCGAATACGACAGCGACCACTACGGCGACGACCTGCCGTTCTGGACGACCGTCGAGCGCACCGATGGAGGGCGCGTGCCGCACCTGATCGTGCCGTACACGCTCGACTGCAACGACATGCGCTTCGCGCTGCCCCAGGGTTTCGCCACCGGCGAGGACTTCTTCACCTACCTGCGCGACGCCTTCGACGCCCTGTACGCCGAGGGCGAGACGGCGCCGAAGATGATGAGCGTCGGCATGCACTGCCGCCTGCTGGGGCGTCCGGGCCGAATTGGTGCGCTCCGGCGCTTCCTCGACCATGTCGGTTCGCACGACCGCGTCTGGATCTGCCGCCGCATCGACATCGCCCGCCACTGGCGCCGCGAGTTCCCGCCGCCGGCCGTCGCGCCATGAGCCTGACGATCGCGCAGCTCGACGCCCTCCCCGCCGCCGACGCCGTGGCCGCGCTGGACGGCGTCTACGAGCACTCGCCGTGGATCGCCGAGGCCGCGATGGCCGCGCGGCCGTTCGGCGACCTCGATGGCTTGGAGCGGGCGCTGGCCGCGGCGGTCGCCGCCGGTGGCCGCGACGCGCAACTCGCGCTGCTGCGCGCCCACCCGCGCCTCGCCGGCAAGGCCATGATCGCCGGGACGCTGACGGCCGACTCCACGAACGAGCAATCGCGCTCGGGCCTCACGCAGTGCTCGCCCGAGGAATTCGCGCGCCTGCACGCGCTCAACGATGCTTACGACCGCCGCTTCGGCTGGCCGTTCATCCTCGCGGTGCGCGGCCCCGACGGACTCGGGCTGACGCGCGGCGCCATCATCGAGACCTTCGAGCGCCGCTTGCGGAATTCACCCGACGACGAGTTCGCCGAATGCCTGCGCAACGTCCACCGGATCGCGGAGATCCGGCTGGACGACCGGTTCGGCGCGCCGCGTCCCGCGTAGCGCCGAACCCGTCGCCGGGCGATCAGTTGCCCGGCACCTGGCCGTCGACGCCCTTGACGTAGAACTTGATCCCGCCCATGAACTTGTCGTCGGCGGTCTCGCCGGCCTTGAGCACGTCCTTGCCGTCGGAGCCGGTGATCGGGCCCTTCCAGATCGTGAAGCTGCCGTCCTTCAGGCCCGACTTGACCTTGTCGATCTTCGCCTTCAGGTCGGCCGGCACCTTGTCGGAGATCGAGACCAGGTCGATCGCGCCTTCCTTCACGCCCCACCATGCGTGGCCGGTCGTCCACGTGCCGTTGAGCGCGTCGTTCGCGGCCTTGATGTAGTACGGGCCCCAGTTCACGACCGACGACGCGAGGTGGGCCTTCGGGCCGTAGGCCGTCATGTCCGAGTCCCAGCCGATGCCGTACTTGCCGTTCTTCTCGGCCGTCTGCAGCACGGCGCTGGAGTCGGTGTTCTGGAACAGAACGTCGGCACCGCCGTCGATCAGCGACTGCGCGCCCTCGGTTTCCTTGGGCGGGTTGAACCACTCGTTGACCCACACGACCTTGACCTTCACCTTCGGGTTCACGCTCTGCGCGCCGAGCGTGAAGCTGTCGATGTTGCGGATCACCTCGGGGATCGGGATCGAGCCGACGACGCCCAGCGTGTTCGTCTTCGTCATGCCGCCGGCGACGACGCCGGCCATGTACGCGCCTTCGTAGGTGCGGCTGTCGTAGGTGCGCATGTTGGCCGAGGTCTTGTAGCCGGTCGCGTGCTCGAACTTGACGTTCGGGTTGTCGGCCGCGACCTTCACCATCGGCTCCATGTAGCCGAAGCTGGTGCCGAAGATCAACGTGTTGCCCTGCGCGGCCAGGTCGCGGAAGACGCGTTCGGCGTCGGCCGACTCCGGCACCTTCTCGACGAAGGTCGTCGCGACCTTCGCGCCGAGCGCGGCTTCGAGCGCCTTGCGGCCGTTGTCGTGCGCGAACGTCCAGCCGCCGTCGCCGACGGGGCCGATGTAGGCGAACGCGATCTTCAGCGGGCCCGAGGCCGCCGGGGCCGGCGCGGGCGCGGCCGCCGTCGTGGCGGAGGCCGCGGACGCCGCGTCGGAGGCGGCCGGCGCCGCGTTCTCGGCCGGCTTGCTGCAGCCGGCCAGCAGGGCGGCGATCGCGAGGCTCGTCCAGCCGCTCGCCTGGAGCAGGGAACGCCGGGTGCTTGTCGTCATGGGATCTCCTCTGGATGAATTCTGGGAACGCTGGGAAAGCGGGAACAGTCGTCTAGCTGCCCGGGAAGAACGGCTTGCCGAGCGACGCCGGCATGTTCGCGCGGATCCACGCCGGGTTGCGCGAGATCAGCACGAGCACCACGATGGTCGAGAGATACGGCAGCATCGTCAACAGCTGGCTCGAGATCTGCAGCCCTTCCGCCTGCAGGTGGAACTGCAGCATCGTGACGCCGCCGAACAGGTAGGCGCCGAGCAGGATGCGCGCCGGGCGCCAGGTCGCGAAGGTCGTGAGCGCGAGCGCGATCCAGCCCTTGCCGGCGATCATGCCTTCGACCCACAACGGCGTGTAGATCACGCTGATGTAGGCGCCGGCCACGCCACACAGCGCGCCGCCCGCGACCACCGCCGCGAGCCGGATGCGCCGCACCGGGTAGCCGAGCGCGTGCGCCGACTCGGGCGACTCGCCGACCGCGCGCAGCACGAGACCGGCGCGCGAGCGATACAGGAACCATGCGAGGCCCGCGGTGAGCGCCATCGCGAGGTAGACCATCGGATGCTGGCGGAACAGCGCCGGGCCGACGAACGGGAGATCGCCGAGGACGGGCACCGAGAAATGCGGCCGCGCGCCGAGGCGCTCCTGCGCGTAGTTGATGCCGACGAACGCCGAGAAGCCGCTGCCGAACAGGCTCAGCGCGAGGCCCGTGGCGTACTGGTTGGTGTTGAGCCAGATCACGAGCCCGCCGAACGCCGCGGCCATCGCGCCGCCCGCGAGCGCGCCGGCGCCGAACGCGAGCCAGTCGTTGCCCGTGTGGACGGCGGTCGCGAAGCCCGCGATCGCGGCGACCAGCATCATCCCCTCGGCGCCGAGGTTGACGACGCCGGCGCGCTCGTTGATCAACAGCCCCAAGCCGGCGATCGCGAGGATGGTGCCGGCGTTGAGCGTGGCGGCGATGAGCAGCGCGTAGGCGTCCATCACGCAACCTTCGCGACCGCGGCGTGGCGGGACTGCCAGCGGACGCGGTAGTGGATCAGCGTGTCGCACGCGAGCAGCGAGAACAGCAGCGCGCCCTGGAACACGCCCGTGAGCGACTTGGGCAGGCCCATGCGCGACTGCGCGAGCTCGCCGCCGATGTAGAACAGGCTCATCAAAATCGAGGAGAACAGGATGCCGACCGGGTGCAGCCGGCCGACGAAGGCGACGATGATCGCCGCGAAGCCGTAGCCCGCGGGCACGTACGGCGTGAGCTGGCCCAGCGGCCCCGCGACCTCGAACGCGCCGGCCAGGCCCGCCATGCCACCCGACAGCAGCAGCGCCACCCACAACGCGCGCCGCGACGAGAAGCCCGCGTAGCGCGCGGCCGCGGGCGCGAGGCCGCCGACCTGCATCTGGAAGCCGGCCGCCGAGCGGAACTGGAACAGCCAGAACGCGACGACCGACAGCAGCGCGAAGACGAAGCCGATGTTCACGCGCAGGCCGGCGAACAGGCGCGGGATCTTGGTGGCGTCGAGGAAGGTGATCGTCTGCGGGAAGTTGTAGCCCGCCGGATCCTTCCAGGGGCCGTAGACCAGGTATTTCAGCACCTGGTCGGCGACGTAGACCAGCATCAGGCTGACGTGGATCTCGCGCGCGTTCGCGCGATCGCGCAGGAACGCGACGACCGCGGCCCAGGCCATGCCGCCCAGCACGCCGGCGAGCAGGATGGGCACGACGATCCAGCGGCTCGAGTCCGGCGTGGCGTGCATCGCC